>CAMLBO010000003.1 GCA_946478305.1 uncultured Enterobacterales bacterium
GGGTAGTTTTACCGTGGTCAACGTGGCCGATAGTACCAACGTTAACGTGCGGTTTGTTACGTTCAAATTTTTCTTTAGACACGGCTATATTCCTTACTCTTGTGCTCTCCCTTAATAGAGAGAGCACGGGATCATTGTGTTTAAACCAGTGGCTTATTTGCCACGAGCTTCAATAACGGCCAAGGCCACGTTATTCGGCGCATCATCGTACTTCAGGAATTCCATGGTGTAAGATGCACGGCCTTTGGTCAGAGAACGCAGTTGAGTTGCGTATCCGAACATTTCAGACAGCGGAACTTCAGCGTGAATTTGAACGCCAGTAGCGTTAGATTCCTGACCTTTCAGCTGGCCACGGCGACGACTAAGGTCACCGATTACGTCACCAGTATTCTCTTCCGGCGTTTCTACTTCAACCTTCATGATCGGCTCAAGCAGAACAGGTTTCGCTTTCTTGAAACCATCTTTAAAGGCAATAGAGGCAGCCAGTTTAAACGCCAACTCGGAGGAGTCAACGTCGTGGTAAGAACCGAAGTGCAGACGCACACCGAGATCTACTACCGGATAACCTGCTAATGGACCAGATTTCAGCTGTTCCTGGATACCTTTATCAATCGCAGAGATGAATTCACCAGGAATTACACCACCTTTGATTTCGTTGACAAACTCGTACCCTTTCGGATTCGTGCCAGGTTCCAACGGATACATGTCGATCACAACGTGACCATACTGACCGCGACCACCAGACTGCTTGGCGTGTTTACCTTCGATATCAGTAACCTTGGCACGAATCGCTTCACGGTAAGCGACCTGCGGCTTACCTACGTTCGCTTCAACGTTAAATTCACGACGCATACGGTCAACCAGGATATCCAGGTGAAGCTCACCCATACCTGCGATGATTGTCTGACCAGATTCTTCATCAGTCCATACGCGGAATGATGGGTCTTCTTTCGCCAGACGCCCCAGAGCCAGACCCATTTTTTCCTGGTCAGCTTTGGTTTTTGGTTCTACAGCAACAGAAATTACCGGCTCTGGGAATTCCATACGCTCAAGGATGATCACATTATCTGGATCACACAGAGTGTCACCGGTAGTCACGTCTTTCAAGCCGATCGCTGCAGCGATATCGCCTGCACGAACTTCTTTGATCTCTTCACGCTTGTTAGCATGCATCTGAACGATACGACCCAGACGTTCACGCTGCGATTTCACTGGGTTAAATACAGTGTCACCTGAGTTGACGAGACCGGAATAAACACGGAAGAACGTCAAGTTACCCACGAATGGGTCAGTAGCGATTTTGAACGCCAGAGCAGAGAACGGCTCAGCATCGTCAGAATGGCGAACTGCCGGAGTGTCTTTACCGTCATCCAGCAAACCGTTGATAGCTTCAACGTCAGTTGGTGCTGGCAGATACTCAACAACCGCATCCAGCATTGCCTGTACGCCTTTGTTTTTGAACGCAGAACCACAGGTAACCAGGATAATTTCGTTACGCAATACGCGCGCACGAAGTGAGGTTTTGATCTCTTCTTCAGTCAGCTCTTCGCCACCAAAGAATTTCTCCATCAGCTCATCAGAGCCTTCAGCAGCGGCCTCAACCAATTTCTGGCGCCATTCTTCAGCCAGTTCTTGCATATCAGCTGGGATCTCTTCGTATTCGAAGGTCACACCCTGATCTTCTTCGTTCCAGTTGATCGCTTTCATCTTCACCAGGTCAACAACACCGGTGAATTTCTCTTCAGCGCCGATAGCCAGCTGCAGAGGAACAGGATTTGCACCCAGACGCTTTTGAATCTGATCAACAACTTTCAGGAAGTTAGCACCCATACGGTCCATTTTATTAACGAACGCGATGCGTGGAACTTTATATTTGTTTGCCTGACGCCATACGGTTTCAGACTGTGGCTGAACACCACCAACGGCACAGTAAACCATTACCGCGCCATCAAGAACACGCATGGAACGTTCAACTTCGATGGTGAAGTCAACGTGTCCTGGGGTGTCAATGATGTTGATGTGGTGTGGTTCGAACTGCTTAGCCATGCCAGACCAGAAACAGGTAGTCGCAGCGGACGTGATGGTAATACCACGTTCCTGCTCCTGCTCCATCCAGTCCATGGTTGCTGCGCCGTCATGAACTTCACCGATTTTATGGTTTACACCGGTGTAGAACAGAACACGTTCGGTCGTCGTCGTTTTACCGGCGTCGATATGCGCGCTGATACCGATGTTGCGATAGCGCTCAATGGGTGTTTTACGAGCCATTTGATTCCTCTATTACTAGGACGTTCAAGTTCAGTTAAGCCAAGCGGGTTGGCTTCTTGAAGCGCCCGCTTGGTTAGCATAACTACTGCGTAGTGATTACCAGCGGTAGTGGGCGAACGCCTTGTTGGCTTCAGCCATACGGTGAACGTCTTCACGTTTCTTAACAGCAGTACCTTTGTTCTCTGCTGCATCAGAAAGTTCGTTCGCCAGGCGAAGAGCCATGGATTTATCACCGCGTTTACGAGCAGCTTCAACGATCCAACGCATTGCTAATGCATTACGACGAACCGGACGTACTTCAACTGGAACCTGGTAAGTTGAACCACCTACACGGCGGGACTTAACTTCGACAGTCGGACGAACATTGTCCAGAGCGACTTCGAAAGCTTCCAGATGGCCTTTACCGCTACGTTGAGCCAGGGTCTCAAGAGCAGTGTAGACGATTGCTTCTGCAGTAGATTTTTTACCATCTACCATCAGAATGTTTACGAATTTAGCCAGCAGTTCGGATCCGAACTTAGGATCTGGCAGAATTTTACGTTGACCAATGACGCGACGACGTGGCATGGAAATACTCCGTTGTTAATTCAGGATTGTCCAAAACTCTAAGAGTTTATTTTGACAGTAATGTGAAAATGTTTGGCCTTACTTAACGGAGAACCATTAAGACTTCGGCTTTTTAACGCCGTATTTAGAACGAGATTGCTTACGGTCTTTAACGCCTGAACAGTCCAGTGCGCCGCGGACGGTGTGGTAACGCACACCTGGCAAGTCTTTTACACGACCGCCACGGATCAGGATCACGGAGTGTTCCTGCAGGTTATGACCTTCACCACCAATGTAGGAGGTAACTTCAAAACCGTTAGTCAAACGCACACGGCATACTTTACGCAGTGCGGAGTTTGGTTTTTTAGGGGTGGTGGTATATACACGAGTACATACGCCACGTTTCTGCGGGCAGGCTTCCAGCGCTGGAACGTTGCTTTTAGCAACCTTCGTAGAGCGTGGTTTGCGTACCAGCTGATTAATTGTTGCCATTAAAAAGCTCCTGGATTTTGTTTCATAAACTACTTTGTAAACGCGTGATAAATCGCCCCACGATCAGCATGAGCTAATATGGGGACGCAGAATTTTAGGGCTGACCTTCGAGGGTGTCAAGAAATATACAGTATTAGCGTTTATTGCCATGCCATATGTTGTGTGTGTTTCTCGGTCAGCGCAACGAAACCAGTATAGTCGATTAAGGTCGCGCTGTGTAAAATTTGACCAACTAAGCCGCGGGCAGCCAGATCTTCACTTAATACATAAACCGGAAGCCCCAGCGTAGCCAAACGCTCTCCCGCCTCACTGTTTCTTACTGCCGCCAGTACACCGTCCTGCATCAGTAAGAATGCATCCTGTGGGCCAATAAGGCGAAGAAGTGCTGTTAGATCACAAGATTGCGGCGAATTAGCCAAAGTAAAAAGCATGGGTATTCCTGCATTAAAAAGTCATAACGACATCATATTCAGATAATTTATCGCGTAATTCATCTTCCGCCAACGTATCGGCATCCAGTACCCAACTCAGTTCCTCGGTCAAACCGCGCGCTTTTAACGATGCGGCGCAGACGAAACACTGGTCGATGTCATACAGCGACAAAACGCCATAAGTCGCAATGTAGTTACGCGCTAAAATCTTATCGGGTTGCTGATTGGCTAACAGCTGAAATACCCCATCGGCCACGAAGAACACCCCGATATCCTCAGTTAAAGCCGAAGTAGCCAGCAAAGCATCTAACCCTTCCCGACCTGAAGACGTTCCGTGCGGCCCATGTGTAAAAATAAAAGCGACTTTCTTCATATTGGGTTCACACCTTGCATTTAAAACTGCACCAGCCGGTCGCAGGTTAGCGATGCTTCAGCCAGACTACCCAAGCCTGTGAGGAAAAACCCAGGCTGCAAATTGGCAAACTCCACGCCCTGATTGCGCGCTTCGGCATCATCAATGACACCGCGACGCAGGGCTGCAGCCACGCAAATGTTCAGCGCAACCTGATGGTCAGCAGCTAAACGTTGCCATGCGCGCACCAGATCAAATTCATCAGATGCCGGTGCCGACAATTGATTGCCATTAAGCACGCCATCACGGTAAAAAAAGATACTTTCCAGCTGATGCCCGCAGGCAATCAACGCCAGCGCGAATTGATAGGCTGCACTGGCTTGTTGCGTACCATAAGCAGGGCCGGTGACCAGCAAGCAATAACGCAGCTTCAACGCTCATTCCCCACCAGATCGCCACTCTTGAATTGGCGGATATAGAGATAGACCGTATGTTTAGAAATATTCAGCCGGTCAGCAACTTGGTTGATAGCATCTTTAATATCAAAAATACCTTTCTCATAAAGATTCAGCACAACCTGACGATTTTTGGCATTGTTGGACACATTACGGTCGGCATTGACCTCTTCAATGGTGAATTCCAGCGTTTGCGCGACCAAATCATCAACCGATGAAGCAAAGTTCACGGAGGGTGCCACTTCCTGTGTTTCAGGTGGCATAAAGGTTTGAATAATTTGCGAGAAAGGCACATCAAGATTCATGTTGATACAGAGCAGCCCGATTACCCGCTGTTCCCGGTTGCGAATAGCAATGGTGAGCGACTTCATCAACACGCCGCTTTTTGCCCGGGTGAAATAGGCGCGCGAAACATTACTGTCAGCACCGGTCATATCATGCAGCATACGCAGCGCCAGATCGGTGATCGGCGAGCCGATTTTCCGTCCGGTATGCTCGCCATTAGCGATTCGAATCGCTGAGCATTTAAGATCTTCTAAAGAATGCAGAACAATTTCGCAATGTTCACCAATCAACATGGCCAGACCATCTACTACTGCCTCATAGGAAGTGAGTATTTCGTGGTCGGTCTCATTGAAAGGACGTTGGTCCAGCAAATCCAGTTCGCCGGTTTCGCCAGATATAAGCGAATTAGACATCGAAGCTACCACCCTCTACATCGCATTGGCCTGACAGCAGCAATACGTATCAATCAATATCCCGGGTCCGTTACTGTAACAAATGTACGGTGAGACGCCCTGGGTCACGTGGAATAGTGACGTTATGCCCGACAGGCAAATGCGTCAAGTAATCATCATAGAGTAACCGCAGTAAAATGAGGGTCAGAAGCAATTAATTCGTCAGGCAAAAAAAACCGCCGCATTAAGCGACGGTTTTTCATCACACCCGGCAAAAATTATTTTGCTTTAGGTGCTGCAGCCGCAGCTGCGTCATCAGCAGGCTGTTCAGCCGCTTTTGGATCCGCTTTCGGCGCGGCTTTAACATCCAGTAACTCTACGTCAAAGACCAGAGTGGAGTTAGCAGGGATCCCCGGAACGCCAGTTTTGCCGTAAGCCAGTTCTGGTGGAATGACCAGCTTGATTTTACCGCCTTTCTTAACGTGTTTCAGGCCTTCGGTCCAGCCTGGGATAACACCGTCAAGACGGAAAGACAATGGCTCACCACGGGTATATGAGTTATCGAACTCAGTACCGTCGGTCAGGGTGCCTTTGTAGTTAACAACTACAGTGTCGCTGTCTTTTGGTGCTTCACCGGTACCTGGTTTCTCTACCTGATACAGCAGACCTGATTCAGTCTTCTTCACGCCTTTGGTTTTAGCGAAATCAGCACGGAATTTGTCGCCTTTATCAGCGTTAGCTTTAGCGTCTTGTTCCATCTTAGCCTGAGCAGATGCTTTCACACGGCCTTCAAAGGTTTGCAGGGTTTTTTCGATTTCCTGATCAGACAGCTTGCTTTTGTTAGCAAACGCGTCCTGAACACCAGAGATCAACTGGTCTTTGTCCAGTTTGATACCCAGTTTCTCTTGTTCTTTCAGAGAATTGTCCATGTAGCGGCCAAGTGAAGCACCCAGCGCGTAAGCAGCCTGCTCATCATCACTTTTAAACTTGGTGGTATCAGTCGCTGCCGGAGCGGCGGCGGCTGGTGCAGCAGTTGGCGTCTCTGCAGCTTTCGCTGCGTCGGCTGCCATGACCTGCGTAGCATTCAGTGTCAGTGCCATCGTGGTCGCTAACAGTGTTACTTTAAACAGTGATTTCATCCATTTCTCCAAGGCCTGAAGCTTAATGCCTCAGGTAACAATTACGAAAATTCGTCGGTTACTATAACTGTCCCTGTTCAGACAAGACAATATCTATACTAACCAATAGCGTCTTATTGGGACCTTTTTTGATCCAATTAGTTTCGACAACACCGGATAATGTGAAAAGTCCTAGATCCGCAGGTCAGGCAATTCTGTTTCATTACAGGTAGAATCACAGCCCTGACCGTCCTGTCAGCCGTACCTAGAGGGAAATGCTATGGACCAGAATACGTTTGAACATCGCCTGGAAATGCTGGAAAGCCGCCTGGCGTTTCAGGAAGTGACGATTGATGAGCTTAATACGATTGTCACGTCTCATCAGTTGGAAATGAACAGGCTACATGACCATTTGCGCCTGCTGACTGACAAGCTGCGCGCTTCACAGCCGTCACAAATCGCTGAC
Source organism: uncultured Enterobacterales bacterium (assembly GCA_946478305.1). GTDB lineage: Bacteria > Pseudomonadota > Gammaproteobacteria > Enterobacterales > Enterobacteriaceae > Ewingella. The sequence goes on from CAMLBO010000003.1 coordinate 6,806, forward strand.
CCATCCGAAGAGACACCACCGCCCCACTACTGATGTCGAGTGGCGCCCTGTGGTAGAAACAAAAAAGGCATCCCGCAGGATGCCTTTTCTTTATAGCTGGCGATTAATGACAACCGCAGCCGCCGTTGCCACCGCAACCGCCTTTTTTCACTTCGTCATGGCCGTGATCGTGATCATGGCTGTGACCGTGGCCACCGCAGCAACCGTCACCATGTTCGTGATCGTGACCATGGTCGTGGCCATGCTCACCGTGTACATGGCCATGAGCCAGTTCTTCTTCCGTTGCTTCACGAATAGCAACCACTTCGACGTGGAAGTTCAGATCCTGACCTGCCAACATGTGGTTGCCGTCAACCACCACGTGGTCACCGTCAACTTCAGTGATTTCAACCGGAACCGGGCCCTGATCGGTGTCAGCCAGGAAGCGCATGCCGACTTCCAGCTCTTCCACACCCATAAACACGTCTTTAGGAACGCGCTGCACCAGGTTTTCATCATAGTTGCCGTAAGCGTCGTTCGCGCCAACATGCACGTCGAATACGTCGCCAATCGCATGGCCATCCAACGCAGTTTCCAGACCTGAGATCAGGGAACCGTGGCCGTGCAGGTAATCCAACGGTGCGCTCACCGGAGATTCATCAACCAACACACCGTCTTCTGTACGTACCTGATATGCCACGCTGACGACCAGGTCTTTAGATACTTTCATGATAACTCCTACCGTTGGAAACTTAATTTATTGTCTGCGAACGTTTCGGGTAACGAACGCCATTTCGTTTCAGGCTAATTCAGTCACGACACATTGTCCGTATCCTGTGCAAAAAAACGGATACATCAACAGTGCCGAATAAATTTGGCGAAGAGTGTAGCGGAAATCCGCGCCGCTGTACCGAACAGCATAAAAAAACGCGGCCCATAACGCTACTTCGGATCAAAAATACCGATAACTTGTTCTTCCGGGCGCAACGTCTTACTGACCAGCTCATCCGTCTGGCGCTTATGCAGGCCACACTTAATACACTCGACCACTTCGACCTGATCTTCTGTCCATAAAGCCAGCGTATCCAGCGCCTTACATTGCGGGCAAACCGCCCCGGCAATGAATCGCTTACGGGTTGTAGCCATCACTTACTCTCCAGGAATGTTGCATCTTGCGCCTGCTTCTATAGTTGGGGCGGCAGAAACGTTTTGCAAAAAAATATTAACGGGCTGGCATAAAAAGGGGCTATTCGTCATCGTCCCAGCCATCAAGCTGACGGCGTTCATTGTGCATTTCACTCTGGAAAATATCTTCCAGCTCACGACGCGCCTCTTTGACGCGGGAAATTTGCGCCACATCGCCCCGATTTTGCGGTACCAGCTCCCGCAACATACGCATATCAAGACGACGAAAATGCTGCTGTGCTCGATACGCACTGTGCGGATGCATTCCCAGTGTCACCAGTGCTTTCTTACCCAGTTCCAGTGCGCTGGAGAACGTCTCACGCGAGAAATGCGTCACGCCAGCCTGCAACAGTTCATGCGCTTCAACACGTCCGCGGGCACGCGCCAGAATATTCAGATGCGGGAAATGCTGCTGGCAAAGATGGACAATCTCCATCGTATCTTCCGGTTCATTACAAGTGATGACGATGGATTTGGCCTTCTCTGCCCCGGACGCCCTGAGTAATTCAAGCTCGGTCGCATCACCGTAATAGACTTTATACCCATAAGTGCGCATCAGACCTACAGCACTGATATCGCGTTCCAGCACGGTAATACGCATTTTGTTGGCCATCAGCAGGCGTCCAATCACCTGACCGAATCGCCCGAAGCCCACGATGATCACCTGCGGCTCATCATCCTGCACAAAGTGTTTCTCGTCGCTCTCTTCTTTATCGTTGTAACGGCGAACCAAGATTCGATCCACGCCCTGCATCAGCAGCGGTGTCGTCATCATCGATAAAGTCACCACCACCAATAATAGCGACAGCTGATCGGAAGAGATCACTTTCTGCGCACCGGCGGCGGAAAACAGCACGAAGGCAAACTCTCCCCCCTGGCTGAGCACCGCGGCAAATTGCAATCGCACCGAGGTACGCAGGCCAAAGATCCTGGCAAGCGTGTAGAGAACGCCGCCTTTTACTGCTACCAGCACCAGGACGCCCGCCAGAACCAGCAGGATGTGGGTATAAAGTACGCCGAGATTTAGAGCCATGCCGACCGAGATAAAGAACAACCCAAGCAGCAGCCCCTTAAAGGGTTCAATCGCGATTTCCAGCTCATGCTGATATTCACTTTCGGCCAGCAATACCCCGGCGATAAACGTGCCGAGGGCCATTGAGAAACCCAGGGAGTCCATAAACAGCGCAGAGCCCAGCACCAGCAACAGCGCTGCCGCCGTAAATACCTCCCGCACGCCGGAGGCCACAATCAGCCGGAAAATAGGCCGCAGCAAAAAACGCCCGCCAATCAACATGCCAGCAAAGGCCAGTACCTTCAGGCCAATCATGGCCCAGTTATTTGCCCCCGCCGAATCCCCAGCCAGCAGCGGGATCAGCGCCAGCGCAGGGATGACCGCGATGTCCTGAAACAACAGCACCGCAAAACCCAACTGACCGCCTTCATTGCGGGTCATGCTCTTATCGCGCATCAGCTGCAGTGCCATCGCCGTCGATGACATCGCCAGACCAATACCGCCAATCAGCGCCGCCTGCCATGAAAAATGAGTGACATACAGCAGGCCACCGAGCACGGCAGCAGTCACGATCACCTGCCCGGCGCCGACGCCAAAAATTTGCCGCCGCAGCTCCCACAGCTTGCCGGGATTCAGTTCCAGCCCGATGATAAACATCAGGAACACCACGCCGAGCTCCGAGAAGTGCAGAATTTCGTCGACATCGCGGATAAAGCCCAGCCCCCACGGACCAATAGCGATACCGGCGATCAAATAGCCGAGCACCGCGCCAATCCCCAGACGCTGGGCGATGGGTACCGCAACGACCGCTGCAAACAGAAACAGCAGAATGGCCGCCGGTAAATTGGAACCGTCCATTATTTGAGCCCTCCGAGTGCAATCGGAGACTGCAACCATTCGCCATACGCCTGGGCATGGCTTTGCAACACGTCAGGCTTCTGCCGCCGCGCCCAATAGATAATGATCGGCGTCATCCAATGCATATGGCACATGGCTGATGTCAGCTCGAACGGCCGCATGATGTCGCTCATCGGATAACGGTTATAACCCCCCGCTTTATAAGCCCCCTCAGGTTCACCGGTGGTCACTACTGAGCGCCAGTACTTGCCGCGCAGCGCATTTCCACCCGCGCCGCTGGCAAAACCACGGGCCAACACGCGGTCCATCCACTCTTTGAGCAACGCCGGGCAGCTGTAGGTATAGAGCGGGTGCTGAAAGACGATCACCTTATGCTCGCGCAGCAACTCCTGCTCCCGGTGGATATCGATAAAGAAATCTGGGTAATGAGCATATAAATCGTGGACGGTGACATGCTCTAACTGTCGGGCGTGTTGTAATAAAACACGGTTGGCAACCGAATCGGGCGATTCCGGGTGGGCATACAGCAGCAAAACCTTGGGTGGCTGCGACATCAATACCTCCAAAGCGTCGTCAGGGTGCGGTTTTTCCGTTACCATGCTTCGCAAAGACTAAAAATAGGACGCAATACGTCTTGTTCAATATTGTGACAATTTTGGTTCAAATCGGCGGTACAAAAACCGCATAAATCATCTCGAATTTAGATGACAATTTAACATACTCTCAACACGGCGCTTTATGATTGTTTTCTCCTCATTACAAATCCGACGCGGTACCAATGTCTTGCTGGACAATGCGTCAGCAACCATTAATCCCGGCCAGAAAGTCGGTCTGGTCGGCAAAAACGGCTGTGGTAAATCCACGCTGATATCACTGCTGAAAAACGAAATGAGCGCCGATGCGGGCAGCCTGACATTTCCTCATAACTGGGCATTGGCCTGGGTTAATCAGGAAACACCTGCGCTTGACGTCCCTGCCATTGAGTATGTTATCGATGGTGACCGCGAATTTCGTCAGTTGGAATCCGAATTACAGTCCGCCAACGATCTGGACGACGGCCACGCCATTGCGCACGTTCACGGCAAACTCGACGCCATTCAGGCCTGGACTATTCCGGCGCGCGCCGCCAGTTTACTCAGCGGCCTCGGCTTCACCCAGAACCAATTGCAGCAACCGGTGAAATCCTTCTCCGGCGGCTGGCGTATGCGTCTGAACCTGGCGCAGGCACTGATTTGTCGCTCTGATCTGCTGCTGCTTGATGAACCGACCAACCACCTTGATCTCGATGCCGTGATCTGGCTGGAAAAGTGGCTGAAAAGCTACGCCGGCACGCTGGTGCTTATCTCCCATGACCGCGATTTCCTCGACCCGATTGTCGACAAAATCCTGCACATCGAACAGCAGACGCTGAACGAATACACCGGCAACTACTCGTCATTTGAACGCCAGCGGGCAACCAAACTGTCGCAGCAGCAGTCGCTGTTTGAAAGTCAGCAGGAAAAAGTGGCGCATTTGCAAAGCTACATTGACCGCTTCCGGGCGCAGGCGACCAAGGCCAAACAGGCACAGAGCCGCATCAAAATGCTCGAACGCATGGAACTGATTGCCCCGGCGCACGTCGATAATCCTTTTCATTTTAGCTTCCGTTCGCCGGAAAGTTTGCCCGATCCGCTGCTGCGCATGGAAAAAGTCAGCGCCGGTTATGGCGACAACACCATATTGGACTCCATCAAGCTCAATCTGGTGCCGGGTTCACGCATCGGTCTGCTCGGCCGTAATGGTGCCGGTAAATCGACGTTGATCAAACTGCTGGCCGGCACCATGCCACCTTTACAGGGCGATATTGGTCTGGCAAAGGGTGTGAAACTGGGTTACTTCGCCCAGCATCAGTTGGAGTTTTTACGGGCCGATGAATCGCCGTTGCAGCACCTGACGCGCATCGCCGCCAAAGAGACCGAACAGCAACTGCGTGACTATCTGGGCGGTTTCGGTTTCCACGGCGACAAAGTCACAGACCCGACCGAGCGCTTCTCCGGTGGTGAAAAAGCCCGACTGGTACTGGCGTTAATCGTCTGGCAGCGCCCTAATCTGCTGCTGCTCGATGAACCGACCAACCACCTGGATCTCGATATGCGCCAGGCGCTGACCGAAGCGCTGATCGACTTTGAAGGCGCAATGGTCGTGGTCTCGCATGACCGCCACTTACTGCGCTCTACCACCGATGATCTCTATCTGGTTCACGGCGGCAAAGTGGAGCAGTTCGATGGCGATCTGGAAGATTATCAGCAATGGCTGGTGGATATTCAGCGTCAGGAGAGCCAGCAGGAAGCGCCATCAAAAGACGGCGTGAACAGCGCGCAGTCGCGAAAAGATCAGAAACGCCGCGAGGCCGATTTCCGTAACCAGACCCAGCCGCTGCGCAAGCAGATCACCAAGCTGGAATCACAGATGGAAAAACTGACCCAAGAGCTGACGGCCATCGAAGAGAAACTGGCTGACTCGGCGCTTTACGACATCAGCCGCAAAGCCGAACTGACCGAATGCCTGCAACAGCAGAGTAAAGTTAAAGGCGCGCTCGACGACACCGAAATGACCTGGCTCGACGCCCAGGAACAGCTGGAAGAGTTAGCAAAGGGGTTTGATTTAGAAAGTTGATCCTTTCTTTTCCCTCACAATCCCCTTTCCGAGCGTGGTTGTACGGGAGCGAGGCAAGGCGCCAGTCACCTTGGGAGCGGAGCATACTCCAGTATGTGAGCAACCCAAGGTGACGCAGCAACGCCGCCGCAGCCCCGTACAACCACGCGTCATGCCCGGTAATAAGGTTTGTCGCCTAAGACCGTCGCCCTGTGCATAATGCGTCGCTGCGGCAAATAATCTGCATTGGCATAATGCTGGGTCACGCGGTTATCCCAGATCGCGATATCATTTTCCTGCCAGCGCCAGCGCACCTGAAACTCCGGCTTGGTCACATGGCTGAACAGGAAACTCAAAATTGCCGAACTCTCTTTCTCGCTCAGCCCGACAATCCGTGTGGTAAACCCTTCGTTGACGAACAGCGCCTGCCTGCCGCTCACCGGATGCGTGCGGATCACGGGATGCAGCAACGGCGGATTCTTCTCTTTGGCTTTCAGCCACTGCTGATGTTCTTCTTCAGACTTGCGGAATTTGAACTCCTGAAACGATTTGGTGAAGTCGTGTTCGGCCTGTAGCCCAACCAGCAACTGGCGGAAGGGCTCAGACAGCGCTTCATAGGCCGCAATACCGCTGGTCCACAAGGTGTCACCGCCGGTGGAAGGCAGATGCTTTGATGCCAGAATAGCAATCGCAGGCGGTGTCTCGATAAAGGTCACGTCGGTGTGCCAATTATCGTTGTCCGGCGGATTGTTGTCATGGGTATCCAGCACGATGATCTCTTCAACGTCCGGCGCATGCGGATAAACCGGGTGAATATGCAGATCGCCGAAGCGGGCCGCCAGCGCGCGTTGCTGCAACGGTGTCACCAGTTGGTTGCGCAGAAACAAGACCTGATGCTTGAGCAATGCATGATACAGCTGCTCAAATTGCACATCAGACAGCGGACGGGCCAGCGAAATATTCTCAATCTGCGCGCCGATGTAAGGGCCTAACGGCGTGATATCCAGACGTTCATTCATTGTTGTTCTCCATGCCACGGGGTCAGTTTGCGCTGTAAGGCGCGCAGCCCGAGTTCAAGACTAAAAGCGATCAGCGCGATCACGCTGATACCGGCAATCACTACGTCAGTCGCCAGAAACTCTCCGGCGGACTGCACCATAAATCCGAGGCCGCGCGTGGCGGCAATCAGCTCGGCAGCCACCAGCGTGGACCAGCCAACGCCCAGCCCGATGCGGATACCGGTTAAAATTTCCGGCAGCGCACTCGGCAAGACGACATAACGCAGCACCTGCCCCTTGCTGGCACCCAGCGCCTGCGCGGCACGAACCCGCACCTGCGAAACACTGCGCACCCCGGCCACGGCGGACAGGGCAACCGGCGCGAAAATCGCCAAATAAATCAGTAAAATTTTGGACGTCTCGCCAATGCCAAACCAAATCACCATCAGCGGTAAATAGGCCAGCGGCGGCACTGGACGGTAAAGCTCAATCAGCGGATCCAATATCCCGCGCACCGTATCGTTCAGCCCCATCGCGATCCCAACCGGCACGCCGATAATCACGGCGGCTAACAGCGCAATCACGATGCGCGTCAGGCTGGCAGCCAGGTGCTGCCACAGCGTGGCGTCCATAAACCCCTGCGGGCTGGCAATCACATACAGCTGATGCAACACCTGCTGTGGTGCAGGTAAAAACAGCGGACTGATGAGTTTCAGCGCGGTCACCGCCCACCAGATAAACAGCAGAACGGCCAGCGTGGCGAGGCTCAGGCGCACATTTCGCGGAATGCGTGGCAGCCACAGACGGCGTGACGCCGTGGCGCGAACGTTCTCTTTCAACGTGGAATCCAGGCTCATATCAGCACCTCACGCTGCTGGAAGACTTTACTCAGCACGTATTCGCGTTGGGCAATAAATTCCGGGTCAGATTTGATGGCCCGGCAGTTTTCCCCGTCGGCATAACGCTGGCCGAAATTGAGTTTCAGCCGCTCCACCACCTGCCCCGGCCCCGGCGAGAGCAACAATAGCTCGCTTGCCAGAAACACGGCTTCTTCGATGTCATGGGTGATCAACAGGATTTGCTTACCGGTATCGCGCCAGATGGTCAGCAGCAGTTCCTGCATCTGTTCACGGGTGAAGGCATCCAGCGCGCCGAAGGGCTCGTCGAGCAGCAGCAGACGCGGGTCCGCCGCCAGCGCGCGGGCGATCCCCACGCGCTGGCGCATACCGCCGGAAAGCTGCCAGATAAAATGCTGTTCATAACCCGCCAGCCCGACCTTGTTCAACATGCGTTGTGCGGTATCGCGCCTTTGGGTTTTATTCACGCCCGCCAGCTGCAGGCCGAACTCCACATTGCTTTGCACGTCCCGCCATGGCAACAAACCTTCATGCTGGAACACCACACCGCGATCCGCGCCCGGCCCGCTGACCGGCTGGCCGTCGAGCGTGATTGAACCGCCGGACGCCGGCAGAAAACCGGCCACCAGATTGAGCAAGGTGGTTTTGCCACAGCCCGACGGGCCGAGCACCACCACCAGTTCACCGCTGGCAATCTGCAATGAAATGTCCTTCAGCGCAGGTTTTCCCTGATAGTCAGCCGACAAGCGCGAGACGTTTAACATGATGATCTCCTCAGGATTTCGGGTCAGCCTTGACGGCTTTCACGAACTCATTGGTCACGTAATCGCTGTAATCATCATCAGTCTGCTGAATTTTGCCTTGTTCTTTGAGGAACGCCGCCGTGTCTTTAATAGCTTTATTCACCGGCTGTCCGAGCTGAGTAATTTGCTCGTCCACCGGCAGGTAGCGGTTGCCTTTCACCAGATCAGGAATTTGCTCATCCGGCACACCGCTTAGGCGCGACAGCGTATCGAGATGGCTTTTATCTTGCAGCCATTTCTCTGGCTGTTGCAGGTAATCGCCCTGTGCTTTCAGGGCGCTGCGGGCAAAGGCCGTCACAATCTCCGGGTGCGCTTTAGCGAAATCTTTGCGTACTACCCAGACATCCAACGTTGGTGAACCCCATTTGCCAACCTGCGAGGAGTCCGTCAGCACCTTGCCGGTCTTCTCCAGTTCATTGACCGCGGGTGCCCAGACGTAAGCGCCATCAATGTCGCCACGCGCCCAGGCCGCGGCGATAGCCGGTGGTTGAAGATTCACGATGGTGACCTGTTTCGGGTCGATGCCCCAATGTTTGAGCGCCGACAGCAGGCTGTAATGGGTGGTGGAAATAAACGGCACCGCGATGCGTTTACCGACCAAATCTTTCGGGTCTTTAATCTCTTTTTTCACTACCAGCGCTTCTGAACTGCCGAGCTCAGAAGCCAGCAGAAATACTTCGATAGGCAGCTTCTGACTGGCTGCCACGGCCAGCGGGCTGGAGCCGATATTACCGATCTGCACATCGCCGGAGGCCAGCGCACGCAACACGCTGGAGCCGCTGTCAAACTTGCGCCAGTCCACCTTCGCACCGGAATCTTTGGCGAACGTATTCTCCGCCTGTGCCACTTTGGCCGGTTCCGCTGAGGTCTGATATGCCACAGTGACATCCGCCGCCTGCGCGCCAAACGCGGCCAGGCTCAGTGCCAGAGCGACGCCATGAAATTTGAATCCTGTGATTGTATTGCTCGCCATAAGAAGTTGCTCCGCGCAGGGGAATGCTGATTGTTTGTCAGACAGTTTTAGCGGAGGTGTGAAAAGTTAGAAAGTAATTATAAATTATTTTTAATTACTTTATGGAATATATAGAGGTATAAAAAAGGCCTCCGATTGGAAGCCTTTGGTAACGCAGGGAAATCAGCGCCAGATCAGCAACACACAGGCCGCGGTCAAAATGCCCATCGCGACATTAAAGGTATACCAGGCGCGGCGGGTGCTGAGCAGACGGCCAATCACTGTGCCAAATCCCAGCCAGATAATGCCGGAAACCAGATTGACCATGAACATGCCCAAACTGATGGCCGCGATGGAGTGGTTATAACCGGCACCCGCCAGACTGAAACTGGCCACGGCGCCAAGGCCCATCAGCCAGGCTTTCGGGTTGAGGAACTGTAGCAACCAGCCCTGATACCACTGCAGCGGTTTGGGCGGTGCGGCACCCACTTCCAGCTTTTCATAGGCGGAGGTAGCAATCTTCCACGCCAGCCACAGCAGGTACAGGCTCCCGGCAACTTTTAGGAACAAGTGTAACGCCGGATAGACCATGATCAGGCTGCCGACGCCAAATGCCACCAGCAAGAGGATGCTTTGCATCCCGAGCATGATGCCAATCATCAGCCATGTTGAACGAAAGAAACCGAAGTTAGCGCCAGACGTGGTAAGCAACATATTGTTCGGGCCCGGTGTGATAGCGGCAACCCACAAAAAACCAAGCATCGAAAAGAATAAACTAAGTTCCATTTATTTGGGTACTCCGACCCGAAGAATGTGCGATAGGATTGAAGCTATCAGTGTGATATTGATCGCACAAGACCTGTTAACGAGAAAATTATTCATCATATGCATGAATCCTTTCGCCCTCTGCGCGGAGCCAGTAATCCGCACCTGCAAACGCTGCTGCCAAGGCTGGTCCGGCGGCATGCAATGCTCAAACCGCACTGGCAAAGACTGGACACGCCGGACGGTGATTTTGTCGATTTAGCCTGGAGCGAAGACCCGGCAAAGGCGCGCCATAAACCCCGTATGGTGCTGTTTCACGGGCTGGAGGGGAACTTCTACAGCCCCTACGCCCACGGGCTGCTGCACGCCTGGCGTGAACAGGGCTGGCTCGGCGTGGTGATGCATTTTCGCGGTTGCAGCGGCGAACCGAACAAGATGCAACGCATCTATCACTCCGGCGAAACCGAAGACGCGCGCTTTTTCCTCAACTGGCTGCGGGCAACCTACGGCGATGTACCGACCGGTGCCGTAGGCGTGTCGCTCGGTGGGAACATGCTGGCCTGCTATCTCGGACAGGAGGGCGAAAAATGTCAACTCAACGCAGCAGTCGTGGTCTCGGCACCGCTGATGCTCGAGCCCTGTGCCTACCGGCTCGAACGCGGCTCTTCGCGCTTTTATCAGCGTTATTTGCTCGACCAGCTCAAACTGAACGCTTCACGTAAACTGGCGAAGTATCCCGGCACCCTGCCAGTGACGTTGGCTGAATTGAAATCGATGCGACGCATCCGTGAGTTCGACGATGCCATCACCTCGAAAGCCCACGGTTTTGCCGATGCGCTGGACTACTACCGCCGGTGCAGCGGCCTGCCGATGCTGTCACAGGTACGTATTCCGCTGCTGATCATCCATGCCAAAGATGACCCGTTTATGACGCCGGACGTTATCCCGCAGCTCACAGACTTACCGCCGTGCGTCGAGTATCAGTTAACCGAGCACGGTGGCCACGTGGGTTTTGTCTCCGGCAGTCTGCGCAATCCGACCATGTGGCTCGAACAACGTATTCCCGCGTGGATCGCCCCCTATTTAAAGGAAAAGACTGAGTGATTATTCCCTGGAAAGAACTGGATGCTGAGATCCTCACCAACGTAATCGAAGCCTTCGTGTTGCGTGAAGGCACCGATTACGGCGAGCAGGAACGCACGCTGGATCAAAAAGTAGAAGATGTCAGACGCCAGTTAAAGAGTGGTGACGTGGTGCTGGTGTGGTCCGAACTGCACGAAACTCTGAACATTATGCCGCGCGGCCAGTTTCGCGCGGGCGAAGAAGAACGTCAGAACGACTGGAGCTGAGCCAGCAAATTATCCGCTATCTGGAGTGGGAAGACGCCTGTCACTGAACGAATAAATATGGTAACAATAGGCGTAATTATGCGCAGCGTTGACGCCACGTCTTCGACCAAAGAAAAGACCGCCGCACGTCTGCCAGCATCACCTTTACGGAGAACAGCGCATTATGTCAGCCAAACATCCCGTTATTGCGGTCACCGGTTCGAGCGGTGCAGGAACCACCACCACCAGTCTGGCGTTTCGTAAAATATTCCAACAGCTTGGCCTGCGCGCTGCCGAGCTGGAAGGCGACAGCTTTCACCACTTTACCCGCCCTGAAATGGACGCAGCGATCCGCAAGGCCCGTGACCTCGGTCGCCACATCAGCTATTTTGGCCCGGAAGCCAATGACTTTGGTTTACTGGAACAGAGCTTCAAAGAGTACGGTAAAAATGGCAGCGGCCGCTCGCGCAAATATTTGCATACTTATGATGAAGCCGTGCCTTACAACCAGGTGCCGGGCACCTTTACACCCTGGCAGGCGTTGCCGGAACCGACCGACGTTTTATTCTATGAGGGGCTGCACGGCGGCGTCGTGGCAGACAAGATTGACGTCGCCGCACAGGTAGATTTGCTGGTCGGCGTGGTGCCAATTGTTAACCTGGAGTGGATCCAAAAACTGGTGCGTGATACCGGCGAGCGCGGGCATTCGCGCGAAGCCGTGATGGATTCCGTGGTGCGCTCGATGGACGATTATATCAACTACATCACCCCACAATTCTCCCGTACACATATCAACTTCCAGCGAGTACCGACGGTGGATACCTCTAACCCGTTCGCCGCCAAAGCCATTCCGTCACTGGACGAAAGTTTCGTGGTGATTCATTTCCGTGGCATCGACGATATTGATTTCCCCTACTTGCTGGCAATGTTGCAGGGTTCCTTTATCTCGCACATCAATACGTTAGTGGTGCCGGGCGGGAAAATGGGACTGGCGATGGAGCTGATCATGGCGCCGCTGGTGCAGCGCCTGATCGAAGGGAAGAAGATCGAGTAACCGCGTTACGCGGCATTCATCAGCAATTGGCGGATAAACCCGACGTGGAGTTTAACGCCAATGTGTAACACCTCTTCGTCGAGCTTGAAGCGCGGGTGATGCACGCCGTAGGTCGCGCCGATAGCCTCATTACCACTGCCGATAAACAGGAAGCAGCCGGGTACTTTCTGCTGATAAGAAGAGAAATCCTCGCCGCCAAACATCGGTTGGGCGATCTCTTTCAGCGCCTGCTGACCCAGAGTGTCGGTAATTACCTGCCGAGCAATCACGCAGGCATCTGGGTGGTTATCGCCATTCACGTAGCCACGTGTCCAGCGGATCTCGTGCGTTGCGCCATAGGCGGAGGTGATCCCAGCCACTGTCTGCTCCATCAAGTGCGGCACCTGCTCACGCACCACGTTGTTATGGGTACGCAGCGTACCGGCCAGTCGCACGCGCTCCGGGATCACGTTGTAGCTCTCTCCGGTCTGGAAAGTCGCGATGGTCAGCACCGGCACCAGCAACGGGTCCAGCCTGCGTGACACTACATTTTGCAGCGACGTCACCACTTCAGCCCCAATCACCACCGGATCGATACACAGATGCGGCATCGAGCCGTGACCGCCTTTACCGTGGATCAGAATATCGAAATTATCGGTTGAAGCGCAGAAGACGCCCTCTTTCAAACCGACATCACCCGTTGGGAAGTTCGGCAGGACATGCAGACCAAAGATTTTCTCCACATTATCCAGCACGCCTAAATCCACCAACTCCTGCGCGCCGCCCGGCGGCAACTCTTCGGCATGCTGGAAGATAAAACGTACCGAACCGTGCAAATCGGCCTGACAATGGCTCAGCACCCAGGCTGCGCCCAACAGCATCGCAGCGTGAGCATCGTGACCACAGGCGTGCATCACCCCCGGCACCGTCGAACAGAAAGGTTCGTCGGTTTCTTCCTGAATCGGCAACGCATCTATATCTGCCCGCAGCGCATAGGTCGGGCCCAGATGCGCGCCCTGTAAGTCAGCTACCACGCTGTTGGGCGTAAGCCGCGTTAATTTAAGAGGGCCGAAGGTCGCCAGCTCACCGGCAATATAATTGGCAGTGGCCTCCTCCTGGAAAGAGAGCTCGGGATGGGCATGAATATGCCTGCGCCAGTCGATAACTTTCTGTTTAACATCGCTAAGTAAGGTTTCAAAACACACTGTCATGATCATTTCCTCAGTCATATTCCGTTAAGCCGCGTCAGGTAACAACGTCTGGGAGCGGCGGGCCAGCGGCAGTATCACCAGCCCCGATACCACCATGGCCATCGCCAGAAAAATAAAGGTCGAAAAATAGCTTTGCGTCACGGTGATCAAATATCCCATAGCTATAGGGGCAACAAAGCCACCTAACGTGCCACCGGTGTTAATAATGCCCATCGCCGCACCCATCACGTCGGTGGGCAGGCGTTTCATCGGCAGAGTAAATACCGTCACAAATGAGGTCATAAGGAAAATATAGCCGAGGAACAAGAACAGCCCGGCACTCATCGCCGACGTGGTGGTGTACACCATCCAGATGCAGACGGCGCTTAGCATTGAGCTGCAAAACACCACTTTAGGCTCTTTACCCTGCATATAACGCCCCACCAGCCAGCCGGTCACGAGCGAAGAGATCCAGATCCCTAAACCGCCGGTCGCCACCACCAGCCCTGAGGTATCCAGCGACATGCCGCGCTGCTGCACCAGATATTTCGGCAACCAGGCCATCAGGCCGTATGAAGGAATGTTGATGCAGAAAATAGAAACAAACAGCAGCAAGACAATCGGATTCTTCAGCAATGCGCGGTAGCTGCCACTGCCCGAAGCCGATGTCCGGTTAAGCGCCTGCGGCGGCTTAGGCACGAAAATTACGATACAAATCGCGATGGCAAACGCGAGGAGCCCCAATACCAAGAAAGAGCCACGCCAGCCGAGAGAGTCCAGACTGTAGACCGCAATCAGCGGTCCGGCGGTCATCGCCAGGCCAGCTGAAGAGAGCAAAATAGATTGCGCGAACGTGCGCTGCTCGAGGGGGAAATTGGCTACCACGGCTTTCGCACATGACGTGGGATATCCCGAGTGTCCAACCCCTGCCAGAAAGCGGAAAGTCACCAGCAGACCGAAGCCAAATCCGAGCAAACCAAAGCACAGCGCGAAACCGCCGAGCATAAACAGCGACAGGATCAGCACCTTTTTGAACCCGACCCGATCGTTGAGCCAACCAGCAGGGATCTGGAACAAGGAATAGGCGAGGAAAAACACGCCGGTAATGTAGCCAAGTTGCTCAGGTTTAAGATTAAATTCCTTTTCTATGGGCAACAGCGCAAAGCCCATCACGGTTTTATCGATATAAACCACGGCGTAGCCCACGAACAGCAAAAAAATCATCAGGGAACGACTTTTCATAGCGGATATCCCTTTCTGTTATCACCCGTCCAGTTTTTTTCACTGTCGGAAGAAATCTAAAATGCGACATGCATAACTTATTTGTTTTATTACAATGAGTTATTTACAACCAAATGACGCTATCAGCTTTACAGCTCTGCGATAAGATGTAATTTTCAGACAAGTGATGCTTTTTACTGATAGGGGGAGAGATGCGGTATTTGCCAAAATTGCAGCAGTTGAAGGTTTTCCAGCAGGTGATCCGCAGTGGCAGTATCCGTGGGGCAGCACGCGCTATGGATCTCTCCCAACCTGCTGTCAGTCGTGCGCTACGGGAGCTTGAACAAACCCTCGACACCCAGCTGGTGCTGCGTGGTAATGAAGGGATGACCCTGACGGCAACCGGGCGAGCTTTTGCGCAGCGCATGCAGTTTATTCTGGAAGAGCTCGAACGCGCCGCCAATGAAATCCAGCAGATGAACCAGTACACCCAGGGTTCGGTCGCTATCGGCTGCTCTTCGCTTATTGCGATGACGCTGCTTCCCGCGCTGGCCGACGAGTTTAAGGGCGCATTTCCCCTGGCCAAGCTCATGATCAAAGAGGGTCAGCTCTCTACGCTGTTGCCTGCGCTGCGCGAAGGTCGTCTGGATTTTGCTGTGGGAACTACCGGGCCGGGGCTTCCGCTCGAAGATTTGGTGCGAGAACCCTTGTTCAGCGCGCCTTTTGGCATTCTTGCGCGACGCGGTCACCCGCTGGAGAATGCCACCACGCTGGAGGAGCTACAGAACGCGCGCTGGGTGTTGCCAGAAACGGATATGGGGTATTACCAGCAACTCCAACTGACGATGGGAGCGGTTTATCATCAATCTGTCGAAATGCCAGTACGCACAGATTCAGTAGTCTGCGGGTTGAATCTGGTGCTGCAGTCGGATTACCTGACCATTGTGGCGCGGGCAATGGCTTCGCCGTTCGGATTAGAAGACAAGCTGCAACTGCTGCCGGTTGATAGCCTGCCACAGGCGGAATATTGCGTACTCTATTCGCAGAAATCGCCGCTGACCTTTGCAGCGCGGCGATTTCTGGATTTGCTGCGGGCCCACTGTCAGGCATACCGCTGGTGAAGTCTTATTCCGGCTCAACCACTTCAAAACTGTGAGTGATGGAAGCGGCCTTACCCAGCATGAGAGAGACTGAACAATATTTTTCAGCGGAGAGGGACACGGCGCGCTCAACCACTTTGTCTGACAACTCTTTGCCGGTAACAATAAAGTGCAGATTGATATGAGTGAACAGGCGGGGGGCCTCTTCACGTCGTTCTGATGTCAGTTTCACTTCGCAGCTCTGCACATCGTTACGGCCTTTTTGCAAAATAGAGACGACGTCGATGGCGCTGCAACCGCCCGCCGACATCAGCAACATCTCCATCGGGCTGGGGGCTTTATCGCCTGCGTTGCCGTCCATCAAAACCTGGTGACCTGACGCCGACTCACCCAAAAACGTCAGCCCTTCAACCCATTTTACCCGTGCCTGCATGTGCCTTACTCCTGGTGTAAATATTTCGCCAAATTTCTTCCAGACTACCCTTTTCGAAAAAAACCGGCAACGTAACCCGATCGCCATCATGCTGAAGCGAGACAACAGAAGACACCCGCGCAAACCTGTGCTACAAACAAAGCCGATACACACTTTTCAGTAAATTGCGGTGATGGGTTTGTGGTTTTCACATGAAACCACGGTGCTACAACCATGATAACGTTGTTTCATTCCGACTCCCGCTTGCAGCATTACTGGACAGTTCTTATGCTAAAAGGGCGCGTATTTTTAAGACGCCGTACAGGGAACTCTGAGCCCTGTGATTTTGGGCAGCGATAACAACAGAGGATAATAGCTAATGGTTCTCGGCAAGCCACAAACAGACCCTACTCTCGAATGGTTCCTGTCTCATTGTCATATACATAAGTATCCTTCCAAAAGTACGCTGATTCACCAAGGTGAAAAAGCCGAAACGCTTTACTACATCGTGAAAGGGTCGGTTGCCGTCCTGATTAAAGATGAGGAAGGCAAAGAGATGATACTTTCCTACCTGAACCAAGGTGACTTCATCGGCGAGCTGGGACTCTTCGAAGAAGGTCAGGAACGTAGTGCATGGGTTCGTGCCAAATCTGCCTGCGAAGTGGCTGAAATTTCTTATAAAAAATTCCGCCAGCTGATTCAGGTCAATCCGGACATTCTGATGCGCCTTTCTGCTCAGATGGCGACACGCTTGCAAGTGACTTCAGAGAAAGTGGGTAACCTCGCCTTCCTCGACGTGACAGGCCGTATCGCGCAAACCTTGCTGAATCTGGCAAAACAACCGGATGCGATGACCCACCCGGATGGTATGCAGATCAAAATTACCCGTCAGGAAATTGGTCAGATCGTCGGTTGTTCACGCGAGACGGTCGGCCGTATTCTCAAAATGCTGGAAGATCAGAGCCTGATCTCCGCACACGGTAAAACGATTGTCGTTTACGGCACCCGTTAATTCCCTGAGAAACGGCGCGGCAGGCAACTGTCGCGCCGTTTTTATTGGGAAATAGGAAAAGACAGTGATAGCGCGGCTGAAGAAGCAACGCATGACGTTATGGCGTCGGTTTTTTTACCATCCTGAAGTCAACTATGCCCTGCGCCAAACGCTGGTGCTGGCTATTCCCGTGGGGATTGGCTGGATGTTCGGCCAGTTGCAAATGGGGCTCTTATTTTCGCTGGTCCCCGCCTGTTGCAATATCTCCGGCCTTGATACGCCACATAAGCGCTTTTTCAAACGCTTGATCGTCGGTGGCTCTCTCTTTGCTTTCAGCAGTCTGCTGCTGCAATTGCTGCTGGTAAATTGGCACATTCCGCTGCCATTTATCATGTTGGCACTCGCTCTGGTGCTGGGCATTACCGGCGAAATCAGCCCTCTGCACGCACGTTTATTACCTGGTGCCCTGGTCGCCACCATCTTCACGCTGAGTATGGCAGGCGTGGTTCCCATCTGGCATGCGCCGCTGCTGTATATCGTGGGTACCGCCTGGTACGGGCTGTTTAACTGGGTGTGGTTCCGTCTGTCTGAAGAGCAGCCGATGCGCGAAAGTCTCAGCCAGCTTTATCTGCAACTGGCGGATTATTTCGAAGCCAAATACAGCCTGCTGACTCAGCACACCGACCCTGAAACCGCCCTGCCGCCGCTGCTAAAACGCCAGCAGCAGGTCATCGACCTCATCGCCCTGCTCTACCAGCAACTGCATATGTTGCCCAATAACGGCCACCATCATCAGCATAAGCGGCTGTTTCAGCGTTTTCAGGTGGCGCTGGATTTGCAGGAACACATTACCGTCAGCCTGCATTTGCCAGAAGAAGTGCAAAAGCTGGTGGAGGAGAGTCATGCCGAAGCGGTGATCCGCCGTAATGCGCAGGTGATTGCCGCCCGATTGCGGGTACTGGCCGACGATATTCTCTACCACCGCCGCTCCGAGCGCTTCACCATGGCCAATGAACTGGCCGCATTGGAGAAAATCGCCTCACGCTATCGGGATAATCCAGTCGGGCAGTTCTGTTATTACCACTTCAGCCGCATTGCCCGTCTGCTGCGCACTCAGCGCCCACTCTATCGGCGCGACCTGATGCAGACCCAAACCCGTCTGCCCTTCTGGGCAGCGCTGAAAAGTTATTTGTCGTTTAAATCGGTGGCGTTGCGCAATGCGGCACGTCTTGGCGTTGCGCTGGCGATCGGCAGCAGTCTTGGGCTGTTCTTCAATTTACCTAAACCCTACTGGATTTTACTCACGGTAATGTTGGTCAGCCAGAATGGTTATAACGCGACGCGGGTGCGTATCCAGCACCGTGCGCTTGGCACCCTGATTGGCTTACTGATCGCCGCCGGGTTGCTGCAACTTGAGATGCCCGAAACTATTACGTTGTTATGTATGTTGCTCATCACCGTCGTTTCTTACACCGTACTGCGCAAAAACTACGGGTTGGCTATGGTCGGTATGACGGTAACCGCCGTGTATACCCTGCAACTGCTGGCGATGAACGGTGCGCATTTCCTGGTTCCGCGGCTTATCGATACGTTGATTGGCTGTGCACTGGCGTTTGGCAGCACGCTGTGGTTATGGCCACAGTGGCAGAGTGGTCTGTTGCGCCAGAATGCCTGGCAGGCGCTGGAGAGCGATCAGGATGCGATCCGTTTATTACTGGAGGAGAACCCCGATCCGGTGAAGCTGGCTTACGCCCGAATGAAGGTCAATCAGGCGCACAATACGCTGTTCACATCGCTGAATCAGGCAATGCAGGAGCCCGGATTCAACTCACGTTATCTGGCGGACATGCGCTTATGGGTAACACACAGCCAGTTTATCGTCGAGCACATCAACGCCATGACGATTCTCGCCCGCGAGCACTACATGCTGACGCCACAGCTGGCGATGGATTATCTGCAACGCTGCGAAATCGCCCTGCAAAGCTGCCAGCAGCGCCTGACCTACGACGGCCCGAGCAGCGAAAGCAGCCTGTCCGCCACCCCTGAATTACACCCCGACATGCCCATCACGGAGATGGAACGCCATCTGCGGCAGGTGCTTTCGCATTTACGCGTGATGCATACCATTTCGTCACTGGCGTGGAAGCAGCGACCGCACCATGGGGTATGGTTGACCAGGCGGGTCAAGGATCGCTGAACAGTTTTCGCTGTTCAATTGCCACTTTAACTTCAACGTCAAGACCTTGGGTTGCCACCCAAACCGGCCTTAAGAGGCGCCTATCGCCGCGCCTCTTAAGAATCTCCGGCTCTTTTAAAAACAGCAGCTGCGCGGGTTGGAATGGCCGTGTTCCAGGTGCCACAGCGATAGCCGCAAACGCCGCCGCTGCGCGGTGCTCTCGCTTCGGGTTCGGACCAGCTCGAAAAAAGACTCTCGCCGTTTCTCACCACTCACTCGACGTCGTTTTGAATGCGGCACACTGGCATTTACATCGAAAGTTATTCTGCTGGATTGGGCCGAATAGATTGAATTGGTTGGTTGGTTGGTTGGTTCGTTCGTTGGATTTTATTTTTTGATCTACATAGCCCCTAAACCGCATTCAAAAATGGCGCTGAGCAAGCGGTTCGAGACCTATGGCTCGAAGCCCGTAGCGAAGGCACCGCGCAGCGGCGACATTTTGCGGTGTGAACGGAAGCCGCTGAAACACGTCCATGCCAACGAGCGGTAGCGCGGTGTTAAAAAACGCAGGGGTCCAGGGGAGGCGCGTTTACGCCTCCTCTGGTCGGTGTGGGCCGACGCCCACGACCTTGAATTTGAATTTGAATTTAAAAGCGTCCGGGGCTCGCTCAGCCCGCCAAAACTTTACCAATCGCTTTCTCAAAGCGATTCATCCCCTCGCTGATATCTGCGAACTCAATCACCAAGGATGGCGCAAACCGGAGGACGTTCGGACCGGCAACCAAAATCATCAGACCACACTCTGCCGCGGCTTTGTGGAAATCACCGGCGCGGTTTTGGTAGGTGTCGGACAACTCGGCACCAATCAATAGCCCCTGGCCGCGGAACTCTTTGAACACGCCATATTTCTGATTAATAGCGTCGAGCCCCTGAATGAATTTCTCGCGGCGCTCGCTGATGCCAGCCAACACGTCTGGCGTGTTAATGATATCCAGTGCCGCTTCTGCAACAGCACAGGCCAGCGGGTTGCCGCCATAGGTGGTACCGTGTTTGCCGGGTTCCATCACCGCAGCGACCTCTTCGATTGCCAGCATCGCACTCACCGGGAAACCACCACCGAGCGCTTTAGCAGTGGTCAGGATGTCAGGAGTCACGCCGTAATGCATATAGCTGAACAGCTTACCGCTGCGGCCCATACCGCTTTGTACTTCGTCGAAAACCAACAGGGCCTGATGCTGATCGCAAAGATCGCGCAAACCTTGCAGGAATTCCTGAGTCGCTGGCGTCACGCCACCCTCACCCTGAACGGGTTCGACTACAATGGCGCAGGTGTGGTCATCAATCACTGCTTTCACTGCATCAAGATCGTTGAAGGGTACGTGGACAATGTCCGCCGGTTTAGGACCGAAGCCGTCAGAATATTTCGGCTGACCGCCAACGGACACGGTGAACAGCGTGCGGCCATGGAAAGCGTTATGGAAAGCGATAATCTTGCTTTTGTAAGGGCTATGGCGGTGCGAGGCGTAATAACGCGCCAGCTTGAAGGCCGCTTCGTTGGCTTCAGCACCGGAATTAGCGAAAAAAACCCGGTCAGCAAAGGTGGCATCGATCAGCTTCTGCGCCAGGCGTAGTGCAGGTTCATTGGTAAACACGTTACTCACATGCCACAGGGTTTCGCCCTGTTCATGCAAGGCTTTCACCAGCGCGGGGTGGCAATGGCCCAGAGCGGTAACCGCGATGCCTCCGGCGAAATCAACGTACTCGGTGCCTTGCTGATCCCATACCCGGCTGCCTTTCCCTTTAACAGGAATAAACTGCGCAGGTGCAAAAACAGGCAAAATTACCCGATCAAATACGTCACGACCTACCGCTGATTTTTCTGCCATTAACCTTATCCCCTTCAAGCTGTTACACGTGTTATTACACGTAATTCATCGTTATAAATCTTCATCAACACCCGCGACGAATGTGAAAATATAGTCATAAAATATGCATAATAAATCACACACAAGCAAACAAAAATCGGTCTATGTGGGGAACTAATTTGTGCGAAGAGGTTAAGCAATTAAATCTTAAGGAAATTATCCAGCAACTGATGCCCCTGCTCACTGAGAATACTTTCAGGATGGAACTGAACGCCATGCAGCGGAAACTGTTTATGGGCGATACCCATAATCTCGTCCGGCTGCCCCTCACGCTCGGTCCAGGCGGTGAGCGTGAAGCACGCTGGCAGGCTTTGTGCCGCGACAATAAGGGAGTGGTAGCGCGTTACCGTCAGCGGATTATTCAGGCCGCGAAACACACTTTGTCCAGTATGACGAATCGGCGAGGTTTTACCGTGGACCGCCTGGCGCGCCCGCACCACCTTCCCACCAAATGCCTGCGCCATCGCCTGATGCCCAAGGCAGACGCCGAGAATAGGAAGCCGGTCGGCAAAGTGCGTGATAGCAGCCAGAGAGATCCCCGCATCGTCCGGCGTGCAGGGGCCAGGGGAGATCACCAGATGGGAGGGAGCGAGCTGTTCGATATCAGCGAGACTGAGCTGATCGTTGCGTTTAACCAGAACCTCAGCGCCCAGCTCGCAGAAATATTGGTAGAGGTTGTAGGTAAACGAGTCGTAGTTGTCGATCAGCAGTAGCATGATAATCCGGGTTTTGAGTCGATGAAAATACCCGGACGATTCTACCCACTTTCGCCCTCAGTTGCCGCTGTCGATTTCACTGACCACTTTTTTAAAAATTTCGGTCAGCGGTTTTTCATCACCAAACACGGCGGCTTTGTTAGCTTCGAGCCAGCGCACCTGGCCGACCTGCGACCACTGAATATCGTAGCCAGCATGGATAATCAACTGTTCGAAGAAGATACGCTGGGCCCGACCATTGCCTGCGCGGAACGGATGCAGCAGGTTGATACCGGTATAGTAGTGAGCCAGTTTTTTGCACAATGCATCCAGCGGCAGATTAGCCAGATAATCTTCATCTTCCAGCGCCTGCATGAGCGCATTGCCCTCTTTCTCGATATAGGCAAAGTGGCAAAACGGAGTGTCCTCTTTATAGATATCCATTTCGCGCAGTTGGCCGGCCCAGTGGTAGATATCCTGAAACAGCGTCTGATGAATGGCACAAAGATGGGGTAATCCCATCGCCGGTTGTCCGAGTGTAATGGTGGCAGCGCGCAGTGCAGTAAACGCCATTTCGGCCTGAGCAAGACGGTTGGCTTCGTGGATTTCCAGCTTATTTTTCAGCACATGGATGCCGGGATAGAGATAGGGATCGACGCCTGCGTTCAACTTATCGTTCATAATGTGCCCTCAAATCTTCGAGCCGTTGGGCAATTTGCTCATCGCTGAGCCGGATAAGGTCAATCTGCAAACCATCCAGCAGATTGCTGGCCATAAAGTTGGGGTTTTGTCGCTCACGGAACAGCTTTTCTTTCTGTTTTTGGGTCAGCTTGGTACTCATCTCAACTCCTCTGGCGTAGGTTTTGGCTTCTCTCTTCAGGGGTTAAGTATAGACAGGGAAAAGAGGCCCGAAAGAAACTGAACAAAAAGGCGCCACCAGGGCGCCTGATTAGCACTCCTGTTTCAATGCGTTTACTCGACAGCCATAGGCTTATCGCTGGTTTGCGTCTTTTGCGAGCCCTGAATGGTTTTCACCCGCTGCTCAAATTGACTTACCGCGTTGGCATCCGGCAGCAGCGAGTAGGTCAGCTCAAATACCGTACTTTGCCCCGGTTGCAGCTGTTTGACACGCCCCTGCTCACGCTCAATCGTGACCGGATAGGCATAGTTAGTGCCCGGCTCAATACCGGTGACATAACCTTGTTTCAGGGTGTCGGTATTTTTCCACAGGGTCAGTAGCGGTAACTGATGGATATTGAATTCAATCGAAGCGCCTTTGTTACCCGCTTTATTGACCACACCTGCCAGCGTTTTACCCTGCGCATCAGCGTAAGGCACCATGTTGAAGACCATCTCATCGAAGTTTTTGGTTGGGCCAGCGTAGGTCTGCCAATCGTTCATGCCTTTTTTAGCGTAGTCATTAAACGGCGAAATGGATTTTACCGGCGCGACGAACCGCGCACCCTGCTCAAGGATCGGCTGACCAAAGTTGCTGTGGTAAATGATCTGGTAGTCGTGCGGATAGTCGGACTGATTAGTCAATGTGTCGTGAATGGTCCAGGAGTGGCTCCCCGGTACATAGCGCAGCTCGGTCCATGTTTCCAGTTTGGCTTTCTTGAAGGTGTGCTCTTTTAAAAGCCCGCGCACAGTGATTTCGTACGGTGCCTTATCCGCAATATCAACGATCACTTTGGATGCAGGCGTATTCCCTGCCCGCCCGTGCAGCGTATAAATCATGCCGTCGGCCATTACCGGGTGGCCGGTCCACTCAAAGCCGCAGCGCACCATCATCTCGTTGAACCCTTCCAGCCAGCCAACACCGTTGCGGCTTTCCAGATTGATAAATGCCGGATTAACCACTTCGTTGACCGGCGAATCCCAACCGAGGCGAATATTTCCTCCCGTGACATGCAGTAAATCCATGCCACGGGTCGGGCTGAGCGCGATCGTCAACCCTTTGCTGGTGATGGTCAGGACTTTGGATCCCTCCTGCTTACCGCCGTGCAGGACTTTCTGCTCAATGCTGAAATCAGCACCGGCCAGTTTCAGCTTTTGGCTGCTGACTTGCCAGTCGCCTTTGTCCATACCGGTATCAGCGTCGGTCAGCACGAAAGATTGTGCCGCGGCCTGCCATGACATCAGCCCCATTACCACACTTGTTACGATGATTTTTTTCATTATCCTTACCCTTTGCTGAATTGATTAAGCTCAAAGCAATTCAGCCTACAAACCCCGGTAAGTGAAAAACGTGACAGCCTTCGCTTTGATTGGTTTTTGCTCAAAACAAGCGGCAATAACGTGCAGGGGGTAACAGAATGTGATGTGACAGGCAGGATTTTGCAGATAAATATGTGAATTAGGGAAGGAAATAAGCAGCAAAAGCTGACGCGGTTCAGCTCATGCCGCTCGTTGAAATATCGGTTATTTTTTACGCCCGCCCATGATGGAGCCCAGTACGCCGCGCAGGATCTGTCGCCCTAAGTCACGCGCCATACTTTTCGCCACTGACTGCACCACCCCGTCATGTTTCCCGCCACGCGGGCCGGTGGTGCCGAACAAAATGTCATTGAGTCCCCCCATCAGGCCGCCGCTGGCCTGATTTTCAACCGGCTTCTGCGGCGCAGAGTTTTGGGGGGAAGAGGCTTGCGGCTGATTCACCGTGCCGAAGCCCTGCGCGGTGATTTTCTCGTACGCGGATTCGCGATCAATGGCATCTTCATAACGCCCATACAGCGGTGACTTATTCAGCGCACGGTTGAGGCCGTCATCACCCAACATCCCCATTTTCGATTCAGGTGCAATCACCATCGCCCGTTCAACCACGTTCGGACGCCCTTTCTCATCAAGGAAAGAGATCAGCGCTTCGCCGACGCCCAGTTCAGAAATGGCCGTTTCGGCATCGAAAGCCGGATTGGCGCGCAGCGTTTGTGCCGCCGCTTTCACTGCCTTCTGGTCGCGTGGAGTAAAGGCCCGCAACGCATGCTGCACGCGATTGCCAAGCTGACCCAGCACGCTGTCCGGAATATCCAGCGGGTTCTGGGTAACAAAATAGATGCCCACGCCTTTGGAGCGGATAAGCCGAACCACCTGCTCGATTTTGGTCAACAAGGCAGCAGGCGCGTCGGTAAACAGCAGGTGCGCTTCGTCGAAGAAAAACACCAGCTTCGGTTGTTCCGGGTCGCCCACTTCCGGCAGATGCTCGAACAGTTCCGCCAGCAACCACAGCAGAAATACGGCATAGAGTTTCGGCTGATTAATCAGCTTGTCTGCCGCCAGCAGGTTAATGATGCCGTGACCACTGGCGTCAGTTTTCATCAGATCGTTAATGTCGAGCATTGGCTCGCCGAAGAACTGATTGCCGCCCTGGCTTTCGAGCGACATTAACCCGCGCTGGATTGCGCCCACCGAGGCCGGTGAAATATTGCCGTACTGTGTCTGGAACTGCTTGGCGTTGTCGCCGACAAACTGCACCATCGCCCGCAAATCTTTCATATCAAGCAGCAGCAGGCCGTTGTCATCAGCAATTTTAAATACCAGATTGAGCACACCTCCCTGCACCTCGTTTAAATCCAGCAGACGTGCCAGCAGCAACGGCCCGAGGTCAGAGACCGTGGCGCGGATGGGGTGGCCCTTCTCGCCAAAGATATCCCAGGGAATGATAGTGCAGGCCTGCGGCTGCCAGTCGGTGACGCCAATACCCTGCAATCGTGCATTGAGTTTGTCAGAGACAACGCCTTCTGCGCCAATACCGGACAAGTCACCTTTCACATCCGCCAGAAACACCGGCACGCCGATGCGCGAGAACTGCTCGGCCATTCTCTGCAAAGTGACGGTTTTGCCGGTGCCGGTCGCGCCGGTGATTAAACCGTGACGGTTAGCCAGCGCGGGCAAAATGACCAGATCCTGAGTTGGTTTGCCATCATGCATGGCTTTAGCTATCAGACGTGCTTCACTCATTTGTTTGTCCTTTGAGATTGGGTGTAAGTGCCCGCTGATTAAAACCTATTAGTCCGCGCAGGGAGCGTCAAGTTAGCGGCGAAAAACAGGCAATAAAAAACCCCCGTCAAATAACGGAGGTTTTTGCCTTCTGATAAAAGATGCTAACGAATTAAGGCAGCACTTTCGCAGACAGAATCACCACCGGCGTGGTCGGCACGTTCTGGTAAGGACCGACGTTATCGGTTTTTACCTGAGCAATTTTATCCACAACGTCCATGCCTTTTACAACTTTCCCAAAGACCGCATAACCAAAGTCACGCTGGCCGTGGTCGAGGAAGGCATTATCTGCCACGTTGAAGAAGAACTGGCTGGTGGCGCTGTCTTTATCGGCGGTACGGGCCATAGCGATGGTTCCGCGCAGGTTGCGCAGGCCATTATCTGCCTCATTGGCGATCGGCGCGTTGGTTTTCTTCTGCTGCATATCAGCAGTGAACCCGCCACCCTGAATCATAAAGCCCGGGATAACGCGATGGAATATGGTGTTGTTGTAATAGCCGCTTTGGGCGTAATCGACGAAATTCTTCACAGAAACCGGTGCCTTCGCACTGTCGAGTTCTACTTCGATATTCCCTGCGGAGGTTGTCAGCAGTACGTGTTGCTGTGCAGCAGCCAACGCAGCAGGTGACAATGCGGCCAGGGACAGCAGTGCGGTGAAGGTCACTAAAGTACGTTTAAACATGACGGTTCCTTTATCCAGAATACAAACAACTGATCTTATTGATTCTAAAGAGGCGCTAACCATAGCGCCAGAGCTTTACTTTAATTTACGTAGCAGCGCGAGTTTATACCGCAAATATTTCGAGTTGGATCGCGCTTTTGCATATTGTCCAATTTTTGACTTCATCTTCAGGCTAGGATATAAAAAATGAGAGCGCTCTCATTTTCTATTCAACCGACCGAATTTCACTGAATCACTCTTTCTATTACAGCCAGGAGTCGAACATGAAGAAGATTGTCCTATGTTGTGCCGCAGGAATGTCGACCAGTATGTTGGTCCAGCGAATGCTGAGCGCAGCGCAAACGCGCGGCCTTGACGTCAACGTGCGCGCGGTGCCGGTGGCAGAGTTTGAAGCCATTATTGACGAAGCTGACGTGGTGCTGCTCGGGCCACAAGTGCGTTACGAACTGGCACGCCTGGCTGATATTGCTCAGCCGCTGGGCAAAACCGTGGCGGTGATCGACATGATGGATTACGGCACCATGCGCGGCGACAACGTGCTGAACAAGGCGCTGGAGCTTATCGGAGGTGCGCATGAATCCGTTTAAAATTGCCATTATCGGCGGCGGTAGCAGCTACACGCCAGAACTGGTCGAAGGTCTGATCCAGCGCATCAACGAGTTACCGGTGACCGAACTGGCGCTGGTGGATGTGGAAGCTGGACGTGAAAAAGTAGGCATCATCGCCGATCTCACCCGCCGGATGCTGGCCCGCGCCGGACTGGAATATGTGAATGTCAGCGTACACTTTGCACTGGATGATGCCATCAGAGATGCAAAATTTGTGCTCACGCAGCTGCGCGTCGGCCAGTTGCCTGCCCGCGCCGCCGACGAACGTCTGGGTTTGAAATACGGTTTAATTGGTCAGGAAACGACCGGCGTTGGCGGTTTTGCTAAAGCGCTGCGCACCATTCCGGTACTGCTGGAGATCGCCCGTAAAGTTGAAGCGTTGGCGCCAGACGCGTTCATCATCAACTTTACCAACCCGGCCGGTATCGTGACCGAAGCGGTAGCCCGTCACAGCAAAGCCAAAATCATCGGCCTGTGCAATGTACCGATCACCATGCACCATATGATCGCTAAAATGCTCGGCGCAAAAGATGATGAGATCCACCTGCAATTCGCCGGTCTAAACCATATGGTCTGGGTACACCGCGTACTGCAAAACGGCAAAGACGTCACCCAAATGGCGCTGGATATGCTGTGCGATGGCGCCACGCTGACCATGAATAACATCAAAGAGCAGCCGTGGAAGCCTGAACTGCTGCGCGCGCTGGGGGTGATCCCCTGCCCTTATCACCGCTATTTCTATCTGCCGCGCGCGATGCTGGCTGAAGAGCTGGAACAGGCCGCCGACGGCGGAACCCGCGCTGAGAAAGTGATGAACGTTGAGAAAGAGTTATTTGCGCTCTACGCCGATCCGCATCTGAATACCAAGCCGGAGCAGTTGAGTTTCCGCGGCGGTTCGTTCTATTCCGAAGTGGCACTGGAACTGATCCGCTCAATCCATAATAATCTCGGCACGCAGATGGTGGTAAATACATCAAATCACGGTGCAATTCATGGCTTACCCGACGACGCCGTGGTAGAAACCAACTGTATTATCGACGCCAACGGCGCCTCACCGCTGGTATTCGGACGCCTGCCACCGGTATTGCATACGCTGGCCGATCAGGTAAAAACCTTCGAGCGTCTGACTATCGACTGCGCGGTGCATGGGGACAAACAAAGCGGCCTGCTGGCCCTGATGACCAATCCGCTGGTCGGCGATGCCGCACTGGCACAACAACTCTTCGATGAGGTTTTACAGCTTAACGCGCCGTATTTACCTCAGTTCAGATGATCTTTCCCTGCCCCTGACTGGCGGGGCTACAGGAGCCAGTATGGTGACATTGGAAGACGTCGCAGCCTATGCCGGAGTGTCCCGGGCCACCGTTTCACGGGTGGTCAACGGCGACCAGAAGGTGAAGGCGGCCACGCGTGAAATCGTGGTCAGGGCTATCGCGATGCTGGGTTACAGCCCGCATCCGGCGGCCCGTGCGCTGGCGTCGAGTCACAGTAACACCCTCGGGCTGGTTACCACGTCCTATCGCGGCGGATTTTTCGGCGCGCTGATGGACGTGGTTCAGACCGAAGCCGAGTCACAGGGTAAACAGCTGGTCGTTACGCAGGGTCGTGACAGTGAGCAAAATGAGCAGCAGGCTATTTCACGGCTGTTCGGCCTGCGCTGCGATGGTCTGATTCTGCACGTCCGCCACATTACGGATGAACGTCTTCGGCAGCTGGCGCATGACAGCAATCCGTTCGTCCTGCTTGACCGCACGGTGTCAGGCCTGGAATCGCGCTGCGTCAGTTTTGATCATGCCCTTGCCAGCCGGCTCGCCACGCAAATCTTGCTCGATGCCGGGCACCGGCTGATCGCCTGCATCAGTGGGCCGCTGGCGCGTTTTTCCGCTCATCAGCGTTGGCAGGGGTTTACCGATGCCCTGGATAAAGCCGGCATCGCGCCTCTCGCGACGCTGGAAGGCGACTATGATATCGACAGCGGCTTTCGCCATACCGATACGCTGCTGCGACAAGCCGTCAGGCCGACCGCCATCTATTGCTGTAACGAAGATATGGCGATCGGCGCACTGCTGGCTATCAGCGAACATCGCCTGCGGGTGCCGCAGGATATTTCGCTGATTTGCTATGACAGCGGTGAGCGCGCCGACATTGTCCGCCCGGCGCTGACCAGCGTGCAATTCCCGATCACCGCCATGGCACAGTTCGCCACCCGTCTGCTGCTGGACGAACTCTCACTGGATGGCGAACTCATCCGCCAGCAGTTCGTGCCGAAAATCGTCAATCGTGAGTCGGTCGCCCCGCCGCCAGGATAATATTCACCCTCTAGCTGTTGAAATCCACTGGCTCACTATCGTGCAAGTGTATCACCGTCTGCGCAGGCTGAGTTTCGGCTATCACCACGCCGCGGCGAATGGAATAGCGTGCCGGCGTCTGCCTGCGCACCGCATCAAAACCACTTTGTGCCGGTAAAATCACCAGATTGGCATCGTTGCCGCATTCCAGGCCGTAGCCTTGCAGATTCATGGTGCGGGCGCTGTAGGTGGTGATCAGTTTCAGGCCATCATCAATTTGCTGGTAACCCATCAGCTGACAAACATGCAACCCCATATGCAGCACCTGCAACATGTTGGCCGTGCCGAGCGGATACCACGGGTCGAAAACGTCGTCGTGGCCGAAACAGACGTTGATTCCGGCATCAAGCATCTCTTTCACCCGGGTGATGCCCCGGCGTTTTGGATAGGTATCGAAGCGGCCTTGCAGATGAATATTCACCAGCGGGTTGGCCACGAAGTTAATTTCCGACATCTTCAGCAGGCGGAACAGTCGCGACGTGTACGCACCGTTGTAGGAGTGCATAGCAGTCGTGTGGCTGGCGGTGACGCGTTCGCCCATGTTTTCACGCAGCGCCAGCGCGGCAACGGTTTCGACAAAGCGCGACTGCTCGTCATCGATTTCATCGCAGTGCACGTCGATCAACTTGCCGTATTTGTGCGCCAGCGCGAAGGTTTTGTGCAGGGACTCCACGCCATATTCGCGGGTGAATTCAAAATGTGGAATGGCACCCACCACGTCAGCGCCAAGCTTAAGCGCCTCTTCCAGCAGGGCCTCGCCGTTCGGATAGGACATGATCCCTTCCTGCGGAAATGCCACAATTTGCAGATCAACCCACGGCGCGACTTCCGCTTTCACTTCCAGCATGGCTTTCAACGCGGTGAGCGTTGGGTCCGACACATCCACGTGGGTACGCACGTGCTGAATACCGTTGGCGATTTGCCATTTCAGCGTCTGCCAGGCACGTTGTTTAACGTCTTCATGGGTCAGCAGCGCCTTGCGCTCGGCCCAGCGTTCAATACCTTCAAACAACGTACCGGACTGATTCCAGGACGGTTGCCCGGCGGTCTGGGTAGTATCAAGGTGAATATGCGGCTCGATAAAGGGCGGGATAGCCAGCCCGCCTTCGCCGTCCAGAATGTGCTCGTCCTGCTCATCATTATGCGATTGGGAAAGGATCTGGCCGACAATGCCGTCTTCGATCTCGATTTGCCACAGCCCCTCACGGTCAGGCATCCGGACATTTTTAATGGTACGCAAAAGGGTTTTCGGCACGCGCGACCTCATGGTTTCAGAAAGACGGTGGAAAGAATGCAATAACAGAACAATAGCCTGAAAGTGTTTATAAATCGAAAGGTTAGATAAAAACCCAATAAAATCAGCAAAATACCACCTAAGAGGTATATTGGGGGACGCTTGATTTGTATCAATACCCCCACCTTCACGCGCGTTATGTTGTGCCGATAGAAATCAATATTGAGGCAAACATGAGCAAAGTCAGACTCGCGATTATTGGTAACGGCATGGTCGGCCATCGCTTTATCGAAGATTTACTGGATAAAGCCGAACCCGGCCAGTTCGATATCACGGTATTTTGTGAAGAGCCGCGCGTGGCCTACGACCGCGTTCATCTTTCCTCCTACTTCTCGCACCACACCGCAGAAGAACTCTCGCTGGTACGCGAAGGCTTCTACGAGAAGCATGGCGTAAAAGTGTTAGTCGGCGAGCGCGCTATCACGCTGAACCGCGAAGAGAAAGTCATTCACTCCAGCAGCGGCCGTACGCTCTATTACGACAAACTGATCATCGCCACTGGCTCCTACCCCTGGGTACCCCCTATCGCGGGCTCTGACGGTCAGGACTGCTTCGTCTACCGCACCATCGAAGATTTGCACGCCATCGAGGCCTGCGCCCGCCGCAGTAAACGCGGCGCAGTGGTTGGCGGCGGTCTGCTCGGCCTTGAAGCCGCAGGCGCACTGAAAAACCTCGGCGTTGAAACTCACGTGATTGAATTTGCACCGGGCCTGATGGCCGAACAGCTGGACGTGATGGGCGGCAATCAACTGCGCCAGAAAATCGAAAGCATGGGCGTGCAGGTGCATACCGCAAAAAATACCCAAGAGATCGTTCAGGGCGGCAGCAGCGCACGTAAAACCATGGCGTTCGCCGACGGCACGTCGCTGGAAGTCGATTTCATTGTCTTCTCTACGGGTATCCGTCCGCAGGACAAACTGGCCCGCCAGTGCGATCTCGAGATTGCCCCGCGCGGCGGCATCGTGATCAACGATCAGTGCCAGACCAGCGACCCGGATGTCTACGCCATCGGCGAATGTGCTTCATGGAACCAGCGTACTTTCGGCCTCGTTGCACCGGGCTACAAAATGGCGCAGGTGACCGCCGACCATTTGCTCGGCCGTGACAATCTGTTCACCGGTGCCGACATGAGCGCCAAGCTGAAACTGCTGGGCGTTGACGTCGCTGGTATCGGCGATGCCCATGCCCGTACGCCGGGTGCGCGCAGCTATGTCTATCTCGACGAAAGCAAGGCACTGTACAAACGTCTTATCGTCAGCGAAAACAACAAAACGCTGCTCGGAGCGGTATTGGTTGGCGATACCAGCGATTACGGCAATCTGCTGCAGCTGGTGCTGAATAATATTGAACTGCCGGAAAACCCGGATGCACTGATCCTGCCTGCGCACGCTGGCAGCGGCGGTGCGGCAATCGGCACGGATTCCCTGCCTGATAGCGCGCAAATCTGCTCCTGTTTTGACGTCACTAAAGGCGACATCATTAAAGCGGTTCAGGGTGGCTGTCATACCGTCGCGGCGCTGAAATCGACTACCAAAGCCGGTACCGGCTGCGGCGGCTGCATTCCGCTGGTGACGCAGGTGCTGAACGCCGAACTGAGCAAGCAAGGCATTGAAGTCAATCACCATCTTTGCGAACACTTTGCCTATTCCCGTCAGGAGCTTTACCACCTGATCCGCGTCGAAGGGATTAAATCCTACGATCAGCTGCTGGCAAAATATGGCAAAGGCTACGGCTGCGAAGTGTGTAAGCCGACCGTCGGTTCACTGCTGGCGTCGTGCTGGAATGAGTTCGTGCTCAAACCACAGCACACCAAATTGCAGGACACCAACGATGTGTTCCTCGCCAATATGCAAAAAGACGGCACCTACTCCGTTATCCCGCGTTCGCCAGGCGGTGAAATTACCCCGCAGGGCCTGCAGGCGATTGGCGAAATTGCGGCCGAATACAATCTCTACACTAAGATCACCGGCTCACAGCGCATCGGCATGTTCGGCGCGCAGAAAGATGATTTACCGGCCATCTGGCAAAAATTGATCAATGCTGGTTTTGAAACCGGTCAGGCCTACGCCAAAGCGTTACGCATGGCGAAAACCTGCGTTGGCAGCACCTGGTGCCGTTATGGCGTCGGCGACAGCCTCGGCTTTGGTATCAGCCTGGAAAACCGCTACAAGGGCATTCGTACGCCGCACAAAATGAAATTTGGCGTCTCCGGCTGTACCCGCGAATGTTCTGAAGCACAGGGCAAAGACGTCGGGATCATCGCCACCGAAAATGGCTGGAACCTGTACGTCTGCGGCAACGGCGGTATGAAGCCACGCCACGGCGACCTGCTGGCGGCGGATCTGGATAACGAGCAGATCCTGCAATACCTCGACCGTTTCATGATGTTCTACATCCGTACCGCCGATAAACTGCAGCGCACCTCGGTGTGGCTGGAGAGCCTGGAAGGCGGCATCGATTACCTGCGCAAAGTGATTGTCGACGACAAGCTGGGCCTGAACGATCAGTTGGAAGCCGAACTGGCACGCCTGCGTGATTCCGCCGTCTGTGAATGGCAGGAAACGCTCAATGATCCATCGGCGCAAACCCGCTTCACCCATTTCATCAACAGCGAACAACGTGACCCGAACGTACAGTTTGTTGGCGAACGTCTGCAACACCGGCCGGCACGCCCGGACGAACGAATTCCGGTTACCGTGATTAACGCCGGGGAGGAAGTATTATGAGCCAGTGGCTGACACTCTGTTCCATCGACCAAATCCTGCCAGGCTGCGGCGTCTGCGCACTGGCAGGCGACCAGCAGGTCGCGCTTTTCCGCCCGTTCGCCGACCAGCAAATATTTGCGCTTTCTAACATTGACCCTTTCGCACAGGCCAGCGTATTGTCGCGCGGCATTATCGGCGAGCATCAGGGCGAACTATGGGTTGCCAGTCCGCTGAAAAAGCAGCATTTCCGCCTGACCGACGGCCTGTGTATGGAAGACGACAGTCACTCCATCCCGGCGTTTGATACACGCGTAAAAGACGGCAACGTACAAATTCACCTTTAGGAGCGTCCCTGCGATGGACTATTTCCCGCTGTTTTGCCAGTTACACAATAAAGCCTGTCTGCTGGTCGGCGCGGGTGAAGTCGCAGAGCGCAAGGCCCGGTTGCTGCTTGATGCCGGGGCAAAGCTGACGGTTAACGCCGCGAGTTTTACCCCGCAATTCGACGTCTGGGCTGCCGAGGGGAAAGCCAAATTGCTGACCGGCGCGTTTTCACCCCAACTGGTGGATGAGATGTGGCTGGTGATCGCCGCGACCGATTCAGAGCAGGTGAATCAGGCCGTCAGCGTTGCCGCCGAGCAGCGTCGGGTATTCTGTAACGTGGTAGATGCACCGCAAAGTGCCAGCTTTATCATGCCGTCGATTATTGACCGCTCACCGCTGATGATTGCCGTCTCCTCCGGGGGGAATGCGCCGGTGCTGGCGCGCCTGCTGCGCGAGCGTCTCGAAGCCATTTTGCCGCAGCATCTTGGCAAACTGGCACAGGTGGCCGGTGGATTGCGTCATCGCGTTAAACAGCATTTCTCTGACATGTCCCTGCGCCGCCGCTGGTGGGAAAAGCTGTTCAATCATCACCGTCTGGCGCAGTCGCTGGCCAACAATGACCAACAACAGAGCGATGCCTATATCGAAGCTCTGTTCAGTGAACCGGTTGAGCATCATGGTGAAGTGATTTTGGTCGGTGCCGGCCCGGGCGATGCGGGGCTGCTCACGCTCAAAGGCCTGCAACAGATGCAGCTGGCGGACGTCGTGGTGTATGACCGGCTGGTCTCAGAGGATGTATTGAATCTGGTGCGCCGTGACGCCGAGCGGATTTTTGTCGGTAAACGCGCGGGCCACCACTGTGTGCCGCAGGAGCAAATCAACCAGATCCTGCTTGAGCAGGCCAAATTGGGTAAACGCGTGGTGCGCCTGAAAGGCGGTGATCCGTTCATCTTCGGGCGTGGAGGCGAAGAACTCGAAGCACTCAAAGCCGAAGGCATCGCCTTCTCCGTGGTACCGGGGATCACCGCAGCATCAGGTTGCTCAGCCTACAGCGGCATCCCGCTGACGCACCGCGACCACGCGCAGAGCGTACGGTTGATCACCGGCCATGCCAAGCAGGATGGCGATCTTGACTGGGCCTGCCTGGCGCAAAGTCAGCAGACGCTGGTGTTTTATATGGGGCTGACACAGGCCACTGAAATTCAGCGCCACCTGCTGGAAAATGGCCTGCCCGCCAGCACACCGGTGGCACTGGTAGAAAACGGCACGACGAAGCAACAGCGGGTCGTAACCGGGGAACTGACGCAGTTAGGCACTCTGGCCGAACAGGTACAAAGCCCCAGCCTGATCATTGTTGGCTCAGTTGTCAGCCTGCGTAAACAACTCAACTGGTTTGCCAGCGAAACCGTGGTAAATGAGTGCCCTCAGTAACGTTATCTGAGACCCGCTGACGGGTATAAATTCAGAACATTATTTAATCAATTCAGGGGCGTGAATATTTCTTCACGTCCCTTTCTTATGCGTCAGAGGAAATCTTCCAACAGCACATAAGGGCTGAAACAAAGATAATAACCGCCGTTATTAAAAATATAAAACCATCCCAAATGGAATATTCAGAACCTTCCACTTAAACTTAAAGAGCGCCAACCGTGGCGCCTTCGCCCGTGGAGGGTCAAATCATGCGCCCTATCATTCATGTTGGTCATCTAAACAAGATTGCCATGGCAATCCTGATCGCCCTGTCTCTGGCTGCCTGTAGTGGTAGCGGTGGCGGGGGTTCATCTCAGTCTGCAAAAACCTCAACGACCGGTTCAGCAACGACCGGTAACGGAACGGCGTCTGGAAGTGACGGAACAACAACGGCTGGAAACGGAACGTCAACCACAGGAACAGGCTCAGGGACGGGAACAACTACCACAGGTGATGGCACCACCACCGCAGGTAATGGTACCGGGACAGGTACGGGAACTGGCACTGGGACGGGAACCGGCAGCGGCAGCGGAACAACATCCACCACGCTGGCTACCGGCACCATCCTGAGTAATGCGGGCGGCGCAGTCAGTGGCCTGGGTACGCAAGTCAGCAGCATCGCCAGTCAGACTCCAATCAGCAATATCCCGGTTGTTGGTAATGGCACCGTCAGCATTATCGATAGCACCGGTAAAGCTGTCACCGACGTGGGCAACGGCGTGCAAAATGGCGTCGGCCAGCTCGGGACCAACCCTAACGCAATCGGTACCACCGTTGCCGGTGTACCAAAAGCCGTGGCTGACTTGGGTACAGGAGTATCAGGTCTGGGCACTTCACTGACCACCAATACAGCGGGAACGCCGCTCGGGGGTGTGACGGGAGCAACCGGTGGACTGGTGAATAACGTCGGTACACTGGTCACCAACACCGGTAACGGCTTGGCACAAAACGTCCAGAGCGGCGCACTTTCCGGTGTAACAACGTCAGCAACAGGTATCGTCACGCCAGTTGTCGCTCAGGTACAAACGACGACCCAGACTCTGGGAGGCACAACCGGACTCGGCGCACCAGTTAACGGCTTGCTCAATCAGGTAGGTACCACGGTGAGCTCGGCGGGTACACAGCTGACCAGCAGCACGCCGGCACTTGCGGGCCTGGGTACGGCAGTTACGGATACCGGGCAGGCAGTGTCTAAAACAGGCACGATTCTGGTTCCGGCCAGCAGCACAAGCACTACCTCGGCCAATAACTCAGGCGGCATATCCGCCGGTGCTGGCGCGTCAGCAACACCGGCCGGCGGTCTGGTTGCCGGCCTGCAAACTACCGTCGGAGGCCTGACCACCGGGCTGGGAGCTGGCCTGAACGTTCATAAAACCCAATAACACGTCGTAACAAAAAGGCCCGCACACCCGACATCACAGGGAGCGGGCCGATATTTCCAGAGTTCCAACTTTTGCCTGTGCACCCAAAGGAATATTTATGAGAATAAAATCCTGCATAGTGGCTTTATTGGGTTCTGCCATTGGTTACAGTTCGGCAGATATGTTCCCAACGTTGATTGACCCGAATAACCCAGCCAAACTGGCACAACCCATTTCTCAACCACCACCAAAATCACAAAAAATTGAATTGCCCGTGCCCAAAACGTCCCCCGGTCTCACTCCCCAAACGCTGATTGACGTCAAACATATTCAGTTTGTGGGCGGAACAGAATATCCGCTGGATTCTCTGGCCGCGCCTTTCACCGCCTACGTGGGTAAAAAAGTTCCTTTATCACAGTTACTGGCGGCAACCGATTCCATCACCCAGCGCTATCACAAAGACGGTTTTGTTCTCTCCTATGCCTACCTCCCTGCCGATAATTTCCAGGATGGCGTGGTAAAAGTGGGACTGGTAGAGGGGTATATTTCGGGTACACAGATCCACAGTGACAATCAACAAGTGGGACGCTGGCTGAGCAAATTGTCACAACACATCATGGCTGAAAAACCGCTGACGCAGGCTACCTTCGAACGTTACACAATACTGATGAACCGCACGCCGGATACCAAAGTTACCGCCTCCGCCAACAATCCCAATAATATTTACGGCGCCACGACGCTAAATGTCGATGCATTACGACCACGCAATTGGAACGTGCAGACCGCCGTGGATACGCGCAGAGGCGACAGTTCGGCCATTGTTAATGCCACGCTGAGCGGCCTTAGTACCTACGGCGAGCAATTAGGAATTGCCACCCTGATCCCTCTTGAGAGCGATACGCGTAAAACCTATGCCGGTCTGAACTATCAACAATATCTTGGTGACGACGGCCTGCTGATGCAGCTTAAAGGCAGCTATTACCAGCAGAAGGACAAAGACTATAACCAGATTCTGGCGCTGCCTGGCGGGATAGACGTCGGTGCTAAAAATACTCAAACCCAGTACAACGGGGGCGTGGTATTCAGCTATCCGCTAGAATTAACCCGTAAAAAACAGTGGACGCTCAGCGGCGGGTTGGACTATACGGACAAAAAATATACCTACGACCTGTGGGCAACGCAGGGTCAACAACAGGTTCAGTTACCCGACGTCAACCAACGCCTTCGCTACCCGGCAGCGGACATTACTCTGGCGGGTTATCGCGAATTTGATCAGGCCTATTGGAACGCCCGCTTCAATGTGCGTCAGGGTATCGATGGACTTGGGGCGACCAATACAACACCCAATGCCGATCTCAGTTTTACCCGCTGGAAGTTCAACGGTGACGCGGCTTATCTTTTCGACAAAAAATGGCGACTGAGTACGTCGGTAGAAGGTGACTGGTCAGATAACGATTTACCCGAACCGGAACGGGTGAACTTTGGTGCGTTGCACTACGGGCGGGGTTACCCGGACAGCGATGCCTCAGGGGACTATGGCGTCGGCGGGCAGGTAGAAATGCGTTACATCCACACTCTGGAACAGGGGGATTGGCTTAAAACCATTCAGCCCTATACGGTAGTTGATGCCGCGCACACCGGTTTTAATCAGGCAGGTCTCCCGAAACAGACCCTTTCTTCTTATGCACTGGGTGTCATGTTTGGAGATAACCGCCACTACACTATTTCCGTTGAGGCGGCGCGACCTATTGGCGATCTGCCGGTGGATAATGACAAACGCGACTGGCGCTATAATGCCACCTTCACCTATAACTTCAGTGCCGGTTCCTGATGGTAGGTTTCGTCATAATGCGGACATAAAAAAACCACGCCAGGGGCGTGGTTTTCGATACAGAAGAACATTTATCAGGAAGCAGGCACGAAACCAATGGCTTCGTAGACTTTTGCCAGCGTCACCTGCGCGCGGGCGCGGGCTTTCTCAGCACCGTCACGCATAATCTGCTGCAAGAGTGCTTCGTCATTACGAAAACGAGTGTAGCGCTCCTGCAACTCAGTCAACATGCCAGCCACCGCCTCCGCTACCGCGCCTTTCAGGTGGCCGTACATCTGGCCTTCAAACTCGGCTTCCAACTCGGCGATGGTTTTACCGTTCACGCCGGACAGGATATCCAGCAGGTTCGATACCCCAGCTTTGTTCGCGACATCATAACGTACCACTGGCGGCTCTTCGGAGTCGGTCATTGCACGTTTGATTTTCTTGGTCACAGATTTCGGATCTTCCAGCAGGCCGATAACGTTATTACGGTTATCGTCCGACTTGGACATCTTCTTGGTCGGCTCCTGCAATGACATCACACGTGCGCCGGATTTCGGAATAAAGGGCTCAGGCACGGTGAACACGTCGCCATACAGCGCATTGAAGCGGTTAGCAATGTCGCGGCTCAGTTCAAGATGTTGCTTCTGGTCTTCACCCACCGGTACCTGATTAGTCTGGTAAAGCAGAATATCAGCCGCCATCAGCACCGGGTAGTCAAACAGACCGGCAGTGATGCTGGAATTCTCACTACTGGAATTCTCGTAACGCGCTGATTTATCTTTGAACTGTGTCATACGGCCCAGTTCGCCGAAATAGGTGTAGCAGTTGAGCGCCCAGCTCAGTTGCGTATGCTCAGGCACGTGGGACTGCACAAAAATGGTACTTTTTTGCGGGTCAATACCGCAAGCCAAATACAACGCCAGCGTGTCGAGGGTCGCCTTGCGCAGCTGCGCAGGATCCTGACGCACGGTGATGGCGTGCAGGTCAACGATGCAGTAAATGCATTCATAGTCATCCTGTAACTTCACCCACTGACGCAGCGCACCCATGTAGTTACCAATGGTCAGTTCACCAGACGGTTGTGCACCACTAAATACGATGGGTTTACTCATGATTATGCTTCCTGATCTTTTAAGGATTACAGCCCAAAAGTGGGCAAGAGGTCGGCGAAATGTTCGAGGACGCGATCGGGCTTACTCAGCGCGATGCTTTCACCGTAGTTGTAGCCATACGTCAAACCGACACAGCGGCAACCGGCGGCCTGTGCCGCTTGAATATCATTACGCGAATCACCGACAAAAACCAGCTCGCTGGCCCGCAGGCCAAGCTTAGCCAGCATCAGATACATCGGCGCCGGATGCGGTTTTTTCTGGGTAACATCATCGCCGCCAATAACGACAGTAAAATACTCCGCAATATCGAGCGAATTCAGTAACGGTGCGACAAAAGGCGTGGGCTTATTAGTAATCAAACCCATTGGCATACCCTGCGCTTTCAGCGCTGCCAAGGTCTCTTTGACCTGAGGATATAACCGGCTTCCGCTGGCAGCGGTGTCGGCATAGTAATGATCAAATCTGTCACGTACTTTCTGGCAGAACTCCGGCGACGTATCACCTTCGGCCCAGCGTACTGCGCGTTCAACCATCACATCGGCACCGTTGCCAATCCAGGTACTAAGGCGCTCAACGCCAGCAGCAGGCAGGCCGAAATCTTTAAACGCCATATCGACCGCATCAGCAAGGCCCGGTGCGCTGTCAACCAGCGTGCCATCGAGATCACAGGCGACGCCCAGCGGTTGCATTAACTCAGTCATGGGAAACCTTCGCCAGTTCGCTGCGCATATGATCAATGACCGTGCGGTAATCCGGTTGGTTAAAGATGGCAGAACCGGCGACAAACATATCTGCGCCTGCGGCGGCAATCTCACCGATGTTTTCCGCTTTCACGCCGCCGTCAATTTCCAGACGAATGTCATAACCGCTGTCATCAATCAGTTTACGAACCTGACGCAGCTTATCGAGAGTACCAGGAATAAACGACTGACCGCCGAAGCCCGGGTTAACCGACATCAGCAGGATCACATCAAGTTTATCCATCACGTAATCCAGATAGCTCAGCGACGTTGCCGGGTTAAATACCAGACCGGCTTTACAGCCGTGCTCTTTAATCAGCTGAAGGGTGCGATCAACGTGTTCAGAGGCTTCCGGATGGAAAGAGATGTAAGTAGCACCGGCAGCGGCGAAATCAGGAATCAGGCGATCGACCGGTTTGACCATCAGATGGACGTCAATCGGTGCGCTAATCCCGGCTTTTTGCAAATAATTATGCAGCGACTGGCACACCAGCGGCCCTATCGTCAGATTAGGTACGTAGTGGTTATCCATTACGTCAAAGTGTACGACGTCTCCGCCAGCTTCCAATGCTTTAGCCGTGTCCTCACCCAGACGGGCAAAGTCAGCCGATAAAATGGACGGGGCAATCAAAAACTTTTTCATCCGCTTCTCCATACAAGAGGGTTACGAGCTGGCCTGCGCTGCGCGCAGATCAGCGATAGAGCGCCAAAAGTTCGTTCACTTTACTGCGTTGCGATACGTTGCTGCTGATGGTCCGACGCGCCGAAACGCGGTGCAACGTCGCCTGCGCATACCATTCCAGCGTCAACGGCGTTTCATGGTTGGAGATCAGCACAGGTACGTCATTTTCTGACGAAAGCTGATACGCAAGGCGGGCCAGATTACGCTGATCGTCCATGCTGAAACTGTTGGTATGGTATGCCGTGAAATTCGCAGTCGCCGATAATGGCGCATAGGGAGGATCACAATACACCACGGAACCGGACTCCGCTTTCAGCAGGGTTTGCTGATAATGCTCACAAACAAAGCGTGCATTCTGCGCTTTTTCGGCAAACCAGTAGAGTTCAATCTCAGGAAAGTAAGGCTTTTTATAGCGGCCAAACGGCACATTGAACGCACCGCTGAGGTTATAACGGCACAGGCCGTTATAACAATGCCGGTTGAGATAGAGAAAAAGGACCGAGCGGCGATAGGTATCACTGCTCTGATTAAATTCCGCTCTCAACTCATAGAACCGCTCTGACTGGTTGAATTCCGGGGAAAAATAAACGCGGGCATCACGCACAAATTCATCGGTGCGTGTTTTCACAATATCGTAGAGGTTAATCAGGTCACTGTTGATGTCGGCCAGAATGTACGATTTATAATCGGTATTCAGAAATACCGATCCCGCACCAACAAAAGGCTCTATCAGGCAATCTCCTGCTGGAAGATGACGTTTGATGTCATCAACCAGCGGATATTTGCCACCAGCCCATTTCAAAAAAGCGCGGTTTTTCTTCATGCCGTCAGTTAGCTACTTATACAATTCACAGCCGCGGATTGTACCCTGTTTTTAGACAGCAAATCGCGTTGAGATCAGATTCATTTTTTCAGGTCTTGCTGTACTGAATGTACCGGCTTAACCCACGGTTTTTTCGCCTGTACTTCAGCAGGCAGACTGGAGATGGCGCTTTTGGCTTCTGCTGATGAAGCGTAGTTACCACTCACCAACACATACCAGGGTTTACCATCACGGGTGGTCTGATAAACCAGATAGTTTTTCAGGCCCTGCTGTTTAGCAAACGCATTCAGACTGTTGGACTGCGAAGCCCCACTCAGTTGCAGCGTAAAGTGGCTACCTGGCGCAGATTTAATTGCGCTACCTGAACCCGATGGGGCATTTACTGTGGCAACAGGTTTAGTGGTTTCTTTGGCTGAATGTGAGGCCGTGGCTGATGGCCGGGTCTGCACCGGTTTGGTGGATTCATGGGCAGTCGCGGTGGTATGCGTTTTAGCCGGTTTGGTGAGAATTGGTTTTGTATGCGCCGTTTGCTGAGGATTACGTACAGCCGCTGGCACTTTACCTTTCGCTGCACCATCGACTGTGGCCGGTGCGGTCGGTAACGAGGTTAATGACTGCGTACCTGCAGTGATACCATCCTGCGCGGCAGCGTTGACCTGGCCTTGCTGGGAGGAGAGTGCATCCGACATGTCTCCTGGCAGATCAACACGTTCTTTTGGCTGACCATTATCAGGCTGTGGCTGGGCATCGGTAGGCGTCGGAGAAATAGGCGGCAATCCTACATTTTGCGGTTGCTGACCATTATTCACCTGCGCAGTATTTTCCTGCGCCTGCGCCTGCGCCTGGGCCGAAGGCTGCGGTGAGGCAGCAGCATCATTGCCTGAGCCGGCCAAATTAATGTCTTTCGGACCATTTGCGGGTTGGTTATTGGCTTCGTGCTGCGTTGGGGCTTTAAGAGCGGAACCGATACCGACGATCAGTAAAATCAGCACCAAAATACCAACACCAATCATCAGATGCTGACGCGATACCGCAAGTTTTGGTGCAGAAGAAGCCTGTTTACGCGAGCGCGGTGGACGGCGATCGCTGGTATCTGGCTTAAGATCGTCTTCCGGTGTTAAATCATCCATCTAAAACCTCCAACCCGGCTAAAAGCCGTCAAATGCGGCTTTATGCGGAGCAACTATCCTGACTGATAAATATAACGCTTTGCTGGCAAAGGGTTAATCGGTAAGACAAGTCCTGTGAGATAGCCCACAAACTGCGCGTTACCGACAATCCTCAATCGACGCCAGCACCATTTCATGTGACACACCGGAGCGGACTTCAGACTGTCCAATCGCTTTCGGTAATACCAATCGCAACTCGCCAGCCAACACTTTTTTATCACGCATCATGTGCGGCAAATAAGCTTCGGCAGGCATTTCCAGTGGGCCAGTAACCGGCAGCCCAGCACGCAGAAGCAGATTTTTGACCCGGGCAATATCGGCCAGGCTAAATTGTCCTAAACGGTGGGCGGTGTAACAAGCCATCACCATGCCAGCTGCAACGGCTTCACCATGCAACCAGTTGCCATAACCCATTTCTGCTTCGATGGCATGTCCGTAAGTATGACCAAGATTGAGCAAAGCGCGCATCCCGCTTTCGCGTTCATCGGCAGCTACCACCTCAGCCTTCAGCTCGCAGCAACGACGGATACAGTAGGCCAGCGCATTCATATCCAGCGCTAACAGGGCATCCATATTGTCTTCAAGCCATACAAAGAAGTCGGCATCCAAAATAATGCCGTATTTTATGACCTCGGCCATACCGGAAGACATCTCACGGGCTGGAAGAGTACGCAGACAATCAAGATCGACCACAACCGAAGCCGGTTGATAGAACGCGCCAATCATATTTTTGCCGAGCGGATGGTTGACGGCAGTTTTGCCACCAACGGAGGAATCGACCTGCGATAACAGCGTGGTAGGTACCTGAATAAAGCGTACCCCACGCTGATAACTGGCGGCAGCAAAGCCGGTCAGATCGCCCACCACACCGCCACCCAGGGCAATAAGCGTGGTATCACGACCATGAGGTTTTTCCAGCAACGCAGAAAAAACCTCATTAAGAACAGACAGGGATTTGTATTGTTCACCATCAGGCAGTATCACCTGATCAACACGAACGCCTGCCTGCTCCAGGACTGAGCGAACTGAGTCCAGATAGAGAGGTGCCAGAGTCTGGTTTGTTACCAGCATGACCTGATCACCCGCCTTTACAGGCATAAAAGAAGCCGGATCGTGGAACAATCCGGCAGCAATCGTAATGGGGTAGCTACGCTCCCCTAACGTTACGGTAATCCTCTCCATTGCGCGCTCAGTGACCTTCTTAACTTACACCCTCAGGCAATAACGGAATGCCAAAAATCAGTTACTTTCCAACATATTAATAATTTGGTTGGCAACGACTTTGGCGCTTTGATCGTCAGTACGGATAGTCACATCCGCAATTTCTTCATACAGCGGATTGCGTTCTTTCGCCAGTGCTTCAAGCACTTCGCGTGGAGGTGCACTCACCTGTAATAATGGACGTTTTTTGTCGCGTTGTGTACGCGCCAATTGTTTTTCGATGGTAGTTTCAAGATAGACGACAACGCCACGCGCTGACAAACGGTTACGGGTTTCACGTGATTTAACAGAACCCCCGCCGGTCGCCAGAACGATGCCTTGCTTTTCTGTGAGTTCGTTGATCACTTTTTCTTCGCGGTCGCGGAATCCGTCTTCGCCTTCTAAATCAAATACCCAGCCCACATCAGCTCCGGTGCGTCGCTCAATT
The DNA here is from genome assembly GCA_946478305.1 of uncultured Enterobacterales bacterium. GTDB lineage: Bacteria > Pseudomonadota > Gammaproteobacteria > Enterobacterales > Enterobacteriaceae > Ewingella. The sequence continues at coordinate 51,698 of CAMLBO010000003.1, forward strand.
TCGTGATCGGAGTCGAAAAACTCCATATTGAGTTGCTGAGCTAACTGTCGACCAATAGTGCTTTTGCCGGCACCCATAGGCCCAACCAGAAAGATATTGCGTTTCTCTGCCATGTTTTTTGGTATTACTAAGACAATTCGTTGATGATAACCCGCCCCGCCAATCAAATTAGCGGCGGGACCTAAACTGAAACCTCATGAGCGGTAGTGCGAGATCAGACAAAAATTATCTCAACACTCTTGGTAGTTTGGCAACCGAATAAATCGCATCGCGCGCCGCGGGAGGGAAACCGTACGTTTTTATCGGCGTTTCAGCAGTCATTAAAAATCACGGTGCTCAATTCGGTAACCCTTGTAAGCTAAATCGGCCGCAGCGTCAAACTCAGAAGCCTTTCGTGACACAAAAAGTTGCATAACCTCAAGGCCATTCTGCCGTTTTAGTCACGCCAATACCCCGATTAATGGCGGCTAATTAAGGTCGGCGTTATAAAAATGACCAATTCACGGCGTTTCATACTTTTTGTTTGCTGTTTGAATAAAGATCCCACGCCGGGGATGTCACCTAACAACGGCACTTTGTTTTCTGTGTTCTGATTATGACGCTGAAAAATACCTCCCAGCACGATAGTTTCTCCGTCTTTGACGGTCACCTGAGTTTTAATTTCCTGCTTATCGATAGCCAGTGCTTCGCCTTCGGCCTGTTTGATTGAGCGACCTGGCATGTTCTGACTGATTTGCAGCGCCAGGGTAATGTCTCCGTTACGCTGGATTTTTGGAGTGACTTCCATTCCCAGCACCGCTTCTTTAAATTCTATCGACGTACTGCCGCTGGCACCGCTGGAAACCTGATAAGGGATCTCGGTTCCCTGTTTGATACTGGCAGTTTGCATATGGGCAGTCAGCAAACGTGGGCTGGCAATAATATCCACCTGGTCTTCCTGCTCCAGCGCCGTGAGTTCCAGATCCAGTATGCGTCCACTGATATGGGCCAGATTGAATCCCGCCGTGGCAATGGGGTTATCAACCGGCAATCCCATGCTGAAATTATTCATCCTGACCGTTCTGGTAATCGGATTGTCTCCATTAAACCCCCAACGTACCCCCAGCTCACGCAAGCTCTCGCTGCTCATGGTGACAATATGGGCTGCCAGCTGTACCTGCTGTAATGGCAAATCCATCTCTTTTACCCAAGGCGCGATGGTGTCAAGCGCCTGACGAGTATCGCGGATCAAGAGCGTATTGGTACGGGCGTCCGCGGTAGCATGACCTTTATCAGAGAGCAAGGTGCCCTTCTGAGCATTCAGGCTCGCCGCCGTTTCTGTCGCATCCGCATACTGTAAAGCCAGGGTGAGGCTATCCAGTGGGCGCTGCTGCAGTTCCCGTTCACTCTCTTCCTTTTGCTTTTGCAGTTGAATAGCGGGATCAATTTGCGGAAATATCATCAACACATTGCCCTGCTGCCGGCCGGTCAGTTTGCCCATTTGCAAGATGATATCCATAGCCTGCTGCCAGGGAACCGCCGCCAGCCGGACGCTGATTTTCCCCTCCACACCGGGCGAAGTGACCAAATTCATCTGTCGCTGATCGGCCAGAGCCTGCAGAATGACGGTCAGCGGAGTATCATGAAACTCCAGGGTCACAGGCTTAAGTGCAGCCTCTGGCGTTGCCGCCAGACATGAACCACTCAGTAACAGTAAAGCGGACAGTGCCACACTCCACCCTGCTCTTATGACTTTCATCATCTTTTTTCCTTTCCCTGGAAGACTATCGACTGAAATCCGGAACTACCGGGCCAACGCCAGCGTATGCTGTTTTTCCGCACAGGGCGGGCGCAGTAAATTGAACATAACCTGCCTGTTTTCGACAGCCGCTACCTGCCAGCCGGATGAATCATCGCGCCATCCTGCTTTGACGGGCTGCCAACCGCGCCCCGGCCATAACATCCAGCCCTGCTGATGTAGACCATCGCCAATAACACCGCCCAGGATCACGTTCATGAAGACGTTGCTGTTCTCTGAACAGACTTCAAGATCCCTGGCAGAAAAGGGATCCCGGTTAATCCCTTCAACCACAGGGGCTGGCGTGAAGGCCGAGGAACGGAGCGGTTCTGCGGCCAAAGAGAGCGTGATGTGAAGCAAAGGCTTCTCAGTATGGAGCTGTAATTGCCCTAATACCGGTGCCGACGGTTCATTGAGTAATCCTCTCAGTAGCACCAGCAAGCCTTTAAAATCCGCGATCAGCGTCAGGCTTCCCCGCTCTTCATGCTGATTACCAGACACCGGTTCGATAGCCCGCGCCTCCGGCTGCCACTGTAAAAGTGTGCCAGCTGACTGACGCAACGGTCCGGCGATTTTATCTACCAGCGGCATACGCGTTGTCTTGTCCGTTATTAAAAGCGCCCTTTCCCGCAACAGGTCATTTAGCGAAGGTTGGAGCAATAAACGTCTCTGTTGATTTATGACGTTTTGCTGCAGAGTGTCTGCCTCTTGCTGACCTTGCTCTAGCTGCTGCAGAGCAGTTTTCAGCATCGCAAGATAGAGCACCCCGAACAGACACAATCCACCCGCGATCAACAAAGCCCATTGCTGCCACCTTGGCCTCTCCATCATTTGGCTGAAAAGACGTGAAAACACATTCTCCACTGTAAGCTCCTTCACAAAACACCGGGCTGCTGTACAAGCCGCAACTGCACGGCAAAGTGAAAGCTTTGAGCAGGTAAGCGTTGAATATCGAGCAGTCGGACGTCACTGAATAAGGCATCTTCTTTCAGTACCTGAGCGAACGTCATGATCGCCTGATATGCCGCACTTTCACCGCGCAGCTGAATGCGCCCATCTGGCTCGCCGCTAAGTTCAGTCAACCACACATTGTCTGGAATATGCCCGGCCATGGAGGTCAGCAGTGAGAGATATCCCAAACTCCGGTTTCGCCGCTGATCATATTCTCTGGCCGCACGTTGCAAATCATGCAGTTGCTGTGTCGTGTCACTGACTTTTTTAAGCTGCAGGGTCAGCCGGGTCTGGCTGTCGGTCAGCATCAGCATGTCGCTGTGTTGAACCTGCAGCGCATGCTGTGTGGTGAGGCACCAGAGAAACATCAGCGTAACTGCCAGCGTTATGAACACGATAATATTTCGCAGCCATCGCCGCTGCTGTTGGCGTAACCGGGTGCTGCGCCAGGGCAGTAAATTTACGTACAGCATCAGTGATCCTCCGGGCGCAGTGCCAAACCGGTGGCAAGAGCAAACACACCAGGATTAGCAGGAAGAGGCGGGGAGAGTTGTCCTATCGCCGTCAGGGGAGACCAGCCCAGAACACCTGCTGGTAACGCCTCCTGATTCACGCTGCTGAACAGGCAAGCCGCATCACATAACTTCGATGCCCGGTACTGTTCACGGGCCCGAAGCATGAGTTGCGAGATATCACCAACTTCACCCGCCTCAAACACACCGAACTGGAAGGGTAATCCGTGCGGCGAAGCCCACAGCCACCCCTCGTCCAGGCGGTGCAGTAACAGAGATTCAGCGCTGACACCGGCGGCACTGGCTGCTAGCTGTAATGCACAGGGCGCTAACTCAAAGACCTCCGGGAAAAGCCGTGACTTAGCCAGGCAATGCTGCCACTGCTGGATTTCATGCTGCCTTGCCGCCGTCACAATAATATTTTTGTCGCCACAGGGGTCGGTCCGGTAGTCCATCACCAGTTGCTCAACGCTCAGAGGAAAATGTCGGGCAGCACTCGATAGCAGGAAGGCGCTGCGGGTGGCCCCGCGGAGGCGGGGATCCGGCTGGGGAAGCACGTGTTGCATAACCCGTTGGGCAGGAAGAGAGACCCGCAGTGAGATCTTCGCCGGCAAGGTATTGCGCCAGACAGATAAAATAGCGGAAAGCGGCTCACTCTCATGTAAAATCCCCCCGCGCAGCGTGAGGGCCGGTAACGGGTGGTGCCACCAGTGCCGTAATTGCCAGCCGTGACGGCGTCGCTGAACCGCGATCGCCCGGGCAAAACCGGCTTGAATATCCAGGCCTACCTGCCATGCTTGTAGTCGCATCTTCGCCCAATCTCCATAGGGTCAAGTTAAGAAAAGAACGTATCCATGTCGTAGGCTTGCCTTTATACTACCGCGCGGTTGTTTATAAACTGCCCAATTGACACTAAATGGGAAATCTCAGGTGAAGTTCGTAAAGTATTTTTTGATTCTTGCACTGTGTTGCATTTTGCTGGGAGCAGCCTCGATATTTGGCTTGTACAAATATATCGAGCCGCAGCTACCCGACGTGGCCACGCTCAAAGACGTGCGCTTGCAAACACCCATGCAGGTTTACAGTGCTGAAGGCGATTTAATCGCCCAATATGGCGAAAAACGCCGTATCCCTCTTAAACTTGACCAAATCCCGCCGGAAATGGTGCATGCCTTCATTGCTACTGAAGACAGCCGTTTTTATGAACATCATGGCGTTGATCCGATCGGTATTTTCCGCGCAGCCTCAGTTGCTCTGGTCTCCGGCCATGCTTCTCAGGGTGCCAGTACCATTACTCAACAGCTGGCACGTAACTTCTTCCTGAGTCCGGAACGTACGCTGACGCGCAAAATCAAAGAAGCGTTTCTGGCTATCCGCATCGAACAGATGATGACCAAGGATGAGATCCTTGAGTTGTATCTCAATAAGATCTACCTCGGCTACCGTGCTTATGGCGTGGGGGCTGCGGCGCAGGTCTATTTCGGTAAGGATGTCAGCCAGCTCACACTCAGTGAGATGGCCGTGATTGCCGGTTTGCCGAAGGCACCTTCAACGTTCAACCCGCTTTATTCCCATGACCGCTCTCTGGCGCGTCGCAACACCGTCCTGTCCCGTATGCTTGATGAGAAATACATTACGCAGGCGCAGTACGATGAGGCACGTGCCGAGCCTCTGGTGGCCAACTATCATGCCCCGCATATTGAGTTTTCTGCGCCCTACCTGACCGAAATGGTTCGCCAGGAAATGGTGAAGCGTTATGGCGACAACGCCTACAACGACGGCTACAAGGTTTACACCACCATCACTAAGAAAACCCAGTTGGCGGCTCAGGAAGCTCTGCGTACCAATGTGTTGAATTACGACATGCGCCACGGCTACCGTGGGCCGTCCAATCAGCTGTGGAAAGTGGGTGAAACGCCTTGGAGCGAGGACAAAATTGTCCAGTCATTAAAAACGTTGCCGGTCTATGGTCCGCTGTTCCCTGCTGTAGTGACACAGATTGATGGAGATCAGGCGACAGCCACCATGGCTAACCGCGCGGTCATTTCCCTGCCGTTCAGCGGAATGCGCTGGGCACGTCCTTACCGCTCAGACAACAGCCAGGGACCTACACCGAAGAAAGTCTCTGACGTGGTCCAGCCAGGTCAGCAGATCTGGGTACGCAAGGTTGGCGATGTCTGGTGGCTGGCGCAGGTTCCTGATGTGAACTCAGCCATTGTCTCGCTGAACCCGAATGACGGTGCAGTTGAAGCCCTGGTCGGTGGTTTTGACTTTAACCAGAGCAAATTCAACCGTGCAACACAGGCGCTGCGTCAGCTTGGGTCGAACATCAAACCTTTCCTGTATACCGCTGCGATGGACAAAGGTCTGACGCTGGCGACCATCCTCAACGATATGCCCATTACCCGTTGGGATGCAGGTGCCGGTCAGGACTGGCGTCCGAAAAACTCACCTCCGACCTATGCTGGCCCAATCCGTCTGCGTCAGGGACTGGGCGAGTCGAAAAACGTGGTGATGGTGCGTGCGATGCGTGCAATGGGCGTCGATTACGCCGCAGAATATCTGCTGCGCTTTGGCTTCCCGGCAGCCAATATTGTTCATTCGGAGTCACTGGCGTTAGGTTCAGCGTCCTTCACGCCTCTGCAAGTCGTTCGTGGCTACGCCGCGCTGACTAACGGCGGCTACCTGGTCGACCCTTACTTCATCACCAAAATCGTTGATGAGTCAGGTCAGGTTCAGTTTGAAGCCAAACCTAAAATTGCCTGCCGTAACTGTAATATTCCGGTGATTTATGGTGATTCTCAAAAATCAGCGGTGCTCTCAGATGACAACGTCGAGAACGTCGCCGTTTCCAGCGAAGGCAATAACAACAACAGCGTGCCTATGCCACAGCTTGAACAGGTTCCCGCGGGCCAGACGCAGCAGGACGGTGATCAGCAGTACGCGCCGCACGTGATCAGTACGCCGCTGTCGTTCCTCATCAGTGATGCCATGAACACTAACATCTTCGGCGAACCAGGCTGGATGGGTACGGGCTGGCGTGCAGGTCGTGATCTCAAACGTCATGATATTGGTGGTAAAACCGGCACGACCAACAGTTCAAAAGATGCCTGGTTCTCTGGCTATGGTCCGAACGTAGTGACCTCTGTATGGATTGGCTTTGACGATCATCGTCGTGACCTTGGCCGTACAACGGCATCAGGCGTTATTCCTGATCAGATCTCAGGTGCGGAAGGCGGTGCGAAGAGTGCTCAGCCAGCCTGGGATGACTACATGAAAGCCGTGCTGGAAGGCGTACCGGAACAGAAACAAACCCCACCACCGGGTATTGTGACGGTCACCATCGATAAGCAAACCGGCAAGCTTTCTGATGGCGGTGGCGCAAGTCGCCCTGAGTATTTCATTGAGGGCACCCAACCGACAGAACATGCTGTTCACGAAGTGGGTACCACCCTGATGGACAACGGCCAGGCGCACGAGCTGTTCTGATGAGGTAAAAGAAGTAAAAAAAGCCGGTCGTGCATTTATGCAGACCGGCTTTTTTATTGCAAAGATTCGGGAGGTATCATCCGCAGGAACAAACCGCTACAGGGCGCTACGCATTAGAAAATCGCGGGCGAGGAACAGTGCGCTGACATTTCTGGCCTCGTTGAAATCTGGCTCGTTAAGCAGTTCCATCATGCGGGCAATCGGCCAGCGGGTTTGCGGCAAGGGCTCCGGTTCATCCCCTTCCAGACTTTGCGGATAGAGCCCCTTGGCGATAACGATATTCATGCGGCTGGAAAAGTACGACGGTGCCATGGTCAGCTGCGCCAGGAAATCAAAGTGCTGAGCCCCATAACCCACCTCTTCCATCAGCTCGCGGTTGGCAGCCTCAAGCACGCTTTCGCCTGGGTCGATCAGCCCTTTAGGAAAACCCAGTTCATAGCTGTCGATACCCACGGCATACTCATGTATCAGTAGCACGTCATCGCCAATCACCGGGACAATCAGCACGGCTTCACGATTAGACGGCCGCATACGCTCATACACGCGCTGTACACCGTTACTGAAAGTGAGATCTACCGACTCGATGGTGAACAAGCGTGAACTCGCTACCGTTTCTACTTTCTGGATCTCAGGTTTTTGCAGGCGCTTATCCATGGGTTCCCCAATTTATTGTTCACCGAATATCGGTGTCGCAATGGGTTTCAATTCATTGTCACTTGAAGGCATTGTGCGTTAATGCGAACCTTTATCGCAATATTTGTGCGACATAAATTAGGTAACATCAGCATCTGCCGGAGAGTGTTGGGCGCGGGTTATTGACCGGCCTCTCAAATTCGGTAAAAAACCTTTAACAAAAAGCGAAGCATATAAAAATAGGATTATACCGATACCCGTCGCATCGCGAATATTGGTATGATCAAAAGTGGCTCTTTTTGCTAAATAAATAAGCGAAACAAGTAAGCGAAATAGCTATTTTAAATATGTCTTTCCAACGCGTCGACATCAGTCATCTTAGTCAGGGGATCGGATGAGCACAGTAGTCGTTACACTATTTTTATTGTGTATCACCGTCATTGCCGCAGGGGTTTTCTTCTGGTTTATCGTGCGACGTCGTAACACGACGGCTTCCAGCGTTCATTTTACCAAACCTAATCAACGAAAACTGACGCAACAGGAACGCGACGCGGTTGAGCAATACCTGCGCCAAAACGAAAAGCTCAGCCAGACCCCCATCACTCATCGCAGTGATCTGATGGTTCTGCGCGACAACCTCACGCTGATCCCTAAAAGCGAAAATGTTTATACCATTACCCGGGCTATTACCCGCTACGGCGTTGCCAGCGAAGACCCGAATAAGTGGCGCTACTTCCTTGATACCACCGAGATCCATCTGCCCCCGTTCTGGGAACAATATATTGCCCATGAAAACCACGTCGAGTTGATTAAAACCCAGACCGTACCACTGGTGATATCGCTCAATGGACACTCTCTGGTCGATCACATTTACGAACGAACTACACCAGCCCCTTCAGTTATCCCGACGCCACCTCAGAACGCCTCGATTCGGCATGAGGAGAGTGAGCATATCCAACTGGTGAAAGTTCGTCATGAAACCCGCGAAGAACATGCCCTGACCCGCTCTAACGGCGTGCGCGAGGCGCTGGCGATTTCAGCGGTAATGCTGCTGCTGTTTATCACACTGGTTGGCCCGGCGGTGATCCTGCCATGGACTCTGGCGATAGCGGCCGTGCTGCTCGGTTGGGTCGGGTGGCGATTACTGGCTGAACGTCTGGGCAAAAACCGCAAAGAGATCCACTGTCTGCGTGGGCAACCTAAACGCTGGGGTCTGTTCGGTGAATCAAAACAGGGCGATATCAGCAATATTTCGTTAGGCGCCGTAGACCTGGTCTATCCTCCACATTGGCAGCCTTACATCGGGCGCGATTTAGGGCAACCGACTGACGTCGAACTCTATATGAACAGCCACGTGGTCCGTCAGGGAACCTGTCTCTCACTGCATGATGAAGTGAAAAATTTTCCGTTACAGCAGTGGGGGAAAAATTTGGTTCTGGCGGCCAGTTCGCTGTTGCTGTTATTGATGCTGCTGATTTATGTCCCCCTCGGTTTGCCTCTTAAGCTCAGTATCGCTTGGCTGCAGGGCGCGCAAAGTACCCAGGTAAACAGCGTCCAGGCGCTGGAAAAAACCCCGCTGCGGGTTGGCGACACTCTGAAGGTTCAGGGCACCGGTATGTGCTACGTACCGCCGGCCACGGCCAGAACAGTCACTGGTGGGTTTGCACCGTTTGACTGCTCAGGTATTTACTGGAATGAAGCTCAACCACTGCCGATGCCGGAATCAGAGCTTATCGATGCGGCGACTGCGCTGCTGGCAACGGTCAATACTCAATTGAATCCGGGTAACAGCACCGAACAGAACATCAACCCGCAACTGGCTACTGCCATTGAGAAATCGGGGATGATTTTGCTGGATGACTTCTCTGATATCGTCTTGAAAACCCAGGCACTTTGTAGCACCAGCGATGACTGCGTCAGGTTGAAAAATGCGCTGGTCAATCTGGGCAATACTGATAACTGGGCAACATTGGTAAAACGCGCGAAATCTGGCACGCTCAAAGGTATGAATGTGCTGCTGCGGCCGGTCAGTGCGCAGACGCTCAGTGAGCTGGTCAATACGGCAACGTCCTCCTTCTTTGCTCATGAAACCCGCCGCGCGGCAGAAGCCCTTAATAGCCCACCACCGGGTGGCTTCCTGATCACCAATGACGAAGGTAAGCAGTTAGTCGAACAGCCTGTGCCACCGGTATCGCTATACGCGTATAACCCACTCGGCCAGTGGAAGCAGTTGCAGAATTTATCCTCCACGCTGTTACACACGCCGTTTAGTGCGCAGGGGGTGATCACCAGCATCAGCGTTGATGCCAACGGAACGCGCCATATTTCGCTGCATAGCGAACCGGACATATCGACGCTGTGGCGTTACCTTGGTACCAGCCTGCTGTTGTTACTATTGATTGGTTGCCTGCTCGCCAACAGCGTCCTGCTGGTGAAGCGCCGGTTGAAAGATAAGCACCGCATGAATGATATTCAGAATTACTATAACAACTGCTTCAATTCGTCACGGATCACCACACCTGTCCGCAGTCTGGACTGACGGCTTTTTGCCTTATCAGGCACTGTGCTACCCTAAAGCCCTCCCCTGCTATTAAAATTCGCTCCCTGCGGTGGCTTGCCACCCGCGGGGCGTTATGGAGTCTGCATGTCCCCGGATTTCGACTGGAATACTATTGATACTGTGCTACTGGATATGGATGGCACCTTGCTGGACCTGGCTTTCGACAGCCAGTTCTGGCTACAGGATGTGCCGCTGGCGCTGAGCCAGCAACGCGCCATCGACGTTGAAGAAGCGCGCCAATATATTCATGCTGAATATCTTGCTGTCCAGCACACCATGAACTGGTATTGCTTCGATTACTGGTGCGAGAAGCTTGATATGGATATCTATCAGATGACCACTGATATCGGCGCGAATGCCCGCCTGCGCGATGACACTTTGCCGTTTTTACAGCAACTGCGTGCGAGTGGCCGGGAAACTATTTTGCTGACCAATGCCCATCCGCACAGCCTGGCAGTGAAGTGCCAGCACACCGGTTTGGACCAGCACCTTGATTTATTGCTTTCCACCCACACATTTGGTTATCCAAAGGAAGATCAGCGGTTGTGGGAAGCAGTTCAACAACAAACCGGCTTTGACCCGCAGCGCACCCTGTTTGTCGATGACGGTGAGCCCATCCTCAATGCGGCAAAAACCTTTGGTATCCGCTATTGTCTGGGTATAGAAAACCCGGATTCCACCCTGGCGGATAAGTCTTTTGCCGCGCATCCGTCCATTAATGATTACCGCAGCCTGCTACCTTTGATTCATCCGCTGGCTGGCAGGGTCGCTTAATCCTCACTTGATCCGGGAGAGAGGCATGAAGGATAAAACGTCAGAAGAGGACAACGCAGTTCGCCTCGACAAATGGTTATGGGCGGCGCGTTTTTACAAAACCCGTGCACTGGCACGGGAGATGGTTGACGGTGGCAAAGTGCATTACAACGGTCAGCGCAGTAAACCCAGCAAGCTGATGGAAATGAATGCCGAAATCACCCTGCGTCAGGGAAATGACGAAAGAACGGTCATGGTGCTGGGTTTAACCACCCAGCGTCGCACTGCGGAAGAAGCACAAAAGCTCTATCAGGAAACCGAGGCGAGCGTCGCCAAGCGGGAGAAAGTGGCCCTGGCACGTAAAATGAATGCCATGCCTCATCCGGACCGCCGTCCGGATAAAAAGGAACGCCGCGACCTGATCAAATTTAAAAATGGCGATAACGAATAACCCTTCGCTTCGTCGGTAACAGAGAGAATCTATGTCTAATCACGACCAACTACACCGTTATCTGTTCAATCACCACGCCGTGCGTGGTGAACTGGTTTCGCTCAGCGAGACGTTCCAGCAGATTGTCGCAGGCCATGACTATCCTGCCGAAGTCCGTACTCTGCTCGGCGAGATGCTGGTGGCCACCAGCCTGCTGACAGCAACGCTGAAATTCGATGGCGATATCACCGTTCAGCTACAGGGCGATGGCCCACTGAAGCTGGCGGTGATTAACGGCAATAACCTGCAGGAAATGCGCGGTGTCGCGCGTTTACAGGGCGAAATTGCCCCCGACAGCACGCTCAGAGAGATGATCGGTAACGGCTACATGGTGATCACCATTGCGCCAAAAGAAGGCGAGCGTTATCAGGGCGTGGTAGGGCTGGAAGGCGAAACGCTGGCAGAGTGCCTGGAAAACTATTTCATGCAATCAGAGCAGTTACCTACCCGCATTTTCATCCGTACCGGTCTGTCAGAAGGCAAACCGGCGGCAGGTGGATTACTGTTGCAGGTACTCCCGGCGCAGGAAACCGATCCGGAAGAGTTCAACCATCTTGCTCAGTTGACCTACACCATCAAAGCTGATGAGTTGTTCAGCCTGCCAGCCAACGAAGTGCTTTACCGTCTGTACCATCAGGAAGAAGTGACGCTGTATGAACCGCAGGATGTCTGCTTCCGCTGCACCTGCTCGCGTGAGCGTTGTGCAGATGCCCTGATGACCTTGCCAGGTGAAGAAGTGCTCGAAATGCTTGAAGAGGATGGCAAAATCGAAATGCATTGCGATTACTGTGGCAGCGATTATGTCTTTGATGCCATGGACATGGCGACGCTGAAAGCCAGTGGCAGCCTGCCGAAGAGTGACGGCTCTGTCCACTAAGCACCATTAACGCCTCTTCATACGGAGCAATGTCTGACATTGCTCCGGCTTCATTGCAGCCAATTCCCTCCGTTACACCATTCCCGTGCACTGTCTCGCATAATCACTAAAAATCCCGTCACTGATGCCATTCTTTGATAGCAATCGCGGATAAAACGCCATAAAACCCTACAATTACAGTCAATTTACGCATGGCGGCTGACGGGCCGTTCAGGTTTGACCATTCGATTGAGGAGCAGGGATATGCCAACACGCCATCTCACCAAAGAAACACTGGCCACCTACGGTATCAACGACAGCACGGATATCATCTATAACCCGGATTACGACTTACTTTTTAAAGAGGAGACGGCACCGGGTCTTGAAGGTTTTGAGCGCGGTCAGATCACTGAACTGGGCGCCGTCAATGTGGATACCGGTATTTTCACCGGCCGTTCACCGAAAGATAAATACATCGTGCGCGATGATACGACTCGCGATACGGTCTGGTGGGCCGATCAGGGCAAGGGGAAGAATGACAACCATCCGCTGACGCAGGAAGTATGGAACGCGTTGAAATCCCTAGTGACTCAGCAGCTTTCGGGTAAACGCCTGTTTATCATCGACGCCTTTTGTGGGGCAAACCCCGATTCACGTCTGAAGGTTCGCTTCATTACCGAAGTGGCTTGGCAGGCGCACTTTGTCAAAAACATGTTTATTCGTCCGACTGAGGCTGAACTGGAAAACTTCCAGCCCGATTTTATCGTGATGAACGGCGCGAAATGCACCAATCCCAACTGGCAGCAGCAGGGGCTGAACTCCGAAAACTTTGTAGCCTTCAATCTGACGGAGCGTATTCAGCTGATTGGCGGCACCTGGTACGGCGGCGAGATGAAGAAAGGGATGTTCTCAGTAATGAATTACCTGTTACCGCTGAAAGGTATTGCTTCGATGCACTGCTCTGCCAACGTCGGCGAAAAGGGGGATGTGGCCATTTTCTTCGGCCTGTCCGGGACCGGTAAAACCACGCTCTCAACGGATCCGAAACGCAAACTGATTGGCGATGACGAACACGGCTGGGACGACGACGGCGTATTCAACTTCGAAGGAGGTTGCTACGCGAAAACCATTAAGCTGAGCAAAGAGGCTGAACCGGACATCTACGGGGCGATTACCCGCGATGCCCTGCTGGAAAACGTTGTGGTTAGCGCTGACGGTAAAATTGATTTCGACGACAATTCCAAAACAGAAAATACCCGCGTCTCCTACCCGATTTACCACATTCATAACATCGTCAAACCGGTGTCCAAAGCTGGCCATGCAACCAAAGTGATCTTCCTGACGGCCGATGCTTTTGGCGTTCTGCCGCCCGTATCACGTCTCACCGCCGACCAGACCCAATACCATTTCCTCTCTGGCTTCACGGCTAAGCTGGCAGGTACTGAGCGCGGCGTAACAGAACCTACGCCAACCTTCTCTGCCTGCTTTGGTGCCGCCTTCCTGACGTTACACCCGACCCAATACGCCGCGGTGCTGGTGAAGCGTATGCAGGCCGCTGGCGCGAAAGCTTACTTAGTTAACACCGGCTGGAATGGTACCGGGAAGCGTATCTCTATTCAGAATACCCGCGCCATCATCGACGCCATCCTTAATGGAACTATCGACGAGACAGAAACCTTTACCCTTCCGGTATTCAACCTCGCGGTCCCCACCGAATTACCCGGCGTAGATACGCACATTCTCGACCCACGCAATACTTATGCCAGCCGCGAGCAATGGGAAGAGAAAGCTCATGATCTTGCGCAGCGGTTTGTGACGAATTTTGATAAATATACCGATACGGAGGCGGGGGCTCGGTTGGTTGCGGCAGGGCCGAAGCTTTAGCTTTAAAAAGCTTGAGGAAACTTTTTTAAATTCAAGGTCAAAACCGTGGACTCGCCGCCCACACCGGCGGGTTGCGGGTTGCGGGTTGCGGGTTGCGGCCGGGCTCGCTTTTTTAAGACCTTGGGCTGCCGCCCAAACCCACCTTAAGGCCCGCAGTCGCTCGGGCCTTAAGAATCCGAGCGTTTTTAACTGCGCGCTATCGCTGAATCGGGATGGCCGTGTTCCAGTCACCGCTGTGATAGCCGCAAAATACCGCCGCGTTGCGGTCCCCTCCGTTCGGGTTACAATCCACGCAAAAGAACGCGCGGTTTTCCACCTCTCCTCCGGCGGCATTTTTGAATGCGGCCACAACATTTTAAAAGCCAGCCCCATGCAGGTTTTGATTTTGAATTTAAAAAAGCCCCGGCCGTATTCAAAATGTCACCGGCAAGTCGGTGGAGAGACAACGGCCTTATCGTTGGCTCGAACCCGCAGCCGGGAATCGCGAAGCGATGACATTTTACGGCTATCCCTGTGGCACCTGAAACACGGCCATTGTGACCAGCGCAGCTGCGGTTTTAAAAAAGCTCGGAGTCCAGAGGGCCGAGCGACTGCGGCCCTCTGGTCGGTGTGGGCCGACGCCCACGACCTTGAATTTGAATTTGAATTTGAATTTGAATTGGTATTAAAGATTTAAGCGAGGTAAAAGGGGCGCCGCCCCTTAAATTAAACTGTTTTTTGCGGAAGGGCTGCCGTCACAACCTTCTCCACCGGTAATGGCAGATAAGCCCGGATCCGTAATCCCCCTCGCGGGCTGCGCCCAATATCGAGGGAGCCAGCATGAGCATCAATGATTCGCTGCACAATCGCCAGACCAAGCCCTGTACCACTGGTGGTTCTGGCGCTGTCGCCGCGAACAAAAGGTTGGAACAAGTGCTTCAGCTGACTTTGTTCAATACCAAGGCCGTCGTCTTCCACCTGGAACCAGCCGCGCTGTAACTCTTTGCCACTGCTGACTTTAATCCAACCATTACCGTAGCGGGCGGCATTCACCACCATATTTGCCACGGCACGTTTGATGGAGAGAGGATGCACGTTGACCAGCACCTCACCCGCAATCAAGTCACTCTCAATTTCACGCTCATACCCGCTTTCTGCGGCAATCACTTCGCCGAGAATCGAGTTCAAATCACACTCTTCTGTCTGCAACTCCTGGCCGGTACGCAGATAATCGATGAACTGCTCGATGATAGCATTGCACTCTTCGATGTCCTTGTTGATGGACTCTGCGAGGTAACCATCGCCGTCACTCATCATCTCCGTGGCTAAGCGAATGCGGGTCAGAGGCGTACGCAAATCATGGCTGACACCGGCCATCAGCAGGGTACGGTCATCGGCAAGTTGCTTCACGCCCGCGGCCATCTGATTGAATGCCCGCGTCACGGAGCGCACTTCAGAGGCACCATACTCCCGCAACGGCGGCGGAATAATCCCTTTCCCGACTTGCAAGGCAGCATGTTCGAGTTCAACCAGGGGTCGATTCTGAATACGGATAAATAACCATGCGCCACCGATCGCAAGCAACATAATCGCCAGCGTATAACGGAACAGCGGGGAGAAATCACCCTGATGGATTTCAGTCAGCGGAACGCGCACCCAGATATCCGGAGACAACCAGGTTTTAAGCCATACCACAGGGGTATTTTTATTCACTTCAACGCGAACATCGGTCGGGCCACCGAGTTGCTGCGCCATTTGCTGACTGAGAAATTCGTAATGTTGCGCCCAGCGCAGGCCGCTCTCTTCCGCCGCAGAATTGGTATAAAGAGAGATGCCCAGCTCGCGATAGATTTCGCGACGGAATGCCGGTGGCACAGCCAGTAAAGTGCCATCCTCCAGTTGCAACCGGTCGGTCATCAGCATACGAACTTCGTAAGCCAGCACCTTATTAAACTGTTGCAGACTGGGCAGGATGGCAAAGTTCAGCACCACCAGATAGGTCGTCACCAGGCTGACGAACAGCAAGGTGACGATCAACAGCAGGGTTCGGGCAAACGAGCTACGCGGTGAAAAGCGTATTCGTCTCATGCCTTACTGCCGTCCGGCACGAAGACATAGCCCAGGCCCCAAACGGTCTGGATATAACGTGGATGTGCAGGATCTTCTTCTACCATGCGGCGCAGGCGTGAAATCTGCACGTCAATGGAGCGTTCCATGGCGCTGTATTCGCGGCCACGCGCCAGATTCATCAGTTTGTCGCGGGACAGTGGTTCACGCGGATGGCTCACCAACGCTTTGAGCACGGCGAATTCACCGCTGGTCAGTGGCATAGGTTCGTCTTCACGGAACATTTCGCGCGTACCCAAATTCAGCTTGAACTTGCCAAAGGAGATAACGGCTTCTTCTTGTGAAGGCGCGCCCGGCAGTTCATTGGCCTGACGGCGCAAAACGGCACGGATACGGGCCAGCAATTCACGCGGGTTGAACGGCTTAGGAATATAGTCATCGGCACCAATTTCCAGGCCGACGATGCGGTCAACTTCTTCGCCTTTAGCCGTGACCATAATAATTGGCATCGGATTGCTCTGGCTGCGCAGACGGCGACAGATAGACAAACCATCCTCACCCGGCAACATAAGATCCAGCACCATCAGATGGAATGATTCGCGGGTCAGGAGGCGATCCATTTGTTCAGCATTGGCTACGCTACGTACCTGGAAGCCTTGTTCAGTCAGATAGCGTTCTAAAAGAGCACGCAGTCGCATGTCGTCATCAACGACCAGAATCTTGTGATTCTCTTGCATTTTTTATTACTCCCAAAGGCATTAATACCCAAGCCCGTATTGTTAGAAAAATGTGCTAAAACAGACAGCGATTAATGGTATACATTCTAGTCGAAATTGTTACAAAGCTTATGCTTTCCCTAATTTATCAACAATTTTCGACCAGTAAAGTCTATCTCAGCCTTAATATTGCGCTTCCCTGCACTTTACCTCTTTACGACGAAATCGCGTTAGTCATGTTGTAGCTTCCACCAGGTTGTGGAAAGATCGCACAATAACGAACAGGCTTACTCTGTGAAAAAAACATGAAAACCAAACTCATTACTCGCGAAGGTTATAACAAGCTCAAGCAAGAACTGGATTTCCTCTGGCGCGAAGAGCGGCCGGAAGTGACCAAAAAAGTCACCTGGGCGGCCAGCCTCGGCGACCGCAGTGAGAATGCTGATTACCAGTACAACAAGAAACGCCTGCGCGAAATTGACCGCCGCATCCGCTATCTGACCAAATGCATGGAAGAACTGCGCATTGTGGATCACTCACCACAGCAGGATGGTAAAGTCTTCTTTGGTGCCTGGGTGGAAGTCGAAAATGACGACGGTGACATCAAACGTTTTCGCATTGTCGGTTATGACGAAATCTTTGGCCGCAAAGATTACATCTCCATTGACGCCCCAATGGCGCGCGCACTGCTGAAAAAAGAAGTCGGCGACAGCGCCGTGGTACAGACCCCCGTGGGCGATGCGATGTGGTACGTCAATGAAATCCATTACGGTGATGAAAGCCCGAATCAGTAAACCGTTCATAACTCTCAAAACGCCGGTCAGAAAGGCCAGACCACTGGTATTTCTGACCTTCAAAACGTATAACTGTCCCCCTGCTTTTATGTCTCTTAACTAAAGAAAAACAGATACCAGACCTATGAATGATCAACTGAGCCGCATTATCGCAACTGAATTGCAGGTTCGCCCGGAACAAGTCGCTTCCGTGGTGCGCTTGCTGGATGAAGGTAATACCGTGCCGTTTATTGCACGGTATCGTAAGGAAGTCACCGGTGGGTTGGATGATACCCAACTGCGTCAGTTGGACACCCGTCTGAGTTATCTGCGTGAGCTGGAAGATCGCCGCCAGACTATCCTCAAATCTATCGAGGATCAGGGCAAACTGAGCGACGAACTGGCCAACGCCATTACCGCCACGCTGAGTAAAACCGAGCTGGAAGATCTATACCTGCCGTATAAACCCAAGCGCCGTACCCGCGGGCAAATTGCCATCGAAGCCGGCCTGAAACCGCTGGCCGATCTGCTGTGGAATGAACCGCAACATGACCCAGACACTACCGCCGCTAAATTCGTTGATGCCGAAAAAGGCGTAGCCGATACCAAAGCCGCCCTCGACGGTGCACGCTATATTCTGATGGAGCGTTTCGCTGAAGACGCTGCCCTGCTGGCAAAAGTTCGTGATTATCTGTGGAAGAATGCCCATCTCGTCTCACGCGTAGTGGACGGCAAGGAGCAGGAAGGCGCGAAATTCAGTGACTATTTCGACCACCACGAACCCATCGCCAAAGTGCCGTCACACCGCGCACTGGCAATGTTTCGTGGCCGCAACGAAGGCGTATTGCAACTGTCGCTGAACGCTGACCCGCAACAAGAAGAAACACCGAAAGAGAGCTACGCCGAGCAGCTGATCATCGACCATCTGGGCCTGCGTTTAAACAACGCGCCCGCTGACGTCTGGCGTCGTGCAGTAGTGAACTGGACCTGGCGCATCAAAGTATTGCTGCACCTCGAAACTGAACTGATGAGCACCATTCGCGAGCGCGCCGAAGATGAAGCCATCAACGTGTTCGCCCGCAACATGCACGATCTGCTAATGGCCGCTCCGGCGGGCATGCGCGCCACCATGGGTCTCGATCCGGGCCTGCGCACCGGTGTAAAAGTTGCCGTGGTGGATAACACCGGCAAACTGGTGGGTATTGATACGGTTTATCCACATACCGGTCAGGCAGCCAAAGCCGCCCAGCAGGTTGCGGCGCTGTGTATCAAACACAACGTCGAGCTGGTGGCGATCGGTAACGGCACGGCGTCACGTGAAACTGAGCGCTTCTTCCTTGACCTGCAAAAACAGTTCCCGGAAGTGAAAGCGCAAAAAGTGATCGTCAGCGAAGCCGGGGCGTCGGTCTATTCGGCGTCCGAACTGGCAGCGCTGGAATTCCCGGATCTCGATGTGTCGATCCGCGGTGCGGTGTCTATTGCTCGCCGCCTGCAGGATCCGCTGGCTGAACTGGTGAAAATTGATCCAAAATCTATCGGTGTCGGCCAGTACCAGCATGACGTCAGCCAAACCCAGCTAGCGAAGAAACTCGATACCGTGGTGGAAGACTGCGTCAACGCCGTCGGCGTTGATCTCAACACTGCGTCGGTGCCGCTGCTGGCCCGTGTAGCTGGGCTGACCCGCATAATGGCGCAGAATATCGTTAACTGGCGCGATGAAAACGGCCAGTTCCGCAACCGCGAACAGCTGCTCAACGTCAGCCGTCTGGGTCCGAAAGCCTTCGAGCAGTGTGCAGGCTTCCTGCGTATCAACCACGGCGATAACCCACTCGATGCCTCAACGGTGCATCCGGAAACCTATCCGGTGGTCGAACGTATTCTGGCGGCGACTAACCTCGCGCTGAAAGAATTAATGGGCGATTCCAATGCGCTGCGCAGCCTGAAGGCCAGCGAGTTCACCGACGAACGCTTCGGTATGCCAACCGTCACTGACATCATCAAAGAGCTGGAAAAACCAGGGCACGATCCGCGTCCAGAGTTCAAAACTGCCACCTTTGCCGACGGCGTCGAGACCATGAACGACCTGATGCCGGGCATGATCCTCGAAGGCTCGGTCACTAACGTCACTAACTTTGGCGCGTTCGTGGATATTGGCGTGCATCAGGATGGCCTGGTACATATCTCCTCTCTGGCGAATAAATTCGTCGAGGATCCGCACACCGTGGTAAAAGCAGGCGATATCGTCAAAGTCAAAGTGATGGAAGTCGATCTGCAACGCAAGCGTATCGCCCTGACCATGCGTCTGGATGAGCAACCGGGTGAAGCACCAGCACGGCGCAACAGCGGTTCCGCCGCACCCGCGTCAGCGAATGGCCGTGACCAGCAAAAACGCGGCGCGCCGAATAAACCCGCTGCTCGTCCGTCATCAAACAATACGGGTAACAGCGCCATGATGGATGCCCTGGCCGCGGCCATGGGTAAAAAGCACTAAATGCTACCTGTTCATTTTTAAGCCGAAGCCGCTGAATTTCAGCGGCTTTTTTTATGGTTTTTTAAAGCCCAATTTGCTGAATGATAACTAATCACGTAATCACTGCGATAAATCAATAAAACGGCAAGGTTAGCGGCATAGGATATGCTGCGTGATATAGGCTGTCGCAAAGGGATTCTGAAGAGGATTTCTTTTTTAATGGCTCACTTGATAACTGATTATGATAATTATTCTCGTTTTTACTTCTCTGAATATTTAGCTTAATCTCAAAGGAATGAGCGCTTTCAGCGCCCGCTCAATCACACAACATTTCGCAGTGACCAGTGGAAATCCGGGCAAGGAAGTGCGTCGCATTAAACAACTGCCGCCCCATAAACGCCTGAACGCTTCGCGAGGAACTATGCAACTTATCTCTCAACGTGCTTATAAAATCATCGGTTTCTCTGCTGAGATAAGCCCGGCATACCGACAGAAACTGCTGTCACTGGGTATGCTCCCCGGCTCACTGTTTAATATCATCCGCGTAGCGCCGATGGGCGATCCGGTGCAAATCGAAACCCGCCGCACCAGTCTGGTTGTGCGCAAAAAAGACCTCGACCTGTTGAAGCTTGAAATCCAGGCTTGTTAATTTTTTTGAGTGCGGGCGACGCTTTTACCCGCACCCCTCTCTTTTATGTCCATGCAGATATCACCTATGAAAGCACTGACCATTGGTTTAATTGGTAATCCGAATTCAGGTAAAACCACCCTTTTCAACCAATTAACCGGCGCACGCCAGCGCGTAGGAAACTGGGCAGGTGTCACGGTAGAACGCAAAGAGGGGCAGTTCGCCACCCAACAACATCAGGTCACGCTGGTCGATTTACCCGGCACCTATTCTTTGACCACCATTTCAGAGCAGACCTCGCTCGACGAACAAATTGCCTGCCATTACATCCTGAGCGATGAAGCAGATCTGATGATAAACGTCGTTGATGCGTCGAATCTGGAGCGTAATCTCTACCTGACGCTGCAACTGCTGGAGCTTGGCATTCCGTGCATCGTCGCCCTGAACATGTTGGATATCGCCAAAACTCAGAACATCACCATCGATATTCCGGCGCTCGCCAAACGCCTTGGCTGCCCGGTAATAGCCCTGGTGTCTACCCGTGCAAGTGGTATCAGCGAACTTAAGGCCGCTATTGACCAGCGCCCGGAGGCCTCAAACCTCACCCGCGTGACGTATCCGCCGGTTTTGCAGCAGGAAGTGGATTTGCTGGCCGCAGAAATGTCTGTGGATATGCCGCTGCAACAGCGCCGCTGGCTGGCGCTGCAAATTCTCGAAGGGGATATCTACAGCCAGAGCCATGCTGGTAACGCTGCCAAGATCCTGCCGCAAGTGCGCGCTCGCCTGGCTGAACAGCAGCATGAAGATCCCGCCCTGCTGATTGCCGATGCCCGCTATCAATGCATCGTCAGTCTGTGTGAAGCCGTGAGTAACTCACACCTGACGGCACCCAACCGCATGACGCAAATCCTTGACCGGGTGATTTTGAACCGATTTCTCGGTGTGCCGATTTTCCTGCTGGTCATGTACCTGATGTTCCTGCTGGCGATTAACATCGGCGGTGCGCTGCAACCGATTTTCGATATCGGCTCGGCGGCTATTTTCATTCAGGGAACCCAGTGGCTGGGCTTTACCCTGCACTTCCCGCAATGGCTGACCATTTTTCTCGCTCAGGGTGTCGGCGGCGGGATCAACACCGTTCTGCCGCTGGTCCCACAAATCGGCATGATGTATCTGTTTCTGTCGTTTCTGGAAGACTCCGGCTACATGGCGCGCGCCGCTTTTGTGATGGACCGTCTGATGCAGGCGTTGGGGCTGCCGGGGAAATCCTTCGTCCCACTGATTGTCGGTTTTGGCTGTAACGTCCCTTCCATTATGGGCGCCCGCACGCTGGACGCCCCGCGTGAACGCCTGATGACCGTCATGATGGCCCCCTTCATGTCCTGCGGCGCACGTCTGGCGATTTTCGCCGTGTTCTCCGCCGCGTTCTTCGGACAAAGTGGTGCATCGGTGGTCTTTTCGCTTTACCTGCTGGGTATTGTGGTGGCTATTCTTACCGGGCTGGTGCTCAAATACACCATCATGCGCGGTGAAGCCTCACCGTTCGTTATGGAGCTGCCGGTTTACCATATTCCGCATTTGAAAAGTCTGCTTTTGCAGACCTGGCAACGGCTGAAAGGCTTTGTGCTGCGGGCCGGTAAAGTGATTGTCATCGCCAGTATTTTCATTGGCGCACTCAACAGCTTCTCCTTCAGCGGCAGGGCCGTCGACAACATTAACGACTCTGCGCTGGCGACCGTCAGTAAAGTGCTGACGCCAATCCTCAGTCCGATGGGCGTGCATGAAGACAACTGGCAGGCAACGGTCGGTTTAGTCACCGGTGCGATGGCAAAAGAAGTGGTGGTCGGTACGCTAAACACCCTCTACACCGCCGAGCACATTACGACGCAACAGTTCGACGCCGCTAATTTCGATCTGTTGGGAGAACTGAACGGTGCCATGCATCAGACCTGGCAGGGTCTGAAAGACACCTTTAGCCTGAGTGTGCTCTCCAACCCAATAGAAGCCAGCAAAGGCGACGGCGAGATGGCGGCCACCTCGATGGGTGTGATGAGCAGTAAGTTCGGCACCGCCATTTCAGCCTACAGCTACCTGATTTTCGTCCTGCTTTACGTTCCGTGCGTCTCAGTAATGGGCGCTATTGCGCGTGAAACCAGCCGTGGCTGGATGACATTCTCCATCGTCTGGGGGCTGAACGTCGCTTATTCGCTGGCAACGCTGTTCTTCCAGGCAGCGACATTCAGCGACCATCCGGGGCGAAGCGCAGGGATCATCCTGACGGTGATTATTTTCAATGCGCTGGTGCTGCTGACCTTGCGCAAAATGCGCAGCCGCGTGAGCGTCACGTTAAAACCGCGTAAAGCGGCCGCGTGCTGCAGCTCGCCGTCGGGCGACTGCCACTAGGAGAAGAGGATGACCTCATTGATTGCCGTTCGCGACGGCGTGGCGCTGGCAGGCATGACCGATGCACGCCAATTGAGCCATCAGTTACAGGCACCGCAACCGCTGGTGCAGGCGATGCTCGACCGACTGGTAGCAATGCGTAAGATAGAAGCCGTTGAACCTGATGACAGCTGCCTGAGCGGTGGCTGTAAAAGCTGCGCCGACGGGCAAAAATGCCTGACCATCAGTTACCGGCTGATGCATGATTGACAGTGAAATCACCTTTCGTAAGCTGGAAATTTTTATCGCTTACATGGAGAAACTCAACATTACGCGGGCAGCTGAACATCTTGGCCTGAGCAGCGTCAGCGTGCACCGCGCGCTGCATTCTCTGGAGGAGGGACTGCGTTGCCCGCTGTTTATTCATAAAGGCCGTAATCTGCTGCCGCTGCCTGCCGCCCGCGCACTGCTGGAACACGCCACGCAGGTCATTGAGCAGATGGAGCATGGCATCGAAGCCACGCGCCTTGCCGCCGGATTCGGACAAAAAAGGCTGAAACTGGGCACCCTGTATTCACTGACGTTACAAACCATTCCCCGCCTGATTATGGGCTTGAAACTGCGCCGCCCGGAGCTCGAACTGGAGCTGATAATGGGTTCGAATAGTCATTTACTAGGACGTATGGAAGAGGGGCAACTGGACGCCGTACTGATCTCTACCAGCGACTCTCCCGTCGACACCCAGCGCTACGATCAGATCCCGTTATTTCAGGATGATATTTTTCTTGCCGCTCCTGCCAGCTCGGAACTGGCCACAGAAGGCACCGCCGATTTACGTGATTTCCGGCAGGCGAAGTTTGTGGCATTGGCGGAAGGATTTGCCACCTATCACGGTTTCCAGGAAGCTTTTCAGGTCGCGGGATTCGACCCGGACATTGTCACCCGGGTGAACGATATTTTCTCGATGCTGAGCTTAGTGCAAGCTGGCGTGGGCTATACGTTAATTCCTGGTCGCATGAAAGGCGTGTATGAAAACACCGTGCGCCTGATCCCACTGGCCGAGCCCTACCAGATGCGCCAGACCATCGCGCTGGTCTATCCACATAGCCGTGAGCGGGACCCGAACCTGCTGGCTCTGGCCGCTGAGTGCAGAATGTATGCGTTAGGTAAGCCGGGAACTACTCTATAACGTTTTCCTTTTCCCTTAACCGCATGGCGAGAGTCCTCGCAACCTGAAGACCAGACTGACATAGAGACAGCGCTTCGCCCTGCTCCATCGCGCGTCGGGTCAAACCGGTCAGGACGCTACCCGGCGGCATTTCTATCGCCAGACGCACATCACGCTGATACGCCGCCACCATCGCGTCGCGCCAGTTCACGGTGCGCGCCATGTTCATTGCCAGATCGTCAGCAATTTTCTCAGGCTGCCAGTAAACCCGGCCGCTGGTGCCACTGAGATAGCCTCGGGTTGGGCGCTGCAAGGTGACAGAGGCAAAGGCGTTAACCAGTTTCGCGGCGGGGGCATCCAACAACGCGCAGTGGGAAGGTACGCTGACCGCCAGCCGGTGAGTTTTCTGCGCACCCTGCGCTTTGGCTAAAGTGAGCACCTGGTGCATGGCAACGTCGCTGCCAGCAATCACCATCTGATCTTCGGCATTGATATTGGCCAGATAGACCGGCGTCTGCGGGCCATTCACCTGCCCCAGCAGCGTGGAAACCTGAACCTGATTCAGTCCGGTGATGGCCGACAAACCGTACCCTTGCGGGTAGGCCTGCTGCATCAATTCCCCGCGCAATGCCACCAGCCGTACGGCATCGTCAAAGCGCAAAGCACCCGCTATCACCGCCGCTGGAAATGCACCAATCGACAGTCCGCTGCAAAAATCGGGCTGTACGCCTTCGGCTTGCAGCTGCTTTGCCCAGACAACACCGGCTATCAGCAGGCACAGCTGCACCGCACGGGTCGAGCGTAACGCATCGGCGCTGTCGAGCAGTAAAACGTCCGAGCCCAGCGCGGTGCTGGCCCCGGTAAGAAAATCCTGAGTAAGGGAATTTTCTGGCAGGCGGTGCAGCATATCCGGCACCTGAGGGCCCTGACCGGGGAAGGTAAACAGGATGTTCATAACACTCCTCAGACTGCAGGCTGGCTCCACGGGTCAGTGACCAGAACCGGACCTGAGTCAGTTTTCAGCATAAATTCCCCGCCGCGCAGCCATTCCGTCAACGAGAAACCACCCTGCGGCGTGGAGATTTGCACATCGACACGGCAAGGCATCTCTTCAAGTTGAGTATGGAAGGCGGAAAATTCAATGGAGTCCACCGGTTCGTCACAGCGGATGAGTAAATCGAGGTCGCTCTCGGCGTGCATCACCGGAATATCGCTGACCATGGCATAGGCACAGCTACCGGTCACACCCCATTGCCACGGCAGTTTCAGGCTGGCGAGAGTGATCAGGGCCTGCATGGGTTGCAGGGAGATAAAGCGTGAATGCAGCAGCGTCACGGGATCGACCACCAGCGATTCTGGCGTCACCACGCGCAGCACGTCTTCGGGTTTTACCCAAGCGGCGGCGCGCTGAATCTTGGTCATACCGCGTATCCCGACCGGGATAGCGCCATCGTCGCGCCGGTCACGACGCACCACCAGCGGCAGATGTGGCCGCCAGTTGCTCACCCAGTCGGGTAAGCCCTGGTCGTTTTTCAGCAAAGTACGGTCGGCAATCCAAATCAGGTCATGGGCACGCGGCAGACTCATCGTTACGGTTCCTTATTCATCAGTGCAGTGAAGCGGTCAGTGTTATAAACAGCGGTAACGTAATGATACACAACACGGAACTGATCAACAGTGACGCTTCTGCATCTGGCGACTGAACGCCGAAACGGTTGCCGAACACGATCCCGAAGAAACCGGCTGACAGCGCAATCATCAGAATAGCCGTCACTGCCATTTGGCCGCTAAGGCCAAAGACCAGCACCAGACCCCAGGCAATAAACGGCTGGATCAGGTTTTTCGCTACGCAGGAGACCAGTACCGGGCCGTTGATTTTCAATTGACGTGCCGACAGGATCACCCCGGTCAAAAACAGCGCCGATGCCGTGGCTGAGAGGCCCAACGGTTTGATCGAGGCCAGCACAATTTCAGGCATTTTGATGCCAATTGCTGACAGTACCACCCCCAACAGCGGGCCCCAGACAATCGGTTTTTTCACTGAACGCCACATGAGTACCGGCAGCAGCGCCAGCGAAGAGCCCTGACCTTCACCGCCAAGACGCGCTTTTTCGCGCTCGAGGATCAACAGACAGAACGGCGTCATCAGTACTGAGCCACAGGCAATGGCCACCGCCACCGACAGCGAGGTGGTGGAAGACTCCCCGAGCACGCTGCCCAAAATCGGCAAACCGAGTGCCGCATAGTTTGGCAACGCCACGGTCAGCGTCAGCACAGCGGCGTCCTGCGGTGACTTGTGGAATACCCGCGTGCAGGTGAAATAAATCGCCGCATAGGTTATCCACATCGCCAGAACCAGCACCACAATCAGCGGCGTCTGTTCGACAATCCCGGCCCATGGCGTCTGTACCGTCGCGGCAAAAAGCGTGGCGGGCAAAGCAAAATCCATCACAAACACGTTCAGCAGCGAGACGTTTTTGTTATCCACCATTTTGGCTTTCCCGGCAAAATAACCGAGCAGCATGATGACGAAAATCGGGGCGAGCGCGTGCAAAATTACATAAGTCATAGCGATGTACCTGAGGTAAATAAAAATGAATTACCCAGCCCGCCGGTTACGATGTTTTTTTATTCATTCCAGTCGGAGGCGGCACGCTGTATGCAGATGCCGCCTCTCGCTGTATGCAGGTGCCTTTACCGGCTGAAAGACTGAAAAGTTAAGGGATTACCACTCCTGGCGCATGCGTTCGCGGACAAGTTGCGAACTGGCGCGGTTGTCTGCGCCTAAGCGATTTTTAAGGCCGACACCCTCTGTGCGGGCATCGAGAATGTTGTTCCACAACGCCGACTGCACGTTGACGATATCGTCGGGCGTTGCACTGTCGGGATTGCCGATATCCATCAGCTGCGCCAACAGACCGAGAGTTGCGTAGTTTTCGATGTCGTAGGCCATCGGCGGGATGGTGGCCGCCAGTTTCTCCAGCGCCTCGACCGAACGCAGCGTAATACGCGCCGCAGACTCTTTGCCCATCGCGTGGATCATCACGTCCGGGTTATTGAAAGCGATGAGCTTGTTAGCCTGATAGCCATGCGCCAGAAACGCGCCCGACATGGCTTTGCCGACAATCAGCCCGATCACCGGATGCCCGGCCAGACGCGCATTGGCATAAGCCCCCGCGGCACCGGCCAGTGCCTGATGAATACCGAAAGCCTCTTCACGACGGCCATAGGCCTGGCTCGGTACGTCGATCACCGCCACAATTGCCCGTTTGATCGCTTTGCCAGCATCTTCGGCCACGGTCTGACTGACTACTTTCGCCAGCGTCCAGCCTTCGAGCAGACCGACTTCTCCCCCTGCGGCCCGTGGATAGTGATTATTTTTATCCGGCACGACGGCGATATACCGCACGGCCTGATCGTTCATTTTTCCGTCTGCCGCTTTCACCGATGGGCACAGTCCGGTTAACGGCGTGGCGTCCTTGGTGAGTTCCGCAAACCAGTAATCGCCAAGGCTGACGGCATTTTTAGCAAAATTTTCCAGCGTGCTCATACGAGGTCCTCCCGGTTAAACAGCTCTTGTGTAATGTCACGGCTGGCCTGTTGAGCCGTATCAAAGCCGGTGAGCTTCGGCAGGTAATAGTCGAATTTATCGGAACGATGCTGCATCGGAACGCCTTTGGCGATAAACGCCAGCAGGTTATTTTTCACTTCGCTCAGGGAATCTTTCACCAGCGCGTCGACAAAGCCGCTGTGATAACGCACGTCACCGCCGGTCATGCTCCAGATAAACGGCCGATCGCGGGAGTCATACTCTTCGATGCCCGCTTCCTGCTCGATAACCTGTGGGCCGTTCAAGCCAAGGCGCGCTTCGCGGGTTACGATGAGGTAGCTGCACAGCGCAGCGGCAATGGACATGCCGCCGAAACAGCCGACTGTCCCGGCTACCACGCCAATCACCGGCGTATAGCGGCGTAAATCCACAATGGCGGCGTGAATATCGGCGATAGCAGCCAGGCCGAGATTCGCCTCCTGCAAACGTACACCACCGGTTTCCAGCAACAGCACGGCCTGGGTCGGGATGCCGTTGCGGTTATCTTCTGCGGCCAGCTCTAACGCGGCGGCCATTTTCGCCCCGGAGACTTCCCCCATGCTGCCGCCCTGAAAGGCCCCTTCGATAGCCACAACCACCGCGGGCTGGCCTTGTAGGGTGCCCTTGGCGACGACCATGCCGTCGTCGGTCTGCGGCACGATGCCCTGCGGTTCCAGCCACGGTGACATGATGCGTTCGAATGGTCCCAGTAACTCGCGAAAGGTGCCCGCATCGAGCAGATTGCGCGCACGCTGGCGGGCATTCAACTCGATAAAGCTTTGATCAGTTGGCATAACCTGCCTCCTCAAATACCTGTTCAATCCGCAGGCGTGCTACGCCCGGCGTTGCGCCAAAGTCGTTGATGTCGAGCTGGCCAGCGGGCAGTTCACGCAGTTGACTCAGACGGTCGAAAAAACGTTGCCACAAAGTGTGGCTGCCATCGACAGAGGTCGTGACGGTGACGCGCAGCGCAGCACCACTTTTCGGTTCATACAGCGCTTCTAAATCGCCGGATCCAACCACGCCAGCCTGCGCGCGTCCGGTCAGCGGCGTTTGCGCCGGGTAAGTAAATTCAAAACGTTCCATAACACCTCTTTATACAAATCATGATGTTAATAATCGTGCCGGTCACGCCAGAGAGACGCGATCGAGAAACAGCGTGGCGGCCAGTAAATCCGCTGCACCGCCGGGTGAGGCGTTGTCGCTCAGCATGCGGTTTTCCAGCGCCTGCAGATGTTTGCGTCCGGCGGCGGTTTGCGTGCCCCCTGCTTTCAGCACCGCGCGGGAACCGGCATGCATCGCCAGTAAAGCGGGCAGGCCGCCACGGGACAGCACGCAGGTATCCGTCAGCCGGGTCATTACGGCCAGCAGCGCATTGAGCTGAGACTGACTTTCCGTCGCTCCTGCCTGACGGCTGTTACGAAGCTGTGGCAAGGCGAGTTCGAGAATGTGTGGAAAACCGCCCTGCGCCTCTTCCCGCGCGCCTGGGACTTGATAGCGCTGAACCGCGTGAGAACCCTTGCTAAAGCTTTTCGGACTGAACGCATCCGGCAGTGCCGCCAGTTTTGCCGCCCGTTTAGCGATGGCCTGCGGGCTGACAGTTTCAGGTTGCATCGCGACGGCGCTGACCAGCAGCCCCATCGCCCAGATAGCGCCCCGGTGAGTATTCACTCCGCCGGTGGCTTCCATCATCAGGGCTTCCCCATCACGACCCAGACGCCCCACTTCCTGACGCAGCGCGACATCCGCCGGACGCTGAAAGCTGTGCAGCGCCAGAGCATGGAAGGTGGAGGTCAGGCTGTGCGCCGAACGCTCCATCAGCGCCAGCGTCAGATCCTGATGGGCACCGGAACCCCGGCTGTCCACCAGACCTGGTTTCGGGCTGAGCCGCGCTTCATCGATCAGCGCCTGCGTCGCCTGGTGTGCCAGCCCTGCGGCCAGCTGTTCAGCGGCACTTTCGCCCCTGACCGATAAAATCTGCGGCATCGTCATCACCAGCTCCGGAATTTCGCTGGTGGGTTATACAAACCGCCAGACCAGTCGACCAAATCACTGACGCTGCCCGCCGCCAGCAGCGAACGGGTGGCGTCGGTGCGGCGAATTCCCATATCTTCAGGGAAGACCACCAGCTCCTGACGGCGCAGTTCGGCAACGCGTTTGGCGTCCACGCCCAGTCCGATATCCGTGATACCCGCCACCGCGGCGACCATCGCGCGGCGCTCTTCAAGCGTTCGAGCCCGGTGCAGATAGGCAATACCCTCTTCGGTCAGCACGTGCGTCACGTCGTCGCCGTAAATCATCACCGGCGCCAGCGGCATACCGGACTCTTTGCCCACGTCTACTGCTTCAAGTTTCTCCACGAAGGTCGGTTTGCCACCGGCCTGATAGGTTTCCACCATCTGCACCACCAGCTTTTTACCGCGAGCCAGCGGATCTGGCTCTTCAATCATGTCCAGCCATGCCGGGGTCGCATGTCGGCGACCATGCGGGTCATGGCCCATATTGGGTGCACCACCAAAACCGGCCAGACGGCCACGGGTTACCGTTGAGGAGTTCGCCAACCCATCCACCTGCAGGGTTGAACCGATAAACATGTCGACCGCGTACTGACCGGCCATCTGGCAGAAGGCGCGATTGGAGCGCATCGAGCCGTCTGAGCCGGTGAAGAACACATCCGGACGGGCGCGGATATACTCTTCCATCCCCAGTTCACCGCCGAAACAGTGCACGGTATCGACCCAGCCGCTTTCAATGGCCGGGATCAGCGTCGGGTGCGGGTTCAGCGTCCAGTGTTTACAGATTTTTCCGCGCAGGCCGAGCTGTTCGCCGTAGGTTGGCAACAGCAGTTCGATAGCCGCGGTGTTAAAACCAATACCGTGGTTGAGTGACTGCACGTTGTGTTTAGCGTAAATGCCCTTGATCGCCATCATCGCCATCAGAACATGTACGGGTTTGATCAGGCGTGGGTCGCGGGTGAACAGCGGTTCAATAAAGAATGGGCGGTCGGCCACCACCACGAAATCAATCCAGTCACCGGGAATATCCACACGCGGCAGGTCGCAGCCCTCCTCGACCAGTTCATTAACCTGAGCGATAACGATGCCGTTTTTGAAGGCAGCGGCTTCCACCAGCGCAGGTGTATCTTCGGTGCTTGCGCCGGTATAAAGATTGCCTTTGCGGTCAGCTTTGAAACCAGCGATCAGCGCAATATTGGGCACTAAATCGACGTAGAGGCGGGAATAGAGCTCGATATAGGTATGAATCGCACCGATCTCCATCTGCCCGTCTTCCAGCAGCTGCGCGATGCGCAGGCTTTGCGGACCAGAGAAGGCGAAATCGAGTTTGCGAGCGATACCGCGCTCAAAAAGATCAAGATGCTCGGCGCGGCTGACGCTCGGCATGATCATATGCAAATCGTGAAGTTTTTCCGGGTTAACCTTAGCCAGCGAACGGGAAAGAAAATCGGCCTGTTTCTGATTATTCCCTTCCATCACCACCCGGTCGCCGGGGGCAATTAGCGTTTCAAGAATGGGGATAATCTGATCGGTGGGTAACACTTTGCCCTGAGCCACGGCCCGGACACTCTCAATCCGCCGCTGTTTCTCACTGCGGCGGGTGTCCCAAGCTCTGGTGGACTGCGGATGTTGCGTCATGCCTGAACCTCCCTGGGTTAACTTGCCGGGCAGCGTGCGCTCTGGCAAGTGGCGGTGCATCGTAAATGCGTCGGATAATGAGTCCATTAAGTGTAGGAAGGGGATGATGCAGCATCAATCAAGCGCAGGAGTCGACCGTTACCCTTAGAGTAACGATTAAAAACATATTATTTAAAACAGCAGGTTATGAATGGGTAAAACAATCAAGTGCACAAAAAGGACATAAAAAAGAACATAAAAAAGGGACGCCATCAGGCATCCCTCTTCTTTTACCCACAGATATCCGTGGATATTGTTCTTATTTGAAGACTTCAGCCGTAGCGCTGATCTTTTTCTTCTCTTGGCCAGCAATAATCACGTAGTACTTACCCCCTTTTTCGTCAGCCAATTTGGACAGCTCTTCTTTAGCATCCATTGGCGCGGTGTATTGGCCGGTAGTACTTACGGTACCGATAAGTGTGTAGCCTTTTTCTTTCGCGACTTCTTTGGTGATCATTTCTGCTGACATTGCGCTCATTGAAAATAAGCCTGCCACTAATGCCGCTGCCATAATTTTATAAGATTTCATGAAGTTACCTCTAAAGAGTGATTATTATTAATGAAACTCCCGCGATAATAACGCCAGTGAAACCCGCGCTGGCGTGAACCTTCCCGGTCTAACACCAAAGTTTCCCCAGAAGCGCGTCTTTGATCGCAATGGCCGGAACGCAGCCATTCAGTCACTAAGCGGTATTATCCTCTTCAGTATTAATCACTTCTCAAAATTAGCCAGCCAAAATGTGCAGAATAATTACATTACATTTCAATTTGTGACCAGGAACCGCATAATTTCTTCACAAAAGGCATCAGGGTGAGACACAAAAGGCGCATGTGCGGCTTTTTCCATCACCCGCGAGCTGGAGTCTGGCCAAATGATGTCGAGTAAACCGGCTACCCTGCGCGGCACCAGGCCATCCAGCGCGCCATAAATACGCAGAAAAGGCATTGTCAGCTGGCGCATTGGCTGACGTAAATCGACCTGCCGCAATATCTCGAGCCCACCGTTCAGTACCTCTACCGCTGGCATCGGTTGATCGAGCACCACCGCTTTCAACATACGTGCGTCCTGACGGGCACTCTCGCTGCCCAGCGTTTGCAGTGCCAGAAAGCGCTCGACGGTGCGCTGGAAATCTTCGCTCAGCTGATGCTCAAACCCGTGCAGGACTTCCGGGCGGATACCCGGCCACTCATCCTGTGCCGCAAAGCAGGGCGACGAAGCCACGGTGATCAGCGCATCAACACGATCTGGGGCCACCAGGGCAATCTGGCTGGCGACCAACCCGCCAAGCGACCAGCCCAGCCAGGCTGCTTTTTCAGGCGCTGCAGCAAGAACAATATCGGCCATCTCTTCGAGGCTCATCGGGCCAAAATCCTGGCTGCGCCCATAGCCCGGTAAATCCACCAGATGCAGCCGGAAATGCGGCGCAAGTCTGGCCGCAATGTAACGCCACACCTCTGCGTTCAATCCCCATCCGTGCAGCAGCACAAGATCGCGATCTCCTTCACCAAAGGTCTGCCAGTAGAGCCTGTTCATAAGGTAATGTCCGTTTGATTTCACAAATTAGGGAGGTGATAAAGATGACGTTAAGGATAACAATTCGTGGCCTTTGCTGGCTATGCCAACAGCCGTTACATCTTGCCCGACACGGTATTTGCAGCCTGTGCGTTAAAAGCCTGCCACCGCCGCCATCCTGTTGCCCGCGTTGCGGCTTACCCAGCGCCAGTGAGACCTTAGACTGCGGCCGCTGCCTGCACAAGCCACCACCGTGGGACGTGATGATTTATACCACTGATTACCTGCCTCCGCTGAGCGGGCTGGTGATGCGGCTGAAGTTTTCCCGTCAGCCGGAGCTGGCCGTCACGCTGGCGCGTTTGCTGCTGCTGCGCTGGCTCACGCGCTTTCGTGCCGGAAACGTGGTGCGCCCCGATATTGTGCTCAGCGTACCGTTACACCGACGACGTTATTTGACCCGTGGATATAATCAAAGCGAATTACTGGCCCAGCCGCTGGCACGCTGGTTGAACTGCCAGTACCGCCCGCAGGCCCTGCGCCGCATCCGCTCGACGCCAGCACAGCAGAGGCTGTCCGAGGCGGCCCGAAAACTGAATTTACGTAAGGCATTCCGGTGCGAAGAAGACTTTCGCGGAAAACACGTCGCCTTGATTGATGATGTGGTCACCACCGGCAGTACGCTGCGTGAAATCAGTAAAATTCTGCGCAATCAGGGGGTTGCATCACTACAGATCTGGTGTATCTGCCGGACCCTGTAGCGTTGAGCACACACTGCTAACACCGTGGCCACTTGAAAGATGACGGGCAAAAGCAAAGGGCGTATTATAACCAACTGAAGCAGTCAACTATTGAGCCAATACTATGATCCTTATTACCGATGCTGCCCAAGAGCACTTTGCCAAATTGCTGGCAAACCAGGAAGAAGGCACCCAGATCCGCGTATTCGTGATTAACCCCGGTACGCCTACCGCCGAATGCGGTGTCTCTTATTGTCCACCTGACGCGGTGGAAGCTACTGATACTGAACTGAAATTCGAGAAGCTTTCTGCGTTCATCGACGAATTGAGCAAGCCATATCTGGCTGATGCCGAAATCGACTTTGTTACTGACCAGCTGGGTTCGCAGCTGACCCTGAAAGCGCCTAACGCCAAAATGCGTAAAGTGGCTGACGATGCCCCACTGATGGAACGCGTTGAATATCAGCTGCAGTCACAAATCAACCCGCAGTTGGCCAGCCACGGCGGCCGCGTGTCATTGATGGAAATCACCGATGACGGCATCGCCATCCTGCAATTCGGCGGCGGTTGTAACGGTTGTTCCATGATCGATGTCACCCTGAAAGACGGCATCGAAAAAGACCTGCTGAAAAACTTCCCGGAGCTGAAAGGCGTCCGTGACCTCACCGAGCATCAGCGCGGCGAGCACTCATTCTACTGATCAAACCTTGATTGGCTTGAATGCAAAAAGCACCCGTCTAACCGGGTGCTTTTTTTATGGTTCATTCAGCCCTTTCTTCTGCGGTCCAAATCCTTAATCAACCGGTTTATCCAGTCGTCACTGAACATCTCATCAAGGCTTCGAATTAATTTACGCTGCCAGTTGGGATATTCAGTATTCGTGCCAGGTACATTCACCGGCGTCGCCATATCCAGCCAGTCTTCCGGTTGCAGGCCGAGCAAGGCGCTGGCGCTGTCTGCCAGATAGCGTTGCAAGCCACGGTTGAGCGCAGGTGTCATCGCCATTTTATCAGCCTGATGCCCGACGCTTTTTGCCACGCAACCGTGCCGGTGCAGCGCATCAAGCAGCGCCTGCTTGCTGGCTTGCCGCTCACCGCGCAGGGCAGCCAGCACAGTTGGGTCAGGGTAAATGCCCAGCGTCTCACCGAGCGTTAAATCCCCGGCCTCCCAGTACCCACGCAGCGTCGGTAAATCGTGGGTCGTGACCGTGGCCATCGCCTGCACGACATAGCCTTGTGGTGCACGGTAAACACCCTTTTTTTCCTGCTCAAAATAGAGCACTTTGTAGGAATAAACACCGCTCTCATGCAGGCTGGCAACAATCTCTTTAGGCACCGTGCCAAGATCTTCACCAATCACCATGCACTGATGCCGCTGACTCTCCAGCGCCAGCACGCCGAGCAAATCGTCGAGGGGGTAACGGACGTAAGCGCCTTTACCCGCATGTTCATGCGCCGGTATCCACCACAGGCGCATCAGTCCCATCACATGGTCGATGCGCAGCGCACCGCACTCCGCCATATTGGCCCGCAGCAAATCGATAAACGGCTGATAGGCGCGCTCTTTCATCACATGTGGATCAATAGGTGGAAGCCCCCAGTTCTGCCCTTGTGGACCGAGAATATCCGGCGGAGCTCCGATAGTCGCCTTCAGGCAATAGAGCGCCGTGTCCGACCAGGTTTCCGCCCCCCCTTCGGCCACGCCAACGGCCAGATCCCGGTAAAGTCCGAGCGGCATCCCCAGCGCAACGCTAGTCTGATAACAGTCAGAAAACTGCACATGCGCCAGCCACTGTAACCACAGATAGAATTCAATTTCGTCGGCATAGCGTTCGCAAAATTCTGCCACGTCCGGGCTATGAATATCACGGTAGGGTTCTGGCCAGACCGGCCAGCCCCACAGGCCTAAATCGAGGTCGCGCAGATGGACATGCAGTGCGTCGAACACGCCCTGCTGACGCAGGCTGTCGCCGCCAAGATGCACAAAGCGGCGAAAGTCTCGCTTGCGCTGGCTGGCTTCGGGGACATCGCAAAACATTTTCCACGCCAGATTGAGCGCTTCCAGCTTTAACTTCATCACCTGTGGATAATCCACATACTCCACGCTTCGCGCCTGATGCAGCGCGTCGCGGGTGACGGGTAACTGCCACCAGCGCTGAGCCTCCTCACTGCGTACAAACTCCTCCACCTGATTGACGTCGATGTAGGTGACGTTCAGCCAGCGGCGTGACGACGGGCTGTAAGGGCTGGCACTCAGCGGGTTGGCCGGATAAAGCGCGTGAATCGGGTTGAGGCCAACAAAGGCCCCGCCGCGCTTACCGACTTCTTCTACCATTCGCTTTAGATCGCCAAAATCGCCAACGCCCCAGTTATGCTCAGAGCGCAGGGTGTAAAGCTGGACAGTCGCGCCCCACAACTTCTCCCCCGCCAGCAGCTGAGGCGGTTCATAGCAGCGGCGCGGCGCAATAATAATGCGGCATCCACACGTATTTTTACCCCAGTTCAGGGTCAGATGGTGGTAACCCACCGGTAACTCCGCGGGTAGCCGCAGTGTCGCCCCATTGGCCAACGTCCCTTCAGTACGATCGCCGTTTTCCTGCGTCAGTTGCCAACGGAATGCCTGACCGCCCTGCGGCGTAAGCACCCCCGGTGCGCCCTGATAAAATACCTGCACGAAGGGTAGCGGCAGGGCCTCTTCCTGATGATTCTCCCCGCGCCCCATTGCCGCCAACAGCGCCTGTTTGGTGTCGTCAGAAACCGACTGCACCTCATCACGCATGTTAATAAAACTGTCTACAATCCCTGCCTGCTGTGCTGCCAGTTCGAGTTGCTTGCCCTCCATGCCTGCTCCTAACGTTTTGCCTGCCAGATGCGCTGCTGATAATCGCGGATAGAACGGTCTGCGCTGAACATCCCGACGCGGGCGGTATTGAGTATCGCCCGGCGCGTCCATTCCTCGGCGTCGCGGTACAGCGCATCCACTTTTCTCTGCGCCTCGCAGTAGGCGGCGAAGTCGGCCAGCACCAAATACGGGTCACCGCCCTCTTTGAAGCTGTTGAGCATCAGATCGAAGGCATGCTTGTCGCCGTGACTAAAAAAGCCGCTGGCCAGTTCATCCAAAATGGCTTTCAGGTGTTTATCTTTTTTCACCACGCTTTGCGGTTTATAGCCTTTCTTTTGCAGTGCTTTGACGCCATCAACGTCCAGCCCAAAGATAAAGATGTTTTCGTCACCGACCTGTTCGGCGATTTCAACATTCGCGCCGTCAAGGGTACCGATAGTCAGCGCACCGTTCAGCGCCAGTTTCATGTTGCCGGTACCTGAGGCCTCTTTCCCGGCGGTAGAAATCTGCTCTGACACGTCAGCCGCCGGGATCATCAATTCCGCGACAGATACCGAATAGTCTGGAATGAACACCACTTTGAGGCGATCGCCGACGATCGGATCGTTGTTGATCTTCTCCGCGACCAGATTGATCGCATAGATAATATTTTTCGCCAGATAGTAGCCCGGTGCAGCTTTGGCCCCGAACAGAAATACGCGCGGCAGGATGTCCAGTTTCGGGTTATCGCGCAGTTGCCGGTAGAGCGAGAGAATATGCAGCAGGTTGAGATGCTGGCGTTTGTATTCGTGCAGGCGTTTGATCTGCACATCAAAGATGGCCTCGGGGTTGAGCTTGATTCCCATGCGGTGCCAGACGTACTCTGCCAGCCTCACTTTATTCTCATGCTTGATTTTGCGGTAATGTTTGCAGAATTTTTTGTCTTTAACGCCGCTTTCCAACCCTTTCAGCAGGTCGAGATTTGTCACCCAACTGTCGGTTTTCAGGCGTTCATCAATCAGCGCTGACAGCGCCGGATTACACTGTTTAATCCAGCGGCGCGGCGTGATGCCGTTGGTGACGTTGTGGAACTTCTCCGGCCATAGCTGGTGATATTCAGGGAACAGGTCTTTAACCACTAGGTCAGAATGCAGCGCAGCCACGCCGTTGACTGCAAAACCAGCCACCACGCACAGGTTAGCCATGCGCACCTGTTTGTCATGGTGCACCGCCAGTTTGGCCCAGACGGCTTCATCACCGGGCCACACGTTACTGACCTGTTTCTTAAAGTTGGCATTAATCTGTTTGATTATCTGGAAGTGGCGCGGTAGCAGGCTGCGCACCAGTTTTTCGTCCCAGGTTTCCAACGCCTCAGGCATCAGCGTGTGGTTGGTGTAAGCAAAGGTGCGGCTGGTAATGTGCCAGGCATCTTTCCAGCTCATCTGATGTTCATCGAGCAGGACGCGCAGCATTTCAGGAATGGCGATGGTCGGATGGGTGTCATTAAGTTGAATCACCTCGTAGTCCGGCAATTCAGAAATCTTACGCCCGAGGAAGTGGTGGCGGCGCAGGATATCGGCCGCCGAGCAGGCGCACTGGAAATATTGCTGCATCAGGCGCAGGCGTTTACCTGCCTGATGGTTGTCATTCGGGTAAAGCACTTTAGTCAGCTTCGCGGCGTCGATGCCCTGCTGCTCCGCTTTGAGAAATTCGCCGTCGTTAAACTTCTCTAAGTCAAACGGATGTGGATGGGTGGCTTCCCAAAGACGCAACGGCTGAGTCACACCGTTGCGATAGCCGAGCACCGGAAGATCCCAGGCTTCACCGCGTAGGGTAAACTCTGGCTCCCAGCGCACCGTTCCGTTGTCATTTTTCACTACTTTGCCGCCGATACCTACGCTGACCGCCAGCGAACTGTTGTGGCGAAACCAGGGGTATTCACTGCGGTGCCAGTCATCCGGCGACTCTTTCTGATGCCCGTCAACAAAACGTTGACGGAACAGGCCGTACTGATAATTCAAACCGTAGCCAATGGCCGGTTGCCCGACCGATGCCATCGCATCGAGGTAGCAGGCAGCCAGCCTGCCCAGCCCGCCGTTTCCCAATGCCGGGTCAATTTCTTCTTCCAGCAAGTCAGTCAGGTTGATATCAAACTGCTCGAGCGCACTGGCAATTTTCTCATACCAGCCCAGATTAATGAGGTTGTTACCTGTCAGACGGCCGACCAAAAACTCCATTGAAATATAATTCACATGCCGATGAATTTTCTGCCGTTTCTTGCTGGCAGGGACGGTATCGTTTTGCGGCGGCAGCTGTTCAGCCACGGCAGCGCTGATGGCGTGCCACCACTGGTGCCGGGTCATATCCCAGGCTGAAGTGAGTCCAAACGCTTGCCACTGGCGGGTTAACGCGGCCAAAAAAACATCATGCTTAAGAGTAGGTTTGGTCATAAGGCAGCTCTTTCCTTTTCATTAATCAACCGGGAGAAGAAGTCTGTTTTAGCTTTATTTGGGGATCAAAGCGTGATCTGTGATCACTTATAGGTATAAACCCTATGAGGCAAAAAAGCTCATCATGTGAACGTGATGAGCTCGGGAATCTGTCGATATACCCGTTGTCTTTCAAGTCGCATCGTTGTTGGCTGCGTCACTCACCCGACAAATCTGCTGTAAGTAGATTTGAACGCTTCTAGCAGCGGCCCCGAAGGGGTTAGGCCCATTAATGGGCCTAATAATCACTTACTTGAGTAAGCTCATCGGGATTCGCTCTCTTGCCGCCGCAATGCAACTTGAAATCTTCTGGGTAAAAATATTAATGATGTTGCGGCTATTTCTGCCCGTAATAGGCATCCGGCCCATGTTTGCGGGTGAAATGTTTGTTCAGCAGATAACTGTCCATCGGCGACATCTGCCGGTTCAGCGTTCCGGTGATCCAGGCCATTTTCGCCACTTCTTCCAGTACCACTGCGTTGTGTACTGCCAGTTCCGGCGAACTTCCCCAACAGAAGGGCCCGTGCTGTGACACCAAAATTCCCGGCATATGCAGCGGATCCGTATCGCCCAGCGTTTCGGCGATCACCTTGCCGGTTTCCAGTTCATACTGCCCCGCTACCTCCTGCCTGCTCAATGGCCGAGTGCAGGGAATCGCTCCCGCGAAATAGTCTGCATGAGTGGTGCCCAGCGCCGGGATCGACACGCCAGCCTGCGCCCAGGAGGTGGCATAAGTCGAATGGGTATGCACAATACCGCCAAGCTCGGGGAACCTGGCATAGAGTTCAAGGTGAGTTGCCGTATCGGACGAAGGTTTGAAGTGCCCCTCCACCACCTCGCCCCGCGGGTTAACCACGACCATGTCATCAGCGGCCATGAGGTCGTACTCCACACCGCTGGGTTTAATGACCACCAACCCGGAAGTTCTGTCGATGCCGCTGACGTTTCCCCAGGTGAAGGTCACTAATCCTCGCGCCGGCAGGGCCATATTGGCGGCAAAAACCTGCTGTTTGAGCTGCTCTAACATACCGATTCCCCCATGTTCAGCCCGGCTCTCTGCATTTTATCTATCACCCAGGCGCGGGCTTCGCGTACTTCTTTTAGCGGATCCACAGCGCTCTCGCTCCACATCTCAATAAGATAGGGTCCACGATAACCGCTGTTGAGCAGCGTGCTGAAGCAACGTTCGAATTCCACCACGCCACTGCCGAACGGGACGTTTTTAAACACGCCGGGTTGAGTATCTTTGACATGTACTGCAACGATATGCCCGGCCCCGCTGGCCAGTTCCATCTGTACGTCATTGTCCCAGGCTGAGAGATTGCCGATATCAGGATAGAGCTGGAACCATGGGTTGTTGAGATAGTGCGCGTAACCTAACGCCTTACTGATCGAGTTCATCAGCGGATAGTCCATGATTTCCATCGCCAGCGTCACCTGCGCGCGGCTGGCCATTTCGACGGATTCCTGTAACCCATTGCGAAAACGTTCTCGGGTATGGTCGTTGGCGTCCTGATAATAGACGTCGTACCCCGCCAGCTGAATAACCCGGATACCGAGATCCTGTGCCAGCACGATGGCTTTACGCATGATCTCTAACCCCTGCACGCGGGTTTTTTCATCTTCTGAACCGAGCGGGAAGCGACGGTGCGCACTGAGGCACATCGACGGAATACGAATCCCGGTACGGGCGACGGCGTCGACCACCGCCATCCGCTGTTCGCGGCTCCAGTCAAGCCGTGCCAGTCGGTGATCGCTCTCATCAACTGACATTTCGACGAAATCAAAACCCAGCTCTTTCGCCAGACTCAGACGTTCAAACCAGTCTTCACCCGCAGGCAGGGCTTTTTCATAGATCCCAAGCGGCACGGCTTTATGCATCATTGCGCTGTCCTTAGCCCCAGAGCTGGCTGATTGATTTTTTAAACTGACGGGCGGCGTCGACCGGATCTTTGGCATCGCGAATGCTGCGACCAGCGATAAATACATGAACAGGAATATCTTTAAACAGCGGCAAATCTTCCAGCGCCAGACCGCCGGTGATGGTCACCTTGAACCCCATGCCGGAGAGGCGTTTGATGGCGGTAATGTCAGCATCACTCCATGCAACCCCGGCGGCCTGCGCATCGCGGCTGCGGTGATAAACCACCTGCTGGATGCCCGCGTCGTGCCACTCTTTGGCCTGTTCCCAGGTCCAGTAACCGGTCAGTTCAATCTGCACGTCGCCACCAAACTCTTTTGCCACTTCCAGCGCACCTTTGGTGGTGTTGATGTCAGCGCAGCAAATCACCGTCACCCAGTCCGCATTGGCTTCAAAGCACATGCGCGACAAGATTTTTCCGGCATCGGCGATTTTGGCATCCGCCAGCACGATTTTTTCCGGGTAGAGCGCTTTCAGGTCACGCACCGCGCGCACCCCTTCGGCAACACATAAAATGGTGCCAACTTCGATGATGTCGACTTCACTGGCAATCAGGCGGGTGGTTTTGTAGGCGTCGTCCATGGACTGGTTATCCAGCGCCACCTGCAACATCGGTAATGAGTAAGACATAATGAATTCCTTCTCTGTTATTGCGCCGCCGCAGCGGACGTCTGATCGATTAAATCCAGTACCTGCTGGGGCGTAGTGCAGGCGCGCAGCCGGTCAAAGTTCGCTTCATCTTCAAACAGGTTAACCACCTGCATGATGCCGACCTCCTGATGAGCGTTGGCGTCAACCGCTGCCAGCGTGATCAGGATATCGACCGGGTCGTTATCTTCATGGTTAAACACCAGCGGTTTTTTCAGCGTTACCAGAGCAAAGCCTGTCTCGATAACGCCCTCTTCCGGGCGGCCATGCGGCATGGCCAGGCCGGGCGCGATGACAAAATAGGGGCCAAAGCGCTCAACGCCATCCAAAATCGCCTGATAGTAGCGGGGTTCCACCACACCGGCGTCCACCAGTAAATCGACGCCAATTTTCACCGCTTCCTGCCAGGTTTCTGCTTCCGCGTTCAGGCGGATGGACTGATTTTCAGCCAGAGAATCACGCAGTTTCATGGGCGTTCCTTATTTCTTCAGGTCTTTGGCAAAGTGTGCGTTGATCACTTCCATCACCTTCGGGCCAAAGTCAGCGGCAGAGAGCATATTGCGCACGCCGACCACGTATTTATTGCCACTGACGGTGATCTCATCCGCCACATGCGTAGAAGCGACAATAATGTCCGCCCCGCCCAGCTCAGATTTATACTCACCGACTGCGCAGCTGTTCATGGTGTGATCTACTCCTTCCTGCGTCAGGAACTGCCCAATTTTCATCTTCATGATCATCGAACTGCCTTGCCCGCAACCGCATACCGCCAGAATTCGTACTGTCATGGGAACCTCGTTGATTAGTGTGAAGTGGATTGATTAAGCGCTTGTTTGTCAGCGTCCTCTTCAGCGCGCAATGTGCGCCCCGCAAAGAACATATAAAGCAGTGCAATGACCACGATGACGCCCATAAAGGCCATACCAACGCTGAAGAAGCCCTGCATCATCGGTGGCGCGAGAATTGACCAGTCCGCCATGCCCATCCAGGCGCTGAGGCCGGTCAGTTTGATGGCCCAGACACAGCCGAAAATTTCGAGCATACCCATCACCAGACAGATCTTCAGCGCCGCGCGCCAGCCGCCGAAATGGTTGGCAAAGACGCCAATGGTGGCGTTGGAGAAGAACATCGGGATGAAACCGGGGATGATCATGATCGAGGATCCCATTGCAACCAGAATGCCGACGGCAATCAGTTGGCCGATGGTTCCCCACATAAAGCCCCACACCACGGCGTTTGGCGCGAAGCTGTAAATCGCCGCGCAGTCGATAGCCAGAACGGCACCGGGGATTAAACGCTGGGATATACCGTTAAAAGCTTCAGTCAGTTCGGCAACAAACATGCGCACACCCTGAATGATGATGAAAATGGCCACGGCGAACATCAGACCGGTTTGCAGGATGTAAATGGTCCAGTGCGTTTTACCGGCCATCTGTTGCAGGGTATCAAGGCCGAACGAGCAGAGAATAATGCCAAAGAAAATGGTCATGACGATGGCAGTCGAGACGATGTTGTCATGGAAAATATTCAGCCACCCTGGCAGCTTGAGGTCTTCCACGCTCTCTTCTTTCTTGCCCAGATAAGGCGCGACTTTGTAAGCAATCCATGAGGCAAACTGCTGCTGGTGACCGATGGAAAAACCACTGTTTTCCGTCACGGACTGCGTCGGC
This sequence comes from uncultured Enterobacterales bacterium, assembly GCA_946478305.1. GTDB lineage: Bacteria > Pseudomonadota > Gammaproteobacteria > Enterobacterales > Enterobacteriaceae > Ewingella. Next base: position 94,865 of record CAMLBO010000003.1, read on the forward strand.
TTGTACATCATGTTGGAGGTAATACCCCAATAGAGCGACACCAGAAACGCGGTTGACCAGATAGTCGTCCACATCGGGTAGCCCATGATGTAGAAGAACACCGCAATCAGCCCGGCTTGCTGGAACATGATGTGGCCAGTGAGCATGATGGTGCGGATACCCGTGATACGGCGAAAGACGACGTAAAGAATATTGAGGCCAAGTGCGATAAGCACCGCGTAACCGACCCAGCTATAGGCATCGCCCATGCGCTCAACCGCTGCCATCATTGAGGCATAGGTGTCAGATATCGCACCATTGATGCCGTAGACTTCAGACAGTTTGGCGACTACCGGCTTGAATGTACCGGTCAAAATCCCGGAGCCCGCTTGCAGCAACATAAAACCGATAATGGTTTTGATGGTGCCTTTGATGATCACACTCGCGCTTTTCCTGAGCAGGATGTAACCCAACATGGTGACGATACCCAGCAACAACGGTGCATTGGTCATCACCTGATTAAAAAATACGGTAAATACGGTGTAGAGGAATTCCATAAAACACTCCGTTAACCTTCGAGAGACCTGCCCAGGCTTTTACCCTGTTGCATTAGCCACAAACGATGTAGGGACGCTGAAACTCTAATGCTCACCGCCAATCAGTAAAAGATTCAATTTGATTATTTGTGAGCGCACTCGCAAGTTATCGTTGAACGTTGCAGAAATCCTCTTTTACCGCCAGACAATTATCGCAATAAATTCATGCATATAAATACTTTACCCATCGATAACATCCCTTTTTCACACTAATATCGTGATATTGCAGGAGCGTTATTTGCGTGTTTTATCTTCTTTTTTCCATTGCTCGCCGCCAAAATCAGTGCTAATTTCCTCACCATGAAATCACATATAATCATAATATGATTTTTTAGTGATTTAATTGACACATCAATACATGACGAGGGAAGACCATGAGCAAAGTAGAAACCATCAGCCGCGAGTCCTGGATCCTCAGCACCTTTCCTGAGTGGGGTACTTGGTTAAACGAAGAGATAGAACAGGAGCGCGTCGAACCGGGCACCTTCGCCATGTGGTGGCTGGGTTGTACCGGTATCTGGTTGAAATCAGAGGGTGGCGCCAATATTTGTGTCGACTTCTGGTGTGGCGTGGGCAAGCAAAATCACAGCAGTCCGCTGATGAAAACCGGCCACCAGATGCAGCGCATGGCGGGTGTGCAGAAACTTCAACCCAACCTGCGTACTACGCCGTTTGTGCTGGATCCGTTTGCCATCAGAGAGATCGACGCCGTTCTGTCAACGCATGACCATAATGACCATATTGACGTCAACGTGGCGGCGGCCGTGATGCAAAACTGTGCCGCAGACGTGCCGTTTATCGGCCCGCAAACCTGCGTAGATTTATGGATGAGCTGGGGTGTCCCGGCAGAGCGCTGCATCGTGATGACGCCGGGAAAAGTCGTGCGGATTAAGGATGTTGAAATTCACGCGCTGGATTCGTTTGACCGCACCGTGCTCATCACATTGCCGGCAGATCAGAAAGCGGCGGGCGTACTGCCTGACATGATGGATCAGCGCGCGGTGAACTATCTGTTCAAAACGCCGGGCGGCAATCTCTATCACAGCGGTGATTCCCACTATTCCAACTACTACGCCAAGCATGGCAACGAATATAAAATCGACGTGGCGCTGGGTTCATACGGCGAAAACCCACGCGGCGTGACCGATAAAATGACCAGCGTGGATATGCTGCGAATGGCAGAGTCGTTGAAAACTCAGGTCGTTATTCCTTTCCATCATGATATCTGGTCTAACTTCCAGGCTGACCCGCAGGAGATTCGCGTACTGTGGGAAATGAAGAAAGATCGCCTGAAATATGGCTTCAAACCCTTTATCTGGCAGGTTGGCGGCAAGTTTACCTACCCGAATGACAAAGATAATTTCGAGTATCACTATCCGCGCGGTTTTGATGACTGTTTCACCACTGAGACAGATTTACCTTTCAAATCATTCCTTTAATCGTAAATCGTTGTGGGGCGGAACGTATTCCGCCCTTTTGTTCAATACCTCATTCTCAAGACGACCGGTATATGAATGATTCAAACGCGCGTCTATAATCATGCGTAATCATTCCCCCTCGGAGTCACCATGACAGAACCACAACGTCACAATGCGATCCTTGAGCTTTTACAACGTCAGGGCCAGATTTCTGTCTCAGATGTGATTAACAATTTTGATATTTCGCCCGCTACTGCGCGCCGTGATATCACCAAACTCAATGAACTGGGTAAACTGCGTAAAGTGCGTAACGGTGCCGAAGCGGTAAGCTCACCCCGCCAGAACTGGACCCCGCTAAACATTCACCAGACGCAAAATCTCAATGAAAAAATGCGTATCGCTCAGGCGGCGGCGCAGCTGTGCCAGCCGGGTGAAAGCGTGGTGATTAACTGCGGTTCTACTGCCTTTCTGCTGGGCCGCGAAATGTGCGGCAAAGATATTCAGGTGATCACCAACTATTTGCCTCTGGCTAATTATCTGATTGAGCAGGAGCACGAGAGCGTGGTCATCATGGGCGGCCAGTACAATAAGAGTCAGTCCATCACGCTGGCACCACAAGACGGCGACGCCAGTCTGTATGCAGGCCACTGGATGTTCACCAGCGGCGCGGGGCTGACCAGCGACGGTCTGTATAAAACCGATATGCTCACCGCGATGGCCGAGCAGAAGATGCTCAATTATGTCGGCAAACTGGCAGTATTGGTCGACAGCACGAAAGTCGGCCAGCGCGCCGGGATGCTGTTTAGCCGCACCGAGCAAATCGACGTTCTCATTACCGGACAGGACGCTGACGCGGCGATCCTCGATCAGCTGCGCGCCAAAGGCGTGAAGGTGATGTTGGTCTGATCGGCTATTTTCATTTATCCCTGCTCTTTGTCTGGTCTTGGCGGCTGAATAATTCGGTAGAATAGATTCAGTAATCATTTAAGAGGCCCGGCCAAATGGAACAATTTGAAGCAATTAGCGTAGAGCTTGCGCACACCCGCCTGAAATCCGGCGATGCGGTGATGGTCGATATCCGTGACCCGCAGAGTTTTGGCGTCGCACACGCCCCTGGCGCATTTCATCTGAGTAATGACAGTATGGCCGCCTTCATGCAGACCACCGATGCTAAAACACCGGTAATGGTAATGTGTTATCACGGCATCAGCAGCCGCGGCGCGGCACAGTTCCTCATCGGCCAGGGATTCGAGTCCGTCTACAGCGTGGACGGCGGCTTTGAAGCCTGGTCAAAAACCTTCCCCCAGGATGTCGAAGCCTGATTTTCCGTTATTTTACCGGCGCAGACTCACTTCCTTTATAACCAGCCCGATCGATCTGCGCCGAAAATGTTCTTAAGCGGAAAAAGCTACATATCTTCAGTCTTGATATAATTTCCTTCTACCAACGACAGGATTTCAAGATGAAACATCTGAACACTTCACGTTCTTTAGGGATGCGCACCCTCGCTGTTCATGGCGGCCAACAGCCCGACGCCCAGACGGGCGCTATCACGACGCCTATCACGGCGTCTTCTGCATTTTCGTACCCTGATTTTGACAGCGGTGCGCGCCGTTTCAGCGGTGAAGAGCCAGGCTACATGTACAGCCGCTTCGCTAACCCGACGGTGACCGTTTTCGAGCAGAAACTGGCGGCGCTGGAAGGCGCAGAAACTGCCGTCGCCTGTGCCAGCGGCATGGCGGCGATCAGCGCCACCTTATTTGCCCTGCTGGTGCCAGGCGATGAGATCATTCATATCGGCACGCTGTACGGCGGCACTGAGGGCGTGGTGCGCAATTTGCTGCCGCGTTACGGCATCAAACCGGTTCACGTCGCAAACGTCGCCGAACTGGAAGCCGCATTCACCAAAAATACCAAAGTGGTGCTGGTCGAGACACCGGCCAATCCGGGTCTGGATATCGCCGATCTGGCGCAAATCGCCCGTTTGTCGAAAGCGGCCGGTGCGGTGAGCGTGGCGGACAACACCTTTGCGACGCCGTACTTGACGCGTCCGCTGGAGCTGGGCATTGATATCGTTCTGCACTCTGCGACCAAATACATCAGCGGTCACGGCGATGCGACCGGCGGCGTAGTGGCCGGTTCTGCGGCGCTTATCACACCAATTCGCACCCTGAGCCTGAAACAGTTCGGTGGCTGCCTTAGCCCGTTCGAAGCCAGCTTGCTGATCCGCGGATTAAAAACGCTGCCGCTGCGCGTCGAAGCCAGCTCGCTGAGTGCACAGGCCGTGGCAGAATTCCTCGACGGACACAGTGCGGTGGAAACCGTGTTTTATCCGGGACTGAAACAGCATCCGGGTCATGCAGTGGCATCGCAGCAGATGAAACTGTTCGGCGGGATTATGGCGATCGAACTGAAAGGCGGTCTGAATGCTGCACGGACGTTCCTCGATAAACTAAACATCATCACGCAAGCCGTGTCTCTGGGCGATACCGATTCGCTGGCCTGCCATCCGGCATCCACCACCCACAGCGCGGTCTCACCGGAGGTACGCCGTCAAAGCGGCATTACCGACGGTCTGGTGCGTATCAGTATCGGCATTGAAGACGTGGAAGATTTGGTGGATGACATTCAGCAGGCGCTCGAAGGGCTCTAATTTCTTCGCGCCGTCACTGTTTTGATAAAAAAACCGACCAGGGTTTGCCCGGTCGGTTTTTTTTATGCAGCATACAGCCCGCGCCTCTGACGTTATAATCGACTTTCTTTATGCTGGCAGATTAGGAACCTCCTACCCATGTCGTCGAAAAAACCATCTATTACAGGACCAGCAAAATAATATGGTACGTATTCTAAGCCTGAACAATCCCCGTCTGGCCCTGGCCTTTGTCGATTACATGGCGACGCAGGGGATAAAACTGCAGGTCAAAAAAGAGAGCCAGGAAGTGCAACTGTGGCTGGACGATGAATCCCGCCTGCCAGAAGTAGAGCAGCAGGTCGCGCTTTTTTTAGAAGACCCGCTGCATGAGCGCTATCTCGCCGCCAGCTGGCATACCGGCACTACCGACGCACATTTGAATTATCAGCACTACTCCTACTGGCAGCGCATCCGCAGCCAGGCTGGCCCGCTCACCATGGCGGTAATTTTTCTGTGCATTGCCGTCTATATTCTGCAACAGATTTACGGTGATGAAAGCGTCATGCGCGTGCTGGCATGGCCGATGGACAGCAGCCAGTATGTTGAAATCTGGCGCTGGTTCAGCCCCGCGTTGCTGCACTTCTCATTGCTGCATATTTTGTTCAATTTGTTGTGGTGGTGGTATCTCGGTGGCCCCGTGGAAAAACGTCTCGGGACGGGCAAACTTTTCACTATCACCCTTGTATCGGCGCTGGTCAGCGGCTGGGGCCAGTCGTTATTCAGCGGTATCTGGTTCGGTGGTTTATCCGGCGTAGTCTATGCCCTGATGGGTTATGTCTGGCTGAACGGGGAGTTGAAACCTGAACGTGGTATTTCTCTGCCGCGCGGACTAATGGTATTTTCCATTGCCTGGCTGGTGCTGGGCTACTTCAATGTGATGGGCATGGCGATTGCCAATGCCGCGCACGTTTTCGGTCTGGTGCTTGGCCTGCTCATGGCCTTTGTTGACACCCGTACGTCACATAAAAAACACAATTAGGGGATTTCGGTGAAACAGACACAACGCCATGACGCCATTATTGACCTGGTACGCCAGCAGGGTTATGTGAGCACCGAGGAGCTGGTGGAGCACTTCGCCGTCAGCCCGCAGACTATTCGCCGCGACCTCAACGATCTGGCAGAGCAGAATAAAATTCACCGTCATCACGGCGGTGCGGCACTGCCATCGAGTTCGGTCAACGCTGCCTATAACGACCGTAAAATCATGTGGTCGGAAGAGAAAGCGCGTATTGCCCAGCGCGTGGCCGCACAGATCCCTGACGGAGCAACACTGTTTATCGACATCGGCACGACGCCGGAAGCTGTGGCACATGCACTGCTCAATCATAAGAATCTGCGCGTAGTCACCAATAATCTGAACGTTGCCACACTGCTGACGGCTAAAGAAGATTTCCGACTGATCCTGGCCGGGGGCGAGGTGCGCACCCGCGACGGCGGCATCATGGGCGAGGCCACGCTGGACTTCATCTCTCAGTTCCGCCTGGATTACGGCATTCTGGGCATCAGCGGCATCGATATGGATGGCTCGCTGCTGGAGTTTGACTATCATGAAGTGCGCACCAAACGCGCGATCATCGAGAACTCGCGCTGCGTCATGCTGGTCACCGACCACTCCAAGTTTGGCCGTAACGCGATGGTGAATCTCGGCAATATGAGTCTGATCGACTACCTCTTCACCGACCAGCAGCCGCCGGAAAGCGTGATGAAAATTATCGACAAGTACGACGTCCAGCTCGAACTCTGCTAAATCGGCCCTGCCCGCCGGATGCGTTTAGTTACGCATCCGGTACTCTCGCTTCACGCCTCCTAACGTCAAACGAACAATTGCGAAAAAACCCGCGCGTTAGGCTTTTCCTTTCGCTTTTTCTCTGACCTTTTTGCTCAAAAACGACAAAATAATGTTACCTCCATCACGCCTAAATGTTTTTATTTGGTTAACGCTTGGCTTGTTTGACGATTCTCGATTACAATCGTGAGCGAAAACGAACATAAAAGAGCTATTTCGAACATCTGGAGGAAGATGACGTGGAAACCAAAGACTTGATCGTAATCGGTGGCGGTATTAATGGTACCGGCATCGCTGCGGATGCGGCTGGCCGTGGGCTGTCCGTTCTGCTGCTGGAAGCGCAAGACTTGGCCTGCGCGACCTCTTCGGCCAGTTCTAAGCTGATTCATGGTGGTTTACGCTATCTTGAACACTACGAATTCCGCCTGGTCAGTGAGGCACTGGCCGAACGTGAAGTCCTGCTGCGCCTTGCGCCACACATTGCATTTCCGATGCGCTTTCGTCTGCCGCATCAACCACACCTGCGCCCAGCCTGGATGATCCGCATCGGTCTGTTCATGTATGACCATTTGGGTAAACGTACCAGCCTGCCATCCAGTAAAGGGCTTAAGTTCGGTCCGGACTCCGTGCTGAAACCTGAACTGACCAAAGGCTTCGAATATTCTGACTGCTGGGTGGATGATGCGCGTTTAGTGGTACTCAACGCTCAGGAAGTGGAAGAGCGCGGTGGCGAAGTCCGTACCCGCACCCGCGTAACCCGCGCATGGCGTGAAGACGGCATGTGGATGGTGGAAGCCGAAGAGATTGATACCGGAAAAACCTTCACCTGGCGCGCCAAAGGTTTGGTGAATGCCACTGGCCCGTGGGTCAAACATTTCTTCGACGACGGCCTGAAGCTGAAATCGCCTTACGGCATTCGCCTGATCAAAGGCAGCCACATTGTGGTGCCGCGCGCCCACAATCAGCCACAGGCGTATATTCTGCAAAACGAAGACCATCGTATTGTGTTCGTGATCCCATGGCTGGATGAATTCTCCATCATCGGCACCACCGACGTGGAGTACCACGGCGATCCGAAAGACGTGAAAATCGATGAAAAAGAGACCAGCTACCTGCTGAAAGTGTACAACGATCACTTCAAGAAGCAGCTGACCACGGAAGATATCGTCTGGAGCTACTCCGGCGTGCGTCCGCTGTGTGACGATGAGTCAGATTCTCCGCAAGCGGTTACCCGTGATTACACCTTGGACGTGCATGACCAGAATGGTAAAGCGCCTTTGCTGTCAGTATTTGGCGGCAAGCTGACCACCTACCGTAAGCTGGCAGAACATGCGCTGGAAAAACTGACCAGGTACTACCCGAAAGCTGGCCCGGCCTGGACCAAAAACGCTGTGTTGCCGGGTGGAAAACTGGGCGGGGATCGCGAAACTTACGCCGCCAATCTGCGCAACCGCTTCAAATGGTTGCCAGAGTCACTGGCCCGTCGTTATACCCATACTTACGGCAGTCAGACTGAACTGTTTATCGCTGACGCCACCAGTCTGGAGTCCCTGGGTGAAGATTTTGGCCACGGTTTGTACGAAGCCGAACTGCGTTATCTGGTAGAGAAAGAGTGGGTTGTCGAGTTAGATGATGCCATCTGGCGCCGTACCAAATTGGGTATGTGGCTGGACAAAACCCAGCAGCAACGGGTTGCCGAGTGGCTGGCAACGCATCAGCAGCAAAAGAAACATCTGTCGCTGGCGTCCTGATTTATCTACCACGCTAAATTAAAAAAGGCATCCGATTGGATGCCTTTTTCATATTGACTCTACTGCTACAACTTAATCGGCTTAATGTTCCAGATCTCGTCAGCGTACTCCTGAATAGTCCGGTCGGAGGAGAAATAGCCCATGTTGGCGATATTGAGCACCGTACGACGCGTCCACTCCTCAGGCTGCTGGTAGACTTCGTCCACCTTGTCCTGCATATCAACATAGCTGCGGTAATCCGCCAGTACCTGATAGTGGTCACCGAGATTTACCAGCGTGTCGAACAAATTACTGTAGCGCTTCGGCTCGCTTGGGCTGAACACACCAGTACCAATCTGGGTCAGTACCTGATGCAACTCTTCATCCTGTTCATAGTAAGTGCGCGGGTCATAGCCCTCGCGGCGTAACTGCTCGACCTGCGGCGTGGTGTTACCGAAGATGAAGATATTCTCCTCACCCACGCGTTCGCGTATCTCGATATTGGCGCCATCCAGCGTGCCGATGGTTAACGCGCCATTAAGGGCAAACTTCATGTTACTGGTGCCCGATGCCTCGGTACCCGCCAGCGAGATTTGTTCGGAAAGATCGGCAGCCGGAATGATCATCTGTGCCAGACTGACGCCGTAGTTAGGAATAAACACCACCTTCAGTTTATCGCGCACCCGCGGATCGTTGTTGACCACAGCTGCAACGTCGTTGATCAGCCGGATAATCTGTTTAGCGGTGTAATAGGCCGACGCCGCTTTACCGGCGAAGATCACCGTGCGTGGCACCCAGTTGGCATCAGGGTCTTCAATGATGCGGTTGTAGCGGGTGATCACATGCAGCACATTCATCAACTGGCGTTTGTATTCATGAATGCGTTTGATTTGCACGTCAAACAGGCTTTTGGGATCCACCACCACATCGAGTTTTTGAGCGATGTAGATCGCCAGCCGTTTTTTGTTTTCCAGCTTAGCCTTGCGCAATGCGTCAAGGAAGCTTGGGTAGTCGATATACTGTTTCAACTCTTCCAGCTGGCTCAGATCGGTACGCCAGTGTTGGCCAATGGCGGCATCGAGGACTTTCGACAACGGCTTATTGGCCAGCCCCAGCCAGCGCCGCGGGGTCACACCGTTGGTTTTATTGCAGAAACGGTCAGGGTAGATTCTCGCAAAATCAGCAAACAGTGACTGCATCATCAGTTCGGAGTGCAACGCAGAAACACCGTTAACTTTATGACTGGCGATCACCGCCAGCCAGGCCATACGTACCTTACGGCCATGCTCTTCATCAATTATCGATACGCGTGACAAAATGCCGCTGTCATCCGGTGCCTTTTTTGCCACTTCTTTGAGGAAGTGATCGTTAATCTGGAAGATGATTTCCAGATGCCGCGGTAAAATTTTACCGATCATATCCACCGGCCACGTCTCCAGCGCTTCACTCATCAGCGTATGGTTGGTGTAGGAGAAAACTTTACTGACTGTATCCCAGGCTTTATCCCAGTCGAACTTATGTTCGTCGATTAACAGCCGTAACAGCTCAGGGATGGAGAGCACCGGGTGGGTATCATTGAGATGAATGGCAATCTTATCGGCCAGATTTTCATAAGTATGATGGGTCACATAGTGACGGTTGAGGATGTCCTGCACCGTCGCAGAGACCAGGAAATACTCCTGGCGCAGGCGCAGTTCACGGCCTGAGTAGGTTGAATCGTCCGGATAAAGCACCCGCGAAACGTTCTCTGAATGGTTTTTATCTTCGACCGCCGCGAAATAATCGCCCTGATTGAACTTACCAAGGTTGATTTCATTACTGGCCTGGGCGCCCCATAGCCGCAGCGTATTAGTGGCGTCAGTATCAAAACCGGGGATGATCTGGTCATAGGCGCAGGCAATAACTTCTTCCGTTTCCAGCCAGCGGGTTTTCGCCCCTTCGTGCTGCAAACGTCCGCCGAAGCGCACTTTGTAACGGGTATTGTGGCGCTGGAACTCCCACGGATTTCCGTACTCCAGCCAGTAATCGGGCGACTCTTTCTGCTCACCGTTAATGATATTCTGCGCAAACATGCCGTATTCGTAACGGATGCCGTAACCGCGCCCCGGCAGCGCCAAGGTGGCCAGCGAATCTAGGAAACAGGCTGCCAGACGCCCCAGCCCGCCGTTGCCAAGACCCGGATCGTTCTCTTCGCCGATCAGCTCTTCAAGGTCAAAGCCCATCTCCTCAAGCGCTTTTTGAATATCATCATAGATGCCCATCGACAGCAGCGCATTCGACAGCGTACGACCAATCAGAAACTCCATCGATAAATAGTAGACCTGCCGAACATCCTGAGACGTCTGGGCCCGGTTCGAGCGCAACCAGCGTTCTACCATGCGGTCACGCACCGCAAACAGCGTGGCGTTCAACCAGTCATGCTGAGTCGCGATAGAGGGATCTTTGCCGACAATAAACATCAGTTTATAGGCAATAGAGTGTTTCAGCGCTTCAACACTGACGGTTGGCGAAGTGTAATTAAACGGTGATGTCATAGCGTTGCGTTCCCAATTAAGTCATGCCGCTTTGTGGTCATCATGGCAATAAGCATCATGACAGCAAGCGTTGATAAAGTGACAGATAGGCTTGAGCGGCCACCTGCCAGCCAAAGTCGAGACCCATCGCGTGATGCTGCACGTGACGCCAGTGTTTTGGTCTGCTCCATAGCACGAAGGCGCGGCGGATAGCACTGGCCAAAGACTTCCCGTTCGCCTCTTCAAAGACAAATCCGCTGGCGGAACCATCAGCCAGATTCTCCAGCGCGCAGTCCACTACCGTGTCTGCCAGCCCACCGGTGCGGCGCACCAGCGGCAGGGTGCCATACTTAAGGCCATACAGTTGCGTCAGGCCACAAGGTTCAAAGCGGCTCGGCACCATGATGACATCCGCACCGCCGATGATGCGGTGTGAGAACGCCTCGTGATAGCCAAGCTGTACACCCACCTGCCCCGGGTTATCGGCCGCTGCGGCCAGAAATGCCTGCTGCAAGACCGCATCCCCCGCGCCGAGCACCGCCAACTGGCCGCCGCGTTCAAGCAGATCCGGTAAGGCTTCCAGCACCAGATCCAGACCTTTCTGGCTGGTCAGGCGGCTGACGACCGCAAACACCAGACGTGAGTCATCTACGTCCAGCCCCATAGCCCGTTGCAGATAAGCTTTGTTAATCATTTTCGAGCGCAGGTCATCGGCGTCATAGCGCGCTGACAGCAGAACGTCATCGCGCGGTTGCCAGATAGCGTCATCCACGCCGTTGAGAATGCCGGTCAGTCGCCCTTCCCGCTCACGTTCCAGCAGCAGGGATTCCATACCGTAACCAAATTCTGGGCGGGTGATCTCTTTGGCATAGGTCGGGCTGACGGTGGTGATATGGTCAGAATAGAACAGCCCGGCTTTCAGGTAGGAGATCTGCCCATAGAACTCCAGGCCATACATCTGGAAGAAATCGTACGGGATCTGTAATTGCTGCAAATGATAACTGTCGAACAGGCCCTGGAACGCCAAATTATGGACGGTGAACACCGTTTTGACCGGAATATGGCGCGAACGGACATAGGCTGAGGTCAGACCCGCATGCCAGTCGTGCGACTGAATAATGTCCGGTTTCCACAACCCGTCAAATCCACTGCCGAGCTCCGCCGCCATCCAGCTCAGCAGGGCGAAACGCAGATGGTTATCCGGATAGGCGTATAAAGATTGATCGTGATACGGGCTGCCGGGACGGTCATACAGCCCCGGTACATCAATAATGTAAATGCCCACTCCCTGAAACAGGCCATAACGCAGCGTCACATGGCCGGCAAAGGTATCAAGGTGGCCAACAACCTGTGTCTCTCCAATGCCCCGCTTAATATCGGGGAAGGCCGGAATCAGCACACGCGCATCTGTCCCCCCCGCGATTTGAGCAGCGGGTAGCGCACCTGCGACGTCAGCAAGTCCCCCTGTTTTTAACAAGGGGAACAGCTCTGAACAAACATGTAAAACCTGCATTCGCGCTCCTGAATTATCATCACCACCACGGGATCATTACCGGAATGGTGAGCAAAAATTATCGGGGCAGACGTCAACGTTCTCCCTGTTGCACCGTCCCGGACCACTTTCATTCCGAGTTATCTCGTTTTCAATTTCTCACAGACAGACCCAAGTCATTGGAGTTGTGGCAAGGCGGCAAATGAGTGAACACCGATGAGCTTACACAGGTAAGTGATTCGGATTCGCGAATGCAGCTAACACAGCCACGGCTTCAAGGACGCCGGGTATTACAATTTCGCTAACATCGCTCGGGTAACCAGGACAACACCGTCCTCTGAGCGGTAAAAACGTTTACTGTCTTCGTCGGCGTTTTCGCCGATCACCATGCCTTCGGGAATATGGCAGGCACGGTCAATGACACATTTACGTAAGCGGCAGGAGCGGCCGACGTTGACGTCCGGCAACAGGATGGTCGAATCAATATTGCAGAACGAATTTACCCGCACACGCGGGAACAGCACGGCGTTGACCACCACCGAACCTGACACTATGCAGCCACCGGCAACCAGAGAGTTCATGGTCATGCCATGGCTGCCAGAGCGATCCTGCACAAATTTTGCCGGCGGCAGTGGTTCCATATGGGTGCGAATCGGCCACGAGCGGTCATACATATCCAGTTCAGGCGTTACAGAGGCCAGATCCAGATTGGCCTTCCAGTACGCGTCGAGCGTGCCTACATCACGCCAATAAGGCGGTTGTTCGGTATTTTGCGTGACGCAGGACAGGCTGAAAGGATGAGCCCAGGCCGCACCCTCGCGGGTAATTTTCGGCAACAGATCTTTGCCGAAATCATGGCTGGACTCTTCGCTGGCCATATCCTCTTCAAGTAGCCGGAACAGGTAGTCGGCATTAAAAATGTAGACCCCCATGCTCGCCAGCGCCATGTCAGGTTGACCGGGAATAGAGGGTGGGTTCTGCGGTTTTTCAAGGAAGCTCTTGATTTGATAATCTTCACCGACGTCCATTACGCCAAATTCACTGGCTTGCGCCAGAGGTACGGCGAGGCAGGCCACGGTACATTCACCGCCCTTTTCGACGTGATCGACCAGCATGCGTGAGTAATCCATTTTGTAGATATGGTCACCGGCAAGGATCACTACGTATTCCGCTTCATAGCGGCGGATGATATCCAGATTCTGATAAACGGCATCGGCGGTGCCCTTGTACCAGTGCTCGGTGCTCTGGCGCTGCTGTGCAGGCAGTAAGTCCACAAACTCGTTCATCTCTTCATTTAGGAACGACCAGCCGCGCTGAATGTGCTGAACCAAAGTATGCGACTGATATTGCGTAATAACCCCGATACGACGGATGCCAGAATTGAGGCAGTTCGACAGGGCAAAATCGATGATGCGGAACTTGCCGCCAAAGTGCACCGCTGGTTTGGCCCGGGTTGCGGTTAAATCCTTGAGACGTGAGCCCCGCCCACCGGCCAGGATCAGTGCGACGGATTTCAGGGGTAACTGTCTTGCCAGCATTACCGGATCTCTGTTTTCTGTTTTGTTCATGGCTGACTCCTTGCATATCTCTGCTGACTTTCCTGCATGCGTGCGGTGTTGTTATTCATGGCAATGGAGCACGCAGAGGGTTTTCGCTGTGGCGCGCCAGATAGAACCGTCCCTGACACACTGAGGTTCCTCTCCCAAAAGCGCCGAATTAAACGGGGCCACCGGTTGCCAGCGGCCTGCGGGCAACTGCATATCGACATCCACCAGCGAGGCATTCAGTACCAGCAACCAACGGCCTGAAAGGCGGATTTGCAGCCACTGCTGTGGCCCATGCTCCCAACTGGAGACCTGCATCGGCTGGCCCTTTACATCCAGCCATTCGACATCACTCCCTTCAACGCGCCACCAATGATCTTGCATCAGCGCGGGTATTTTTTTGCGTAACGCAATCAGGGCCGCGACATAGGCAGTCAGGCTGTCATCGGCCCGGCTCCAGTCGAGCCAGGTCAGCGCGTTGTCCTGACAGTAGGCGTTATTATTGCCCTGCTGGCTGTTGCCGTGTTCGTCACCGGCCAGCAGCATGGGCGTTCCCTGCGACAGCAAGAGTGTCGCCAGCAACGCACGCTGGCTGAGATGCCGCTGGCGCAGCACCTCATCACACGCCTTCAGTCCCTCTTCGCCATGGTTCTGGCTGTAATTTTCATTGTGGCCATCGCTGTTATTTTCGCCGTTGGCCTCGTTGTGTTTATCGTTGAAGCTGACGACATCACGCAGGGTGAAGCCGTCGTGCGCCGTGAGCATGTTGATGCTGGCGTGAGGGGCACGCCCGGCGTGGTCGAAGAGATCGGCTGACGCGGCAAAACGCCCGGCGAATTGCCCCAGGGATGCATCACCATGCAGCCAAAATTTACGCATATCATCGCGCCATAAATCGCTCCATTCGGCGAAAGGCGGCGGGAAGTGACCGAGCTGATATCCCCCTGTGCCAATGTCCCAGGGTTCGGCGATCAGTTTGACGCCGCAGAGCAGACTGTCGGCACGTATAGCAGTGAACAGCGGAGAATCCGGAGTAAACGCCGGCGTTCTGCCAAGAACCGTGGCCAGATCAAAACGAAAACCGTCAACGTGGCACTCGCGCACCCAATAACGCAGGCAGTCGAGCGTCCATTCCACCGTCTCCTCATCCACCAGCCGCAGCGCGTTGCCGCAGCCGGTGAAATTGTCGTCGCTGCCGTCTTCACGCAACCAGTACCAGCTGGGGTTATCAATGCCACGAAATGAGATGAATGGCCCGTCAATGTCCAGTTCGGCACTGTGGTTAAACACCACGTCGAGAATCACTTCAATCCCGGCCTGATGCAGCGCTTTAACCGCCGCTTTGAATTCATTAAGGGCTGAGATACCTTTCTGACGGCTGGCATAGCTGGGTTCAACTGCACAGGGTGCCAGCACGTTATAGCCCCAGTAATTGCTCAAACCAAGACGTTGCAGCCGGGGTTCGTCAGCGTGATGCTGCACCGGCAGTAATTCAATTGCCGTAATGCCCAGATGTTGTAAATATTCGAGCATGACCGGGTGCGCCAGCCCGGCGTAGGTGCCGCGCAAACCAGCCGGAATATGCGGGTGCAGGCGCGTCAGGCCACGGACATGGGCTTCATAAATGACCGTCTCGCCCCACGGCGTGGCGGGCGGTGTATCATCGCCCCAGTCAAAGGCATCACTGACCACCACTGACTTCGGTGCAGCCACGGCGCTGTCTTTTTCATCAGGTGTAACAATGCCACCGTTCAGGCGCACGTTGTCTGTCAGTTCTCCTTCCAGCGCACGGGCACTTGGGTCAATCAACAATTTTTTTGGGTTAAAACGCAGCCCTTTGGCCGGTTCAAAAGGGCCGTAAACCCGGTAACCATAGCGCTGACCGGCTTTAACGCCGCGCAGGAAGCCGTGCCAAAGGTTGCCGGTACGGCCAGGTAACGCAAAACGCTGCTCGCTGCCGGACTCATCAAACAGGCAGAGTTCGATTTTTTCCGCATGGGCTGAAAACAGGCAAAAATTGACGCCATCGGCCTGTAACTGGGCCCCGTAAGGTGCTGGCTGACCGGTTTCGAGCTTTTTCATCGCTCCTCCCGCCGCAGATAAATGGTTGCCAGTGGCGGAATGGTCAGGCTGATGGAGTGCTCACGCTGATGCTGACCGGAAGGCTGGCTGTAAACCTCGCCGCTGTTACCGATATTGCCGCCGCGATAGAAGTGCGAATCGGTATTGAGGATTTCGTGATAGCGCCCTGCGCGCGCGACGCCGATCCGATAGTCATAACGCGGCACCGGCGTGAAGTTACTGACGACGATAACTTCGTCACCGTTGTCGTCCCGGCGGGCGAAGGCGAATACCGAATTCTCGTGGTCATCGACCACCAGCCACTCAAAGCCACGCGGGTTGAAGTCCAGCTCAAACAGCGGCGTTTGCTGGCGATAGACCTGGTTAAGATCCCGCACCAGATGTTGAACACCACTGTGCCAGCCGTTCTGGTCATCGAGCAGATGCCAGTCGAGGCTGTTGTTGAAATCCCACTCGCGTCCCTGCGCAAATTCGCAGCCCATAAACATCAGTTTTTTGCCGGGATGTGCCCACATAAAGCCGTAATAGGCGCGCAGGTTGGCAAATTTCTGCCACGCATCGCCGGGCATTCTGTCGAGCAGCGAACCTTTACCGTGCACCACTTCGTCATGGGAAAGCGGCAAAATGAAGTTTTCGCTGTAGGCGTAAAGCACGCCGAACGTCATGAGATTGTGATGGTATTTACGGTGAATCGGGTCAAGTTGCATGTAATTGAGCGAGTCATGCATCCACCCAAGGTTCCATTTGTAATGGAATCCGAGCCCGTTAGCGTCCGGCGGCATGGTGACGCCCGGATAGTCAGTGGACTCTTCGGCCAGCGTCACCGCGCCGTCAAGCTCACGGCCAATGGTCTGGTTGGTGTATTTCAGAAAAGCGATGGCTTCGAGGTTTTCACGGCCACCGTAATAGTTGGGGATCCACTCACCGGGCTTGCGGCTGTAGTCGCGGTAGATCATTGAGGCCACGGCGTCGACACGCAAGCCGTCAATGCCATAGCGCTCTATCCAGTAGAAGCCATTGCCCGCCAGATAATTACGCACTTCATGGCGGCCATAGTTATAAATCAGCGTGTTCCAGTCCTGATGGTAGCCTTCGCGCGGATCGGCATATTCGTACAGCGCGGTGCCGTCAAACTGCGCCAGGCCATGGGAATCACTCGGAAAATGGCCAGGCACCCAGTCAAGGATCACGTTGAGACCCGCGTTATGGGCGGCATCAACGAAAGCTTTGAACTCCTCCGGCGTACCGTACCGGCGGGTCGGTGCGTACATGCCGAGGGGTTGGTAGCCCCAGCTGCCGTCAAACGGATGTTCATTGATAGGCATCAGTTCAATATGCGTAAAGCCCATCCATTTGGCGTAGGAGACCAGCTGCTCAGCCAGTTCGCCGTAGCTTAACCAGAAATTATTCTCGGTGTGGCGGCGCCAGGATCCCAGATGCACCTCATAGACTGACACCGGCTGGTTCAGTGCATTGGCTTTTTTACGCTCTGCAGAAAAAGGGACTTTTTCAGGAAGATGATTGACCAGCGAGGCAGTTTCCGGGCGCATCTGCGCTTCAAACGCGTAAGGGTCGGCACGCAGCGAGATATTGCCCCGGCAGTCGATCACCTCATATTTGTAAAGCTGACCTTCGCGCACACCGGGGATAAACAGCTCCCAGATGCCATTTTCGCGGCGCTGGCGCATCGGATGGCGGCGTCCATCCCAAAAGTTGAATTCACCGACCACGGAAATACGCGTTGCGTTTGGCGCCCAAAGGGCAAAGCTCACACCCTCAACGTTATCCAGCACCTGCGGATGCGCCCCCAGCTTCTCGTAAGGCCGCAAATGCGTACCTTCGGCGAGCAGCCACATATCCAACTCCGGCAACAGCGTACCAAAGCGGTAGGGGTCATCAATCTGGTGGATATTTTCGCCCCAGCGGACCTCCAGCCGATACCGGAAGTGATTTTTGCGCCGTGGCATTAGCCCGACAAAGAAGCCGCGGTCGTCAGAACGGCGTAGCTCAGCCACTCTCGTGCCTTTATCGGCATCAATGACCCAGACCTGATCGGCATCTGGCAGCAGTGCGCGCACTTCAATGCCGGCGGCCACAGAATGCATTCCCAAAAGCGAAAATGGATCAGCGTAATGGCCGGAAATGAGTTGATTAATAACGTGCTGATCGGGGAGTACTGACATGCATTTCGTCCTATGATTAATTAAATCAATAAATTCAATGAAATCATCCAGATGCTCAATGGTTACTCTCTATTCAGTCTGCTCCTGAAGTTGGGATCACCTTGTGATGGGTGTGTCATTTATTTTTGCTTAATCGTGCCTGCCAGCGCCCCGGCTCACAGTTTCAAAATAAGTGTTTGTTTGTGCTTCTCAAAAGCGCTCAGACCCTCTACTAAGCATAGACAAAGGACGTTAAAAGGCGGGGGCAAAAAACGAGGAATTTTTCACACCCTGAAATTCAGCCAAAATCGCTGGGGAAAAGAGGCAAACAGGGTGAAGTGATTGATAGGCGAAAAAAAACGGGACACCGTGCTGGTGTCCCGTTGGGGCTGCAAATAGATAGGTTACAGCAGGATACGCAGCATGCGGCGCAACGGCTCTGCGGCGCCCCACAGCAGCTGGTCACCTACCGTGAATGCCGACAGATATTGCGGCCCCATGTTCAGTTTACGCAGACGCCCTACCGGCGTGTTCATGGTGCCGGTGACCGCTGCAGGCGTCAGTTCACGCATTGACAGTTCCCGGTCATTCGGGATCACGCGTACCCAGTCGTTGTGGGTGGCGAGCAACTGTTCAATTTCCGGGATAGAGATATCTTTTTTCAGTTTCAGGGTAAACGCCTGGCTGTGGCAGCGCAGCGCACCGATGCGTACACACAGGCCATCAACCGGTATTACGCTCGAGGTACCCAAAATTTTGTTTGTCTCGGCCTGCCCTTTCCACTCTTCTTTGGTCTGACCGTTATCAAGCTGTTTGTCGATCCACGGAATCAGGCCACCGGCCAGCGGCACCCCAAAGTTGTCAGTCGGCAAGGTCCCGCTGCGGGTCAGGGTGGTGACTTTACGTTCGATATCCAGAATGGCCGAAGCCGGATCCTGCAACTCTTTTGCCACGCTGTTATGCAACATGCCCATTTGGGTCAGCAGCTCACGCATATGGCGCGCACCGCCACCGGAAGCGGCCTGATAGGTCGCCACAGATGCCCATTCGATCAAGTCATTGGCAAACAGACCGCCCAGGGACATCAGCATCAGGCTGACGGTACAGTTACCCCCCGCAAAGGTCTTAATCCCTTTGTCGATTCCCTGATGAATCACCGCACTATTGACCGGATCCAGAATAATGATCGCGTCATCCTGCATTCTCAGAGAGGATGCTGCGTCGATCCAGTAGCCTTTCCAACCGATTTGACGCAGCTTTGGATAGATTTCATTGGTATAATCGCCGCCCTGACAGGTGATGATAATGTCCAGCGCACTCAGTGCGTCGAGGTCAAAAGCGTCCTGCAATGTGCCCTGCTGTCCGGTAAATGCCGGTGCGGCCTGACCGTGTTGCGAGGTGGAGAAAAATACCGGGCGGATGGCGTCAAAATCGCGTTCTTCAATCATGCGTTGCATGAGTACAGAACCGACCATCCCGCGCCAACCAACGAAACCTACGTTTTTCATAATGACTGTCCTGCCCTGAGGGTGATAGCTGCGTAAAGTGTGTTTGTTTTTAGCGCTGACGACCCTGTCAACGCAATGGCCTACCACCTTACAAAATGGTGTAGAAGTGGCAAGTGAATTTAATCGATAGTACGGGCTTTTTTAGCAGCCCGGCTTATAACAGGCGTTTTTAAAAGGTCGAATTTCTTCTGAGGTAGTCATGACTGAAATGATTTCAGCAACCATCCTGCTGTTTTTAATAATGGATCCGCTGGGCAATTTGCCGATTTTCATGTCGGTATTAAAACATCTGGATCCGAAACGCCGTCGCGTGGTGCTGATCCGCGAGATGCTGATCGCGTTGATCCTGATGCTGATTTTCCTGTTCGCCGGTGAGAAGATCCTCTCCTTCCTTAACCTGCGCACTGAAACGGTGTCGATTTCCGGCGGTATTATTCTGTTCCTGATCGCCATCAAAATGATTTTCCCGTCCGAAGAGAAGAGCAGCAGTGGCTTACCGGCCGGTGAAGAACCCTTCCTGGTGCCGATGGCCATCCCGCTGGTGGCAGGCCCGTCGATTCTGGCTACGCTGATGCTGTTGTCGCATCAGTATCCGAATCAAATGACTCACCTGACGCTGGCCCTGTTCATCGCCTGGGGGCTGTCGATGGGGATTTTACTGCTGTCGAACCTGTTCCTGCGCCTGCTCGGTGACAAAGGCGTCAGTGCGCTGGAGCGCTTGATGGGTCTGATTCTGGTCATGCTCTCCACCCAGATGTTCCTCGATGGGATCAGGGCGTATTTGAAGATTTAGTGAGTGTTATCGCACCAATAAAAACGGCGGACCTTATGGCCCGCCGTTTTTTATTCTTTAATGCTTCGCGTTAGCTTGAAAAGTAAGGCGTTACACCACCATCGACAGCAGCAAACAACCGCCAAGACCGCACAGGGAGATGATGGTTTCGAGGATGGACCATGACTTGAAGGTTTCAACGATAGTCAGGTTGAAGTACTCCTTGAACAGCCAGAAGCCAGGGTCGTTGACGTGGGAGAAAATCACGCTGCCGGAACCGACGGCGATAACCATTAACTCAGGGCTGGCGCCGCTGGAGGCAATCAGCGGTGCAACAATACCGCCCGCCGTGATGGCTGCAACGGTCGCAGACCCCAGCGCAATACGCAGTACCGCCGCAATAGACCACGCCAGCAGGATTGGCGACAGATGACTGCCGTTCATGATGTTGGCGATATAAGGCTCGATACCGCTGTCGACCAGCACCTGTTTGAACGCCCCACCACCACCGATAATCAGCAGCATCATGGCGATGATTTTGATCGACTCAGTGACCGTGGTCATCACCTGATCCATGGTACGTCCACGGTTCAAGCCGAAGGTGAAGATGGCAATCAATACCGCAATCAGCGTTGCCATAACCGGGTCACCGAAGAATTCAGCGTAAGCCAAAACCGGGTGGCCTTTCGGCAGAATCATTTCACAAACCGCGCGGAACGCCATCAGAATCACCGGCACCAGAGAGGTGGCGACGCTGACGCCAAAGCTTGGCATCTCTTCTTCAGTGAAGGTTTTCGGGTTGAACAGGCCTTCAGGAACCGGCTTATCAATGCCTTTGAGGAAGCGGGCAAACACCGGACCGGCGAGGATCACCGTCGGCACTGCCAGCAGGGAACCGTACAGCAAGGTCTTACCCATATCCTGTCTCTTATACACATCTCCGAGCCCACGAG
>CAMLBO010000004.1 GCA_946478305.1 uncultured Enterobacterales bacterium
CTACACGTAAGGAGTCGTCGGCAGCGTCAGATGTGTATAAGAGACAGAGTTTGGGGCAATCAGTTTACCTCACTCATCGCGCCCGATGCGGTAAATCAGTGGCTGAGCCGCTATTTAAACCGTGACGTCCAGCTGCGCTGGGTGGGCGAAGAGTTAACTCGGCGCGTGAAAAAACATGCAGAGGTTCCCCTCTCCTTCGCCGACGGCTTCCCTTATCTGTTAATGAATGAAGCCTCAATGCGCGATTTGCAAAACCGCTGCCCCAGCAGTGTGAAGCTAGAGCAATTCCGTCCAAATCTCGTCGTCACAGGTGCAGAGGCTTATGCTGAGGATAGCTGGCAGACCATCCGCGTTGGCGAGGTTATTTTTGATCTGGTGAAACCCTGTAGCCGTTGCGTACTAATAACAGTAAGCACTGAACGTGGACGCAAGCATCCTCGCGGGGAGCCTTTAAAAACCTTGCAGGGCTACAGAACCGCTGAAAACGGCGACGTGGATTTTGGTCAGAATATGATTGCGCGTAATTCCGGGATGATCCGCGCCGGTGACAGCGTTCAGGTGCTGGCCACCAAACCACCTCGACCTTACTCTGCGGGTATAGTCGTGGAAAATGTTGCAGCCCCGAAGAACGAAGTAAAAAGTGTCAGCATCAATTATCAGGGCACAGAATTCATCGGAAATAATCAGCAGATTTTACTCGAACAACTGGAGATGCAGGGCTTACGTATCCCCTACTCTTGCCGGGCGGGTATTTGTGGGGCGTGCAAACTGACGCTGGAAGCGGGAGAAGTGTCTCCGTTAAAAGCCAGTGCAATTGGAAACGATGGGACGGTATTGTCGTGCAGCTGTATTCCAGGAACGGACATCGTATTGCGATAAAATAGTCACACTCAGAGATGAAGATCGGCGGTAAATCAAACCGCCTGGTCGTAGAAATGCGTTTTGTCCGCACGAACCGGCGCAGGCATCAGGCGGTCGTGCATGATTTTAATGGCATCGCCCAGCACCATCCCGCGGCCTGCGAGCGTTAAGCGATCCTGTGCCAACAAACAGAGGCTGGCATTATCCCCCGACTCCACCACCAGCAAGGTCGCCTGCTCACCGCTGTCCATCACCTGAACCTGCGCAATCTGTCCATTATCAGGCTGGAATGGTCGATGCTGCTGGGTAAAGTGCCAGCTTTTCGGCATCAGAGGCTTAAGAAAACGGAAAGCCACTAAGGCATTCAGAACTAATTCAGCACGCTGTTCATTAGCGAGCGGAACATGCTTGCACTGCTCTTCGTAATCAAAATAAAGAGCGGCATCATCGACACAAAATGAAGCAGCACCGAAGGCATCAGGGGTTAACATTTTAGCAGGGAAGCGTGAACGGAAAATCATGCCATTGGCTAAATCCAGCATCAGCCGGTCATGTTCAGTATCAAAATACCAACGCCATTTATCATCTGGTTTGATTTTCATTTTTCTTATCCCGTTTGCCCCGAACCTAAAATCTGATGACCGGCTATTAAAAACCCACGCATGACATTAAGCTTTTGGGCCGTAAACTGATATCAGACAAATCTTGAGAACCTGCCGCCCATATATTGAGAGCAGTGGACAAAATATAGACGAGCCGGGTTAATAAATAAACCCCCGGCTGTCATTAGAGAGGAAAAATATTAGATATGGGTAACAATATCCTTAATCAAACGCGGCCCGTGATAGATAAATCCGGAATAGATTTGAATTAAAGAGGCACCCGCCGCCATTTTCTCACGCGCAGCAGTTAATGAATCTATACCGCCGACGCCAATAATAGGCAGCCTTCCTTTCAGTTCACTGGAGAGCATACGAATAATTTCCGTACTGCGTAGCTGAACCGGACGACCGCTTAATCCCCCCGTTTGTTCACAATAATTCAACCCCTGGATCAACTTACGATCCAACGTAGTATTGGTAGCGATCACGCCATCCATATTATGGCGAACTAAACTGTCGGCTATTTGGATCAACTCTTCATGAGAAAGATCCGGCGCGATCTTCACTGCAACAGGAACATATTTTTGATGTCGCTGCTGTAACTCCAGCTGCTTATTTTTAATCGCTGCCAACAAATCATCCAGTGCTTCACCGTACTGCAATGTACGTAACCCTGGTGTATTAGGAGAAGAGATATTGACGGCAATATAACCAGCATAGGGATACACTTTTTCCATGCAAGCCAGGTAATCATCTTTTCCGTTCTCAACCGGAGTGTCTTTGTTTTTACCAATATTAATGCCGAGAATTCCGCCAAAATGTGAACGCTTCACATTGTCCACCAGATTATCCACACCGAGATTATTGAAACCCATGCGGTTTATCAGACCTTCCGCTTCGACAATGCGGAACAGTCGTGGCTTATCATTCCCTGACTGCGCCCGCGGCGTGACGGTTCCCACTTCTACAAAGCCAAAGCCCATCGCGCCAAATGCGTCAATGCAATCCCCGTCTTTATCCAGACCGGCAGCAAGGCCTAACGGGTTTTTAAATGACAGTCCCATACAGCTAACCGGCTTGGTCGGTACAGACTGGCGAATAAGAAATTCAAAGGGCGAACCAGAAATACGGCTCAATTGGCGGAAGGTAAGTTCGTGCGCGCGCTCAGGGTCGAGCTGAAACAGCGCTTTCCTGACAAGAGGATAAAACATGGAGACTCCTGGATTCCCGGTGGCTAGACGGGGTGACATTATCGACTAACCGCCGCACAAAGGGAAACGATTCGCAGCCAAAAAACGCCTTCTGCGCAATCGATACCTTTTTATTCACGCCCGCTTCACCTTTTCATTACTTTTAAGCCATGGAATTACCGGCCTTAGCCGCTTTTTCACTTTCAATTTCTAAAAATGAGATTTCCAGTCTCCTGTCCGTGCCTGTTAGTTTTAAATCACTTCGTTAAACAAAATGATGAATCTAGAACTTTAAGTTATAAGGAAAGGTGTGATGATGCGCGTTATCTCTCTGGCTGGCAGTCCGCGACAACCCTCCCGCTCTTCAGCGTTATTGGCGTTAAGCCATCGCTGGCTGACATCACGCGGTGTGGAAGTGATCTCTTACAGTTTGCAGGATTTCTCTGCTGAGGATTTACTTTTCGCCAATTTCGCCAGTCCGCAGCTAAAAAAACTGACGGCACAGCTTGCCGAAGCTGACGGTCTCATTGTTGCGACACCGGTTTATAAGGCTTCCTTTTCAGGTGCGCTGAAAACTGTGCTCGATCTGTTACCTGAACGCGCACTTGACCACAAAGTGGTGCTGCCTTTGGCGACTGCCGGTTCCATTGGTCACATGCTGGCGGTGGACTACGCGCTTAAACCCGTGCTGGCTTCATTGAAAGCGCAGGAAGTTTTACAAGGCGTTTTCGCGCACGACAGTCTCATCAGTGATTACCACACTTTCCCGGCCACCCTGGATTCTGCGCTGAACGAACGCCTGGAAGAGTCACTGGAAAATTTCTATTTGGCACTGAGCCGTCGCCGTCCTGTTCCTCGCCCAGCCGCCCAGGCAGCCGCCGCGACGCTACGCGTCTGACGGCTCATAAAGGAGCTCATCAATGACATTAGCCCTCACTGCCTTACGCCGTGTACCTCTACTGGCAGGGCTTTTTGCCGCACTGGTATGCAATGCACAGGCAGCCACTGCGCCGGAAAAGGCGCCAGCTGAATTTCGCATTGCTTATCAAAAAGGCTCTGTCGGGCTGGTCTTAGCCAAAGCCCATCAGCTACTCGAAAAGCGCTTCCCTGAGACCAAAATCAGTTGGGTGGAATTTCCCGCCGGCCCCCAAATTCTGGAAGCACTGAACGTCGGCAGTATCGACCTCGGCGGCACGGGCGATCTTCCCCCGCTGTTTGCTCAGGCTGCTGGTGCTGATTTGTTGTATGTCGGCTCTGAACCACCGAAACCCAAAGCGGAAGTGATCCTGGTCGATAATGCCAGCCCTATTAAAACTGTCGCCGACCTTAAAGGTCACAAAGTCGCGTTTCAGAAAGGTTCCAGTTCGCACAACCTGTTACTGCGTGCGCTGCAACAGGCCGGTCTGAAATTCACCGATATCAAACCAGTTTATCTGACACCGGCCGACGCACGCGCTGCCTTCCAGCAACATGACGTTGATGCCTGGGCGATTTGGGATCCCTATTACTCCGCTGCGAAACTGCAGGGCAATGTCCGCGTATTAATCGATGGCAGTACGCTCAATCAGACCGGGTCTTTCTATCTGGCACCCAAGACCTATACCGAGGCTAATCCGCAATTTATACATCAGGTTCTGGCCGTACTGACCGAAGCCAATGCGCTGGTCAAAACCGACCGTGCGCAGAGTATCCAACTGCTTGCCAAGGCCATGGGTCTGCCGGACAACGTCATTGCCAGCTATCTGGATCACCTGCCGGATTCACCGATTACCCCGGTGGACGAACGGACGGAAAAAGCCCAGCAAGCCACCGCGGATCTGTTTTATCAAAACCATATTCTGCCGAAACCGGTGGAGATCAAAGACCGAATCTGGCGTGACCACCCCGCCCAGTAATTAGTCCAACAATAACAATCGCAGCTCATCAGAAGCGGCAACATTGACGACAGAGGAGTTATCATATGAGCCTGAACGTTTTCTGGTTTTTGCCCACTCACGGCGACGGACGCTATCTTGGCACCGACAAAGATGCCCGTACCGTCGATCTCAGTTATTTGCAACAAATTGCTCAGGCAGCGGACCGTCTCGGATTTGGTGGCGTGCTGCTGCCGACTGGCCGCTCATGTGAAGACTCCTGGTTGGTGGCAGCCTCACTGATTTCTGTCACCCAGAAGCTTAAATTTCTTGTAGCCCTGCGCCCTGGGATCATCTCCCCAACGCTGGCAGCCCGGCAGGCCGCCACGCTTGACAGGCTTTCCGGCGGCCGCGCCCTGTTTAACCTGGTTACGGGTGGCAATCCTGATGAACTGGCAGCCGAAGGCTTGCATTTGAATCACAAGGAGCGTTACGAAGCCTCCGCTGAATTTACCCGTATCTGGCGTCGGGTACTGGAAGGGGAAACGGTCGATTACGAGGGCAAACATATTCAGGTAAAAGGCGCGAGCCTGATGCATCCGCCGGTTCAGCAGCCCCGCCCACCGCTCTATTTCGGTGGCTCTTCTGACGAAGCGCAGGATCTGGCGGCTGAACAGGTTGAACTCTACCTGACGTGGGGAGAACCTCCGCATCTGGTTAAAGAAAAAATTGAGCAGGTCCGTGCCAAAGCCGCCGCTAAGGGGCGCAGCGTGCGTTTTGGTATTCGTCTGCACGTGATCGTACGCGAAACGAATGAAGAAGCCTGGCAGGCCGCCAACCGTCTGATTGCCAATCTGGATGATGAAACCATTCAGAAAGCGCAGGCGGCTTTTGCCAGAACGGACTCCGTTGGCCAGCACCGCATGGCTGCGCTGCACGGGGGTAACCGCAACAAGCTGGAAATCAGCCCGAATCTTTGGGCGGGAGTCGGCCTGGTGCGCAGCGGTGCAGGTACGGCGTTAGTAGGTGATGGCCCAACGGTTGCAGCGCGCATGCAGGAATATGCCGATCTGGGCATTGATACCTTTATCTTCTCCGGTTACCCCCATCTCGAAGAAGCTTACCGCGTCAGCGAGTTACTGTTCCCTCATCTGGATCTGGCGACAGCCGATCAAGACACCACCGTGAAACGTGCTATTGAAGCTCGCGGTGAACTGGTGGCGCATGATTTTGCCCCCAAACGCGCTGCCGCTCAGCATTAAGGAGTCCGACATGCATACATCGCAACGCTGGCTGGACCGTGTTTTACCGTGGATAGTGCCGGTCGCACTGATAGGTGGCTGGCAGTTGGCGGTAGAAGCCGGATGGCTGTCGAACCGGA
Source organism: uncultured Enterobacterales bacterium (assembly GCA_946478305.1). Lineage (GTDB taxonomy): Bacteria > Pseudomonadota > Gammaproteobacteria > Enterobacterales > Enterobacteriaceae > Ewingella. Next base: position 5,888 of record CAMLBO010000004.1, read on the forward strand.
TTCTCCCCGCGCCCAGCGCAGTAATCGAAGCTTTCTGGACGTTGGCGAAAAGCGGTGATCTGTGGCAAAACCTCAAAATCAGCACCTTTCGCGCACTGGTAGGCTTCGCCATCGGCGGCAGTTTGGGTCTGCTGCTGGGCTTTATTACTGGTCTTTCGCGTTGGGGCGAGCGGCTGCTCGACAGTTCGTTGCAGATGTTGCGTAACATTCCCCATCTGGCGCTGATCCCGTTGGTTATTTTGTGGTTCGGCATCGATGAATCCGCCAAAATTTTCCTGGTCGCACTGGGGACGCTGTTCCCTATTTATCTCAATACCTATCACGGTATTCGTAATATCGACCGTGGCCTGCTGGAGATGGCGCGCAGCTACGGGCTGTCCGGTTTCCCGCTGTTTATACAGGTGGTGTTACCGGGAGCCCTGCCCTCGATTATGGTTGGCGTACGCTTTGCGCTCGGGTTTATGTGGTTGACGTTGATCGTTGCGGAAACCATTTCGGCTAACTCGGGCATTGGCTATCTGGCCATGAATGCCCGTGAATTCCTGCAAACTGATGTGGTCGTCGTTGCCATTGTGCTGTACGCGCTCCTCGGCAAGCTGGCTGACCTGCTCGCCCGTACGCTGGAGAGCGTCTGGCTACGCTGGCACCCGGCTTATCAGAAGAAACAAGGAGACGCCGCATGAGTAATACTTCACGCATCCCGCAAGGCACGCCGGTCACTCTGGCAGGCATCAGCAAGAAGTATGGTAACCGCACGGTACTCAAGGACATTAATCTGCGCATTTCTCCCGGACAGTTCGTGGCGGTAGTCGGTCGCAGCGGTTGCGGAAAAAGTACCTTATTGCGGTTACTGGCTGGTTTGGAAAGTACCACTGAAGGTGAAATGCTAAGCGGCAGCGCACCGCTGAGTCACGTGCGTGAGGATACGCGGCTGATGTTTCAGGATGACCGCCTGCTGCCATGGAAAAAGGTGATCGACAATGTAGGGCTTGGTCTGAAAGGTCACTGGCGCGAAACCGCTCAGGCAGCGCTGGAAGAGGTTGGACTGGCGGATCGCGCCAACGACTGGCCTTCAGCGCTATCCGGCGGGCAGAAACAACGCGTCGCCCTCGCCCGTGCCCTTATCCACCGCCCGCGGTTGTTATTACTGGATGAACCACTGGGTGCACTCGATGCCCTCACGCGCATTGAGATGCAGGGGCTGATTGAACGTTTATGGCAGCAGCATGATTTTACGGTATTACTGGTTACGCATGATGTGAGTGAAGCCGTGACAGTCGCCGACCGGGTCATTCTGATTGAACAGGGTCAAATTGGCCTGGATTTACAGGTCGATTTACCACGTCCGCGACGAAAAGGATCGGTACGGCTGGCAGAGCTGGAAGCCGAAGTACTGGAGCGAGTTCTGACTCCGCAACCTTCTCCAACGGGGAAGCAGGAAGCCAAGCGCGCACAACGCTAATCATGACGTAAGTGCAGAATGTAAAAAGGGCGATGTTTCCATCGCCCTTTCGTCTTCTATCATAGTGCCTGTAACGCGGCTTATTAGGCGTCTAACGCCTTACTGATCTTCTCGAACAGATCGCCGGACAGATTCTCCAACCCTTTTAACTGCTCAAGCGCACTGCGCATTAACGCCTGGCGGTTCGCATCATAACGTTTCAGACGGATCAATGGTTCAATCATACGCGCTGCCACCTGCGGGTTACGGGTATTCAGATCGGTGAGCATTTCCACCAGGAACTGATAACCGCTGCCGTCAGCCACATGGAACGCCGACGGGTTAGCCGAGGCAAATGCACCGATAAGCGATCGTACGCGGTTCGGGTTGCTCATGGTGAAGGAACGATGATTCAGCAATGAACGGACTTTTTGCAATACCTCTGCCGACGGGCTGGAAGCCTGCAAAATGAACCATTTGTCCATCACCAGCCCATCCTGATGCCAACGCTCATCGTAAGCCGCCATCAGGGCTTCACGGCAAGGTAATTGGGCCGCAACCGCGGCAGACAGCGCTGCCAGAGAGTCAGTCATGTTGTCGGCTTGCTCGAACTGAGCGCGTACAATCTTATCTGCCTGACCTACATCGCCAAACGCCAGATAACGCAGACAAGTATTACGAAGCGCGCGCTTACCGATATCTGCATGCACCACGCGGTAAGCCGGCAGGCGATTGGCGGTATATACTGCGAGGAACTCGTCGGCCATTTCAGTAGCCAGACAACGGGTAATTGCAGCGTGCACCGCACTGATCGCTTCCGGATCGATAATCTCAAACAGTTCCGCAATTTCGTTTTCAGACGGTAACGTCAGGATCTGCGCGGCCAGCGCCGGATCAATCTTCTCATCCAGCAGTACAGCACGGAAGGCATCAGCCACGTGCAGCGGCAGTGACAAGGGTTGTTTCTGCTGATGACGCGCGACGTTGAGCTTAATATAAATAGCCAACAGGCTCTGCGCCGAGTCCCAGCGTGAGAAGTCATTACGCGCGTGTTTCATCAGGAAAGTCAGTTGATGATCGCCATATTTGTAATCGAGCTTCACGGGCGCGGAGAATTCGCGCAATAAGGAAGGCACCGGAGGATGCGCCACATCTTCAAAGATAAAGGTCTGCTCAGCCTCGGTTACGTTCAGCACATTGCTGACGATGCTGCCATTTTGCTTAAGGGGAATTACGTTGCCCTGTGGATCGTAGAGTTCGATATCCAGCGGAATATGCAGCGGCAGTTTCTCAGCCTGGTCGGCCGTCGGTGGGGTTCTCTGGCTAACGGTTAGGGTATATTGCTGTTTTTCAACGTCGTAATCATCGCGTACGGTCAAAATTGGCGTACCGGACTGGCTGTACCAGCGGCGGAATAGCGACAGATCAACGTTCGAGGCATCCTCCATCGCCTGCACGAAATCATCACACGTCGCTGCACTGCCATCGTGACGTTCGAAATAGAGCTGAATACCGGCTTGGAATTTCTCTTCACCCAGCAACGTGTGCAGCATACGGATCACTTCCGAACCTTTTTCATACACCGTCAAGGTGTAGAAGTTGTTCATTTCGATCACTTTTTCCGGACGGATCGGGTGTGCCATCGGGCTGGCATCTTCGGCAAACTGCGCAGAGCGCATGATCCGCACGTTATCAATACGGTTTACCGAACGTGAGCCGAGATCCGAGCTGAACTCCTGATCGCGGAATACGGTCAGGCCCTCTTTCAGACTCAGTTGGAACCAGTCGCGGCAGGTCACGCGGTTACCGGTCCAGTTATGGAAATATTCGTGGCCGATCACGGCTTCAATGCCCAGATAATCTTTATCTGTGGCCGTCTCTGCTTTTGCCAGCACATATTTGGAGTTAAAGACGTTCAGGCCTTTATTTTCCATTGCCCCCATATTGAAGAAATCAACTGCAACGATCATGAAAATATCGAGGTCATATTCCAGATTGAAACGGGTTTCATCCCACTTCATCGACTGCTTCAGTGACTCCATCGCCCAGTCGGCACGGTCCAGATTACCGCGGTCAACAAACAATTCCAGCGCCACATCGCGACCTGAACGGGTTTTGAAGGTATCACGCAGCACATCAAAATCACCGGCCACCAGCGCAAACAGATAGCAAGGTTTAGGGAACGGATCTTGCCATTTGATCCAGTGTTTTCCCTCTTCCAGTTCACCGGAATCAATACGGTTACCGTTGGACAACAGATACGGGTAGCGGGCCTTATCGGCCACGATGCGGGTCGAGAAACGCGCCAGCACATCTGGGCGATCCAGATAATAGGTAATGTGCTGGAAACCCTCGGCTTCACACTGGGTGCAAAGCGCTTCGCCTGAGAGATACAGCCCTTCCAGCGCACTGTTTTTCGCCGGGTGAATTTCGTTGACGATACTGAGCTCGAACGCTTCCGGCAGGCGGTCAATCACCAGGGTTTTATCCGTCACCTGATAACTTGGCCAATCCTGGCCGTTCACTTTCAGGCTGATTAACGTCAGGTCCTCGCCATTGAGCAGCAGCGAAGCACCTTCAACACCGAGGCGTTTAATCTGGCTGACAGCGGTAACCACAGTGGTTTGTGCATCGAGTTCAAAGTTGAGGTCAATGTCGGTGATGGTGTAGTCCGGCGCACGGTAATCGTGGCGGAACTTGGCTTGCGGCAGTTGAGTCATAAAAAACCTTTTAACGTTTTCGTGAGTGACGACGTCTGTTGTTGATCGTTGCTTGTCCGAGTGCTCCGGCAGGAGAAAACTCAGCGACTGATAAAGCTTTCCAGAACTTTACCACAGGCACTTAAAATTCCCAGATTGTTGCCGATTTGTAAGTCTGTTAGGCCACGTTTTGCGCAACACGGACATGTGTCACGGTTCCGTATGCCTGGGCTGTACATTTTGAATTCGGCAAAAAGTCAGTTTTTTATGCTTAATTTTCTGCATTGTGTTGTGAATTCAAAATTTAAATCCGCAGGCTAATCATTAGCATGATTGTTAATGCTATGTAACGTCGGGATGATATAAAAATATGAGTAACACCTGCTCGCCCGGGATGGGCTATGAAGATAATAAAATTATAAATAACAGTGTATTATCAGTAAGAATTGATGCCCTTCCCTCCTCTGCCGGACTATGGCGATTTATTATTTTGTTGTCATTGGGCGGTTTTTTCGAGCTTTATGACCTTTTCCAGACGGGATATATCAGTTCAGGTTTACTCGCCGAAAACATATTTCATCTGGGTTCAGCCGGCATTTTTGGCATATCCGGTCAGGCCGCGTTCGCATCCGCCACATTTTTAGGCCTGTTTTTAGGGGCCAGCTTGCTGACACCCTACGCAGACCGCTTTGGCCGCCGTATTACCTTTATGTTTGCACTGGCCTGGTATGGCTGTTTTTCACTGCTGATGGCCTTTCAGAATCACGCAGAAGGCATCATTTTTTGCCGTTTTCTGGTGGGCATTGGGCTGGGTCTGGAACTGGTTACCATTGATACGTATCTCACCGAGTGGGTACCGACGCACCTGCGCAGCCGGGCTTTCGCCTTTGCTTTCTTTATTCAGTTTCTTTCGGTACCCGCTGTAGCGCTTATGTCGTGGTGGCTGGTACCACAAACCTTCTTTGGTTTAACAGGCTGGCGTTATGTCGTGATCGCCGGGGCGTTTTGCTCGCTGGTGATCTGGCTGGTGAGAAAAAACTTGCCGGAATCAGCGCGCTGGCTAGCGCAACAGGGGCGCAGCGAAGAAGCTCATCATGTTGTGAGTGCGATGGAAAAGCGTTGCGGTGTTACTGTGAGTCCGGCTTATAACCCGGAAGATGTCGTCGTTGAGTTGCCGCGCAAAGGAACATTCAAAGAGATCTGGTCCGCGAAGTATCGTTCGCGCACCCTGATGCTGATGACCATGAATTTTTTCCAGGCCATCGGCTTTTTTGGCTTCGGAAACTGGCTTCCCGCATTGCTTTCCGGTAAAGGGACAAGCGTAACCCATAGCTTACTGTACGCTTTCTTTATCACGCTGGCCTATCCGCTCGGCTCACTGATTTGCAGCCGCTACGCGGACAAAATCGAGAACAAATGGCAGATTGTCCTCTCATCGCTGATGACGGTCATCTTTGGTACGTTGTTCGCTTTCCAAACCAGCGCCATCATGCTGATTGTCTGTGGTTTTCTCATTACATACTCTAATGCCTGGCTGACTTACAGCTATCACGCCTATCAGACCGAGGTTTTCCCGACCCATATTCGTGCACGGGCGGTCGGTTTTTGCTACTCATTCAGCCGTCTCTCCACCGTATTTAGCAGTATTATGATTGGCTTTATTTTGCAATATGCAGGGACACAAGGTGTGATCGCCTTTATTGTCTTTAGCATGTTAATCGTCATGCTGGTGATTGGCCTATTCGGCCCGAGAACACGGTGTATCAATCTGGAAAATATTTAATCCTCAGAGCCGGGGGCAACCTGCGCTCCCGGCAACCTCATGTTATGTAAATGTAATAAATCACCGCATTTTTCCCTGCAAAATAGTTAACAGAAAGAGCCTTTCTGCGCACTAGCGCACATTTAAGCCTCGACCCATCCCAGACAATTATGATGTGATGAGGGTTCTTTCGCAGGATATTACGGTATACTTCACAGACTTTGCTGTTTTATCCAGAATGCTTTTTTATCTGGAATGGTTGGATTGATGCGAACTGCCTTTATAAATTATGTACAGGTTTTTGCCGGCCAACCCTTTCTGACGAGGATGCTGTAAACGCGCTATGACTCCATACGCCTCCCCGATTTTGACTTCGCTGTTAGATACTGATGCCTACAAGCTTCATATGCAGCAAGCGGTCTTCCACCGCTATCACAATATTAGTGTTGTGGCTGAATTCCGCTGCCGCGGCGATGAACTACTGGGCGAATATGCCAGCCAAATTCGTCAGCAAATCGTAATGATGGGCGAGCTTGCCCTGACAGATGATGAATTCTCATATCTCTCAGGCCTGCCGTTTTTCAGCGCCGACTACCTCAACTGGCTGAAGACTTTCCGCTATAACCCTGAGCACGTTACCGTCTCTGACCGTGAAGGTCATTTGCACGTGCGTATTTCCGGGCCATGGCGCGAAGTCATTATGTGGGAAGTGCCACTGCTTGCCGTGATTAGCGAGGTTGTGCACCGCCACCGTTCGCCACAGGTCACTGCGCAGATGGCGGTCGAACAGCTGCGTAAGAACCTGGCACGATTTAAAGAAGAAGCGGCCGATATCGATATTTCCCGCTTCCGCCTGATGGACTTCGGTACTCGCCGCCGCTTCTCAGGTGACGTGCAGCAGGCGATTGTCAGCACGCTGAAAGCTGAGTTTCCCTATCTGGTTGGCACCAGTAACTATGATGTCGCCCATAAATTGCAACTTTCACCGGTGGGCACACAGGCGCACGAGTGGTTCCAGGCACATCAGCAAATCAGCCCGGTTCTGGCCAATAGCCAGAGAGCCGCGCTGCAAGCCTGGCTGGACGAATATCCCGATCAATTGGGTATTGCGCTGACCGACTGCATAACGATGGATGCCTTCCTGCGTGATTTCGGACCTAAATTTGCCAATGCCTATGAAGGGTTACGCCATGATTCCGGAGACCCGGTTGAATGGGGTGAAAAAGCCATTGCGCACTACCAAAAGCTGGGTATTGATCCGATGAATAAAACGCTGGTCTTCTCCGATAACCTGGATTTAGACAAAGCTTTGCATCTGTATCGCCATTTCCACACCCGCGTAAATCTGGTATTTGGGATTGGTACGCGTTTGACCTGCAACATTCCGGGGGTCAAGCCACTGAATATCGTGATCAAGCTGGTACAGTGCAACGGCAAACCGGTGGCAAAATTGTCTGACAGTCCGGGTAAAACTATTTGTCAGGACAAAGCCTTTGTTAAAGCGTTACGTAAAGCTTTCGATTTGCCGCTGGTCAAAAAAGCCTCCTGAGTTCATCGTCTGTGGAGTCATTCGCCACAGACGATTGCCCTTTCTCCTCTGCAACATCCTGTGCTTTCCTTTATATGTTTTCTTCCTTTATATAGATGTTAATCAGATGAAGGCACATCTATCGCTCAGCAACCCGCAAATTTTCTGTCTCAACCTCTCCTGAGACAAATGTTGTCCAGACGACGTGATTTCTGCTTGTGTCCTGAGAAAGGCTAAGTAACATAGCAAAATCCCTTTAAATGGGTGTCCGTTAGTTCTCAATCACCATCTCAATATATAAGAAAGAGAGAAATTTATGAGCGTTGTGCCTGTAGTCGACGTACTGCAAGGCCGTGCTGCGGTTGACAGTGAAGTCACCGTACGCGGTTGGGTGCGTACCCGGAGAGATTCTAAAGCTGGTATCTCCTTCCTCGCCGTTTATGACGGCTCCTGCTTTAATCCGTTACAGGCCGTTGTGAATAATTCTCTTCCCAATTATCAGGATGAGGTTCTGCGCCTGACCACCGGTTGCTCTATTGAAGTCACCGGCACCGTTGTCGCTTCACCAGGTGAAGGCCAGAGTTTTGAACTGCAAGCTACGGCAATTAAAGTGGTTGGCTGGGTTGATGATCCGGACACTTATCCGATGGCGGCAAAACGTCACTCGATCGAGTATTTGCGTGAAGTGGCTCACCTGCGCCCGCGTACCAACCTGATCGGTGCGGTTGCGCGTGTGCGTAATACCCTGTCGCAGGCCATTCACCGTTTCTATCATGAAAACGGCTACTTCTGGGTATCAACGCCGCTCATAACGGCATCGGATACAGAAGGCGCTGGCGAAATGTTCCGTGTCTCTACCCTGGATTTCCAAAATCTGCCACGTACGGATAAAGGCGAAGTGGATTTCAGCGAAGACTTCTTTGGTAAAGAAGCCTTTCTTACCGTTTCTGGTCAGTTGAATGGTGAAACCTATGCGTGCGCACTTTCTAAGGTGTACACCTTCGGCCCAACCTTCCGTGCAGAAAACTCCAATACCAGCCGCCATCTGGCTGAGTTCTGGATGGTTGAACCCGAAGTCGCTTTTGCCACGCTCGATGACATCGCCGCACTGGCTGAAAGCATGCTGAAGTATGTTTTCCAAGCCGTTCTGGACGAAAGAGCAGACGATATGGCGTTTTTCGCTGAACGCGTAGACAAAGATGCTGTTTCCCGCCTGCAGCGTTTTGTAACATCAGATTTCGCCCAGGTCGACTATACCGATGCAGTAGAAATACTGATGAATTGCGGACAGAGATTCGAGAATCCTGTGTCTTGGGGTGTTGATTTATCTTCTGAACACGAACGCTACCTTGCAGAGCAGCATTTTAAAGCGCCGGTGGTGGTTAAAAATTACCCTAAAGATATCAAAGCATTCTACATGCGAATGAATGATGACGGGAAAACTGTCGCTGCGATGGATGTGCTGGCACCGGGTATTGGTGAGATTATCGGGGGGTCACAACGTGAAGAGCGCCTGGATGTGCTGGATGCTCGTCTGGAAGAAATGGGCCTGAATAAAGAAGATTACTGGTGGTATCGCGACCTTCGCCGCTACGGCACCGTGCCACACTCCGGTTTCGGCTTAGGCTTTGAACGCCTGGTCGCTTATGTGACCGGTGTGCAAAACGTGCGGGACGTCATCCCGTTCCCACGTACACCACGTAACGCAACCTTCTAATTAACTAAAATATTTTCCATATAACATTTTAGTTACAAAACTAAGGCCAGCTCAGCTGGCCTTAGTCATTTTTAAAGGTAGATCCCTGTCACAAAGTTCCCAAGAAATTACATTTTGTAATACATTTTTTCCTACTGAAACAAGTTTAGGAGTTTGGTAGCATTTTCGCTGTAGATTAAGCAGCCCTCGGATGGAACACTGCGTTCAGACACAGGAGACACCAAACTCTCAACAATAGTTCCCTAAAGAATTATTGACGGCAGTGGCAGGTGTCCAAATAAAACCAATGAGGGTAATAATAAAATGATGAAGCGCAATATTCTTGCTGTCGTAATTCCTGCTCTGTTGGCTGCTGGTGCAGCAAACGCGGCTGAAATCTATAACAAAGACGGCAATAAACTGGACCTGTACGGTAAAGTTGACGCACGTCACCAGTTCTCTGATAACAACGGCGACGATGGTGATCAGACTTACGTTCGTTTCGGCTTCAAAGGCGAAACTCAAATTACTGACCAACTGACCGGTTACGGCCAGTGGGAATACAACGTTCAGGCTAACCATGCTGAAGCACAGGGCGACGCAGGCAACAAAACTCGTCTGGGCTTCGCAGGTCTGAAATTCGGCGACTGGGGTTCATTCGACTACGGTCGTAACTACGGCGTGATCTACGACGTAATGTCTTATACTGACCAATTACCAGTATTCGGTGATGACACCATGTACCAAACCAACGACAACTTCATGGTTGGTCGTTCAAACGGTCTGGCAACTTACCGTAACAGCAACTTCTTCGGTCTGGTTGATGGCCTGAGCTTCGCTCTTCAGTATCAGGGCAAAAACGAGAACGACCGTAATACAGAAATCGGCGGCAACGTTCCAAACAGCTCTATCATCACCCAGAACGGTGACGGCGTTGGTACCTCCGTTGCTTATGCACTCGGCAACTCAGGTGTTAGCCTGACCGGTGCTTACGCTAACTCTAACCGTACTGTTGACCAGAAAACTCAGGCCAACAGCGCACAGGGTAACAAAGCTGAGCAGTATGCATTTGGCGCGAAATACGACGCTAACAACGTATACCTGGCAACCTTCTACGGTGAATCCCGTAACACTACCGCTTACGGTGGTGACAACCAGGTTGCTAACAAAACTCAGAACTTCGAAGTGGTTGCTCAGTACCAGTTCGACTTCGGTCTACGCCCATCTATCGCTTACCTGCAATCTAAAGGTAAGGACCTGAACTCTGTTACAGGTAATGGCGCTACCTACGGCGGCGGCGACGCTGACCTGGTTAAATACATCGAAGTGGGTACCTACTACTACTTCAACAAAAACATGTCCACCTATGTTGACTACAAAATCAACCTGCTGGACGACAACGACTACACCAAAGCTGCCGGTACAAGTACCGACAACGTTGTTGGCGTTGGCTTGCAATACCAGTTCTAATTTCGCTTGACCGATGTACTTACGGGTGCATCCTGAGTGAACTGAAAGGCAGGGCTTCGGCTCTGCCTTTTGCTTTTTAGGACTCGCTCGCCCTTTTCAATTATCAATATTATTAATCTCGAAGGCTGCTTCACAACTCCGCTTTCTTTTTGCCGCAAACGGTTGGCAAACTCACTTTCTGGCGGTAACCTGATGCCCTCTTTCTGCTACATATCAGGCCATGGAAGTCTTCCCTATGTTTGAAAAAATCACTGCTGCACCTGCTGATCCTATTCTCGGTCTTTCTGATCTTTTCCGCGCTGACGCTCGCCAGGATAAAATCAATCTTGGGATCGGTGTTTATAAAGACGAAACGGGTAAAACTCCGGTTCTGACCAGCGTGAAGAAAGCCGAGCAATATTTGCTAGAAAACGAAACCACCAAAACTTACCTGAGCATTGACGGGCTGCCTGATTTTGCACGTTGTACTCAGGAACTGCTGTTCGGCAAAGACAGCGCTATCATCGCCGACAAACGTGCACGCACGGCACAAACACCGGGAGGCACAGGCGGCCTGCGTATCGCAGCAGATTTTATCGCAACTCAAACCCGTGCTAAGCGCGTGTGGGTGAGCAACCCAAGTTGGCCTAACCATAAAGGGGTATTCAATGCCTCTGGTCTCGAAGTTGTAGAGTACAACTATTATGACGCGGCCAATCATGCACTGGATTTTGATGGCATGTTGAAAAGCCTCAGTGAAGCTCAGGCCGGTGACGTGGTGTTGTTCCATGGTTGCTGTCATAACCCAACAGGTATCGATCCTACAGCAGAGCAGTGGACGCAGCTGGCTGAATTGTCCGTCGCTAAAGGCTGGTTGCCGCTGTTTGATTTCGCTTATCAGGGCTTTGCTAAAGGCCTGGAAGAAGATGCACAGGGTCTGCGTATCTTTGCGGCCAAACATGCCGAATTCCTGGTTGCCAGCTCTTACTCGAAGAACTTTGGACTCTACAACGAACGCGTAGGCGCTTGTACTATAGTGGCAGCGGATGCCGAAATAGCTGACCGCGCCTTCAGTCAGGTTAAATCCGTTATCCGTGCCAACTACTCCAATCCGCCATCTCACGGTGCCGCGGTTGTGGCCACTATTCTGGGCAATGAAGCGCTGCGTGCAATCTGGGAACAGGAGCTGAGCGACATGCGTCAACGCATTCACCGTATGCGTCAGCTGTTCGTGACCACCCTGCAGGAAAAAGGGGCTCAGCAGGATTTCAGCTTCATCATTAATCAGAACGGCATGTTCTCTTTCAGCGGTCTGACTAAAGACCAGGTTCTGCGTCTGCGCGATGAGTTCGGCGTGTATGCGGTGAACTCCGGCCGAATCAACGTGGCGGGTATTACGCTCGATAATATGGCGCCACTGTGTGAAGCCATCGTCGCCGTTCTGTAATTCATTTCTTCAGAAAAAAAACCAGTCAGGCAACTGACTGGTTTTTTCATTTATAGCGTCGGTATTTTCGAAGCGATTTACCAGACCGGCAATTCATCCTGCAAGAATGGATTGGTTTTACGTTCATGCCCGAAGTCTGACATTGGGCCATGTCCCGGTATGAAAGCTATATCATCGCCCAATGGCAACAACTTGGTTCTGATCGACTGAATCAGCGCCTGATGATCGCCACGCGGGAAATCACTGCGCCCAACGCCACCACGGAAAATAACGTCACCGGAGACTGCCAGACGGCTCTTCTCATTAATAAATACAATATGTCCCGGTGTATGCCCAGGACAATGTAAAACACTCAGACACGCCTCCCCCACCAACACCTCATCGCCCTCTTCCAGCCAGGTATCGGGTGTCAGCGGCGCGCAATCGTCCAGACCAAACATCCGGCTTTGGGCTGGCAGGGATTCGAGCAGGAACAGATCTTCTTTGTGAGGTCCAACAATCGGGGCTTTAAAATGTTTTGCTACCTGTGCAGCAGCACCGACGTGATCGAGGTGACCGTGTGTCAACAATATCTGACTCACCGAGACGCCTAAGGTAGCCACTTCGGCGATAATTTTTTCAGCTTCACCACCCGGGTCAACAATCGCTGCCTGAAGAGTTTTACTGCACCAGATAACAGAACAATTTTGGCTGAACGCCGTGACAGGAATAAGATGGTATTTCATAAGGCTCCACAGCGGCTTATCCCGCCAGGGACAAGCCGAAAATTACACATATCACCAGGTTCTTGCCGGACCTGTATCGATATGCACAAAGTTGCTTCGTGGATAATATCCTACACCACCCATCTTCATTTTTAACGCAGCTTTGCGGATATTACTCAACTCAATGCCTTCGATGTGAAAATCCATCGCCTGGCCCTTGGTATGATAACTGTCTTTAGCCACACCGCTGCCCGGCCGGCGCATACTGTTGTTGGTGGCAATGGTCCGGTAACCCGAAATTAGCTGAACCGGTTTATTGGTCGCCAGCATCACTTGCAGCCGGTAAAGGTGGTCGAACAACGCAGGATCAATACTTTTAACCTTTTCTGCCCGATAGTCCCTGAACAGATGATTCAATCTGGCCAATTCATCCTTGTTGTAACGCTTTCCATCAAAAAACTCAGTTTTAAGGGTTTCGCCGGTATTTAAGTTATTAACCACCAAAATACGTGGACGAGGAGTGGAAAGAGTGGCAAAAGCGCGTCCAGGAAGGAGCGCGATACCCATAGCGGCACTACCCAGTGCCAGCCATTTACGGCGATGCTTGTCGATTTGATCCATGAACAGTCTACTACCCGGTAAGAGAGTCAAAATATGGCACAAAAGTTGTACCGTTCCGAACCTTAACCGCCTTATTTCAGGGAGTCAACCCACCCATAAAGCAAAACGGGCATGCCACTGAGGCCACACCCGTAATCAGGCCAAATATTCTGACCGCTATCATTTTAGTTTTACTGCATTTATTGCAGCAAAATTTCCGCCTTTGACAAAATTTGTGCACCAGATCGCACTGGCGAGTCATAATTGTAAATATCTGTGCGGAACTGCGGCTTACCATCCTCGGCAACCCACGCTGTTAGATAGAACAGTTTGACCGGTATATGATGACGGATTGGCACAAACGTTGTATTACCAGCCTGCAGCGTTGAGGAGATACGGGTATCATTCCACCCCGCATCTTGCAGCAACATGTTGGCGAGTTCGGAAGCTTTGTTTACGCGTACACAGCCTGAGCTTAAAGCACGAATATCTTTCTGGAACAGGCCGTGATTGGGAGTGTCATGCAGGTAAATCGCATCCGAGCTTGGCATGTTAAACTTATACCGGCCAAGTGAGTTACTCGCACCTGGAGCCTGACGTATACGATATGGGAAATGGTTAGGCGTAACCACACTCCAGTCGATCATTGACGGGTCAACCACTTCTGCATCGTTGTTCCAGCCTGCCAACACCGTATAACCATGCTTCTGAAAGTACCCAGAATCCCGCATAGCTTTAGGAACAATATCCTCACGCACCAGAGTGGTTGGCACATTCCATGGTGGGTTGACCACCACATTATTCAGCGCACTGCTCATCAGGGGAGTCTTTCGGCTTGGACGCCCGACAATGACACGTGACGACAGTACCTCATTACCGTTGAGATAATAGGTCAGCTGATAATTTGGGATGTTCACCATGATCCCGGTATTAACACTTCCTGGCAGAATACGCAGTCGCTGAATGTTCAGGGCGAACAATGTGGCACGCAGACGAGGCGAAGCATTCAGCCACTCACGGGTACGCATCCCGATGACGCCATCTGGCTCAAGTCCCTGCCATTTCTGAAAGCGTTTAACAGCCTCAACCAATTCTGGCGAATAGATATTATCCGCGACGGCAACGGGGATTGTTGCTGCTGGCTGACCAGTGTTTTCCACTGTTGGTAATACATCCGTCACCGATGTGGCAGCTGGGCTGACAACCGGTGACGCGGGAACCGACTTATCTGCGGACTCATCGACTGACAGATCGTCGTTGGCAGCAGCCCCCGGACCATCTTTAGCAATAGTTTCGTCTGTGGGCTGCGGTGATTTTGACTCTGTCGGTGCGGGAGTCATCATACCGCTACGGTTGAGGATCTCACGAAGCGCAGGAATATCATCACTAACTTGCCCTGGGCGCAGACTGGACGCATTGGCCACCTGTGGCCATGGACGGCTGTCCGCCAACATGACTTTCAACGCAGCGTGCATCTTGGAATAAAGAGGATGTTGAGGTGCCAGCGTCGTGATGTATCCCGCTGTTGTACCTTTACGCAATGCCAGCTGCCACTGATTTATCACAGTCAGCGGTGGCGTGGTCATCTTGTAAGGCTTTCCGCTATACAACCAGTTATCCCCGTTCGCCTCAACACCGCTGACAAACTGTAAATATCCCAACATTGCATCCGATAACACGATATCCCGTGCCATGCCGGTGATTTGCGGGTCGGTCAACCATTTCACCCACTGGGTGAATTGAGGCTGTACTCCGGAAATGGCCAGTTCTGCGAGTTGTTGCTGAAATTGCTGTATAGCATCCCTGTCCTGCCACATGGGTTGCATGTGGTTGGCGGCGTATAATGTCACAAGCGATGAAATATAAAGCGGTTTTACGCTGGCGGGCAACTCAGCTTGTAGCTGACTAAGACTCTGCACGCTTGAAAGCGTTGCTGACCGTACAGAGAGTGTCGGCACCGCGGCGAATGCAGTTCCCATTGGAGCCAGTCCCATAGCAACGAGACAGCTGGCTACCAGAAATCTGAGAGACCCTTGACCCATAAACATCATCCCTTGCCTCCCGTTAAAATGCTCAAATTAATAAGGTCGAATTCAAGCAAACAACTCGTAGTTTAAGTATAAAAGAGAATTCCATTTTTGCGCGCGATCTCAACACAATAGCGCCGCGGTCGCTGAGAAGACTCTATGCTAGCGGAGGCGTTTAATAAAGCACTGTCAGTGTGATTATCATCTCATTCAATATGAGTGGTGTTTATTTACTCAAAAATTAAAAGTCCTCTTAGAACTCTAGCCGTACATCCCTCCACAACCCTTTATTCAGGCATTACGCACAGCTCCAGCGTCAGTCCATTGACAGAGTACGATAAGGCCAATATGTTAACAATGAAGCAAAACTCCAGTTTTATTTACAAATAGGAGTTTTATTTAATGAATTTAACCACACCTTTCACAGAGTCAAAGACCTATAAGGAAAACTGCTAATGACTCAGATTTACCAGCACCGTAAAAAAAATACGCGTATAAAGGCCGCGCTGTCTGGTGCATTTATCTTATTCATTACTCTGCCTGTTTTTTACGCTCACGCAGCATCTTATCCAGACATACCCGTCCCATTTAAGAATGGCACGGGAGCACGAGTGGACAACAGCTTGTATGTTGGCCTGGGCTCAGCAGGCCAATCGTGGTTTCGTTTTGATATGGATAAAGACAGCCGCGGATGGCAGAAAATAGCGGACTTTCCGGGCCAGCCACGTGAGCAGGCAGTGACTGTGGCTCTTGGGGGCAAGCTGTATGTATTTGGAGGAGTAGGTAAAAGTAGTCCTGCTGATAATCAGGTCCGCGCTCTGAGTGATGTTTATCGGTTTGATCCGCAAAGTAATCAGTGGTTACAGCTGGCTACCCGTGCCCCATACGGCCTGGTAGGGGTAGCGGCGACTACACTGGATAGCGCCCAAGCCCTGCTGTTGGGTGGGGTCAATAAGGCTATTTTTGACGGTTATTTCACCGACATGGCCGCCGCAGGCAATGATGAAACACAGAAAGCCACAGTCACTAACGCCTATTTTGATAAGGCGCCGGCGGACTACTTCTATAACCGTGATGTCCTTATTTACGATCCGGTAAAAAACCAGTGGAAAAGCGCTGGGCAGTTACCTTTTTCAGGAACGGCAGGATCGGCAATCAGCGATTTAAATGATCGTCTGATATTAATTAATGGTGAAATTAAGCCGGGTCTGCGAACAGCAGCAGTGTGGAAAGGTAAAAAGCAGGGGTCACAGCTTAACTGGCAACAACTACCTGACCTGATTAGCTCTGAAAAAGGGAAGGCGCAGGAAGGACTGGCAGGCGCATTCTCTGGAGTCAGCCATAATGTGGTCCTGGTAGCCGGTGGGGCTAATTTTCCTGACGCCTGGAAACAATTTAATGCCGGTCAGCTATATGCCCATAAAGGGTTAAAAAAACAGTGGCAACAGTCGGTCTATGCTCTGGTCGATAATCAATGGCAAATCGCCGGTAAATTACCTCAGCCACTGGGCTATGGCGTGTCAATTCAAGATAAGAATAAGGTAATTTTAGTCGGGGGTGAAACCACTGATGGCAGGGCAACATCTGCAGTAACACAGCTAAGCTGGCAAGGTAACCGGCTGCATATTGAGTGAACATCAGGCTTAAAAAAGCCCCGCAAGCGGGGCTCATTGTATCAATGTAACCAATTTCTCGTGAAGGCTATGAACTGCCTGCTTCTGCGTTGGCAATCGCAGGCTGTTCAGCAGCAAAGCCACGTAAACCGACGACGTGAACGTGTTCATGATTGTTAAACACTTTACGTACCAGTTTATAGGTGGTGCCTTTCTCAGGACTGATGTTTTCAGGCGCAGCAATAATCAACTGCATCTCAAGACGGTCGCAAAGTTCGAACAGTGTTGCAATTGATTTGGCATCCAGACGCGCTGCTTCATCGAGGAACAGCAGGCGGCAAGGTGAGATATCTTTACCACGCATACGGCTCGACTCCTCTTCCCAGCTCTGCACCACCATGACCAGAATCGACATACCGGTACCAATGGCTTCCCCCGTTGACAGTGCCCCGCTCTCTGCACGCAACCAGCCGTCAGAACCACGGTTAACTTCCACTTCCATCTCAAGATAATTGCGGTAATCGAGTAACTCTTCGCCAATAGTTTGCGGCGTACGTTGCCCCATATCAATTTGCGGATTCAGGCGCTGATAGAGTTTTGCCAGCGCTTCCGAGAAGGTGAGACGGTTACTGCTGAACAGGTCCTGATGCTGCTCCTGCTGCTCGGACAACACATCAAGCAAACCCGCGTGGGCCTCACGCACATTAACGTTAAGCCGCACGCTTTTCACCTGACCGAAAGCCACGGCTTGCAGGCCCTGGTTCAGCTGGCGAATACGGTTCTGCTCGCGCTGAATCGTTTTGCGGATAATGTTAGCCACACTTTTCGAGCTGAGCGCCAGTTGCTGTTCGCGTGCAGTCAGTTCTTCGGTCAGACGCCCAAGTTCAATTTCCATCTGTTCGATGGCTTCAACCGGGTCATCAGTGCGGATAATATCCTGGCGTATACGTTCGCGCAGATGCTGATAAACAGCAATGTAGAACTGAATCTTACGTTCCGGCCGTTTAGGATCTTCGGACAGACGCAATACGTCACGCAGATGTTCGTTATCGGCCACCGCCAGGCGCAGTGCACCCAGTGATTTATCCGACATTGAACGCAGCTCATCACCATCCATATAGGCCAGTTCACGACGATGCAGACGGCGTTCGACACCGTTGTCTTTCACCAAACGCATTACCGCACACCAGCCCGCTTTCGCCGTCACTACCTGTTCGCGACTCTGATGATAATCGCGTTCCAGTTTGCGCAGTTTCTTCTGCAGGTTATCCATCTCAGCTTCGCAGAACGTGATCTGTTTTTCCAACTGGTTACAGCGCGAACGGTTAGTGCTGAGAGCGGTGTGCAACTCGTCACGACGCAGCTTGGCGCGCGCTTCAGCATTAGCATCTGCCTGAACGCCAATTTCCTGCAACTCCTGTCCCAGTTCCTTGAGCATGTCACGTTTAGCATCAAACGAGCTTTTGAGTGACGCCAGAACCTGACTGTACTGAGTAAACTGAGTCTGATGTTGACGCAGTTGATCGCGGGCGCGGGTACGCTCCGCTTCCGCATGTTCAAGACGCTGGCGCAGTTTGTCATTCAGGTCGGAGTTTTCAGTCAGCATGCCGGCTGAGTCGGTATAACCAAAGTGTGCGCGGCGCTGAACCACTTCTGTCAGCGAGAAGGCCTGCTGTTTAGCCAGACGCTGAGCGTGCTGCGCCTCAGCATAATCTTCTTTCAGTTGGTCATGCTGCTCCGGGTCGCTTTGCAGTACGGCAACCAACGGCTCGAGTTTAGCCAGAGATGCACTATGCTGTTGAATAAAGCGGGCAGAATCCTGCGCTTCTTCCAGCTCTTCACGCAGCTCTTCAACGCGATCAATCAATGTCTCATCACACAGCAGGCCAACGCGCGGCTGCAGTTTGTTGAGCATTGCATAGGCCTCTTTGGCCTGTTCGTATTGCTGACGCTGCTGCTGGTTAGACCCTTCATGCGCGTTTAGCGCACGTTCCAACTCACCACGGCGGCCACTCAGGGTTCGGATTTCAGCTTCCGGATCGGCATCAAAGGCCACGGCCAAATGGCTGCCAATGAAGCGGCTGAATGCCTGATGCACCCGCTGAATTTTCTGCACGTCAAACGACAGATTCGCATAACGCTCAGAGAGGGTTTCGCGCTCTTTATTCAGCGTTTCGAGACGGTTTTCACGCGCCGCGCGGCCAAAGAGTGGCACCTGCGGGAAATGGGAGTAACGCCACTGACGCTCACCGCTTTTTACCAGTACCGCACCAGGCATCTCTTCGACAGCAAATACGCTGTCATCGAAGGATTGTGGATCCCCTTCGATCAGATATAAGTCTTCCGGGCAATCATCGAGGCCATCAAGCTGATCGCGAATACGCGACAGGTCTGGCACGACGATAGCGTGGCGCGACGGGCCATATAGCGCGGAGAAATAAGGCGCATCGTCGATGGTGACGTCATCATAAATCTCTGACAGCAACACGCCACCGAAACGTTCGGCCAGCGCAATCATCCGAGAATCTTCAGCACCGCTTGGCTGGCTGAGGCGTGTGATCTGCCCTTCAATACGTCGTTTTTTCGCAGCAACTTCATCACGCTCAACCGTGGTTTCGCGCTCAGTTTCCAGCAGTTGCTGCATATGCTCAGTCACCTGCTGGCTGCTCTCCAGAGGTTCTTTACTTTGTTCGCTTAACTGACTAAGCGCTTCCTGCGCAGTAAGCCAGACCGGCGCACGAGCGGTCAGTTCACGAATACGTGACTGCACCTGCTCGAGTTCCTGACGCATTTCCATGCGACGTTCGCCAGCCTGCGAGACTACCTGCGACAACTCTTCAATTTGTACATCGAGTTCGCGCTGCAACTCATCCAGATCTTCAGGATGCACGTCCTGACCGGTACGTTTGCAAAACTCCTGCAACTGACGCTCAGCGTCCTGTTGCTCACGCAGACGCCCTTCCAACTCCGTAAGGCGCATACGCAGTGGTTCAACGCGTTCAGCCTGATGTTGCTGTGAAGACCAGTCACGCAGCAATTCACGCGCCGTTTGCCAGGCCTCGCTGCGGCTGACTTCGCCGGCAATTTTCACCACCAGCTGATAAGCATTCTCGAACTGGCTGTGAGCGGCATCGGCCACGCTCATCTTTTGTTCCAGCTTCAGCAGTATATCGGTCGCTTCCTGCTCTTTACTCTGGAAGGTTTCCAGCCACTCTTCGCTGTTTTGAATAGTCAGATCGGGGATCTGGCACAGTTCGCGGGCACGTTCGATAGCATGAAGCGCCTGCTGATACTGAATGGCGCGGGTCTGCTGTACGTCCAGTGCCTGCTGATAATCTGCCAGCTGGCTTTTAAGCTCATCCACCTCGAGTTCTGCAGCTTCAGCACGCGCTTCGTGCTCGGCGTGCAACTCTCCGGCTTCGGCCACCACTTCATTTTGTTCTTCGAGGCGGTAAGTCAGCTCTTCAAGATCGCTTTCATAGCGCTCGATTTTTTCCTGCTGACGCATCGCGGTCTGCACCAGACTTAAATGATCACTGGCCGCCTGATAATCGGTTTCCAGATCACTTTGCGAACCGCTTTGTTCAGCCAGTTCGCGCGCCATTTCAACATGACGATATTGCTCACTGGCGAGCTGTTTACGGCTGGTCAGCAAGTCATTACGCAGCACCAGCGCGCCGTCGAGATGAATACGGCGTTCATTAGCGTGGCGCATATAGTCTGCCGCCACGTAAGACGTTGCTTCTGAAATCAAATGCTTAAACAGGTCACGGTCAGACTGCGTTACGCGAATCGCTTCCAGCGTCATGCGGTTTTCGCGCAATGCCGCTTCCATATCCTGGAAGGCTTTACGCACGCCGCTGTTTTCCGGCAACAAGTAGTCACGCAGGGAACGGGTAATGGCGCTGGATATACCGCCGTAAAGTGACGCTTCAATCAGGCGGTAGAATTTGCTGCGATCGGATGCCGTCCGCAGGCGGCGCGGGATAACCCCCAGGTCAAACATCAACGAGTGGTAGTCAGTGATGGAGTTGAACTGCTTAAACTGCACCCCTTCCATTGCTTCGACGCTGTCTTTCAACTCCTGCAAAGAGAGCACGCGAGCTTGACGCTCACCGACAGTTTCTGTCAAAATTTCAGTCGGTTGAATCGAGGTTGGCAGCCCCTGAATGGTGAAAGGTTTGATGTCTACTTTGCGGTCACGACCGGCAACCTGTTGCAGACGCACACCGACGATCACTCGCTGATGGCGTGAGTTCACTACGTCCAACGTTGAATAGCAGACGCCCGCGCGCAGTTTACCGTGCAGGCCTTTGTCGCGTGAACCCGACGTGGCCCCCGCTTCCGTGGTGTTACGAAAGTGCAGCAGGGTTAAATCTGGGATCAACGCCGTGACGAAAGCCGCCATGGTGGTGGATTTACCGGCACCGTTACCGCCGGAAAGCGTAGTCACCAACGCATCAAGGTCAAAAGTTCGGGCAAAAAAGCCGTTCCAGTTAACCAGCGTCAGTGAGCGAAATTTACCGCGTTCAATCATTCCTGTTCATCCTCTGCGCTGTCATTCCCCTGCTCAGCCTGCGGTTCGCCGTCATCATTTTCATCATTGAGCGACAGGGCATTTTCGATCGGCATCGCTTCACCGTCGCGGATCATCCGTAACTGTGCCTCGCGGGCATCGTCACCGCTGCGTACATCAGCGCCGAAGCGAAATACTGCTTCAGTAATACGGAATTTAGTACTGTCTACTCCCATAAACCAGACCATGCCCAAACGGCGCAGGCGGTTGAGCGAGGTTCTGACTTTATCCTGTAATTTCTGGCGATCGAGATCGGAACCGGTAGAACGCTGGTTGACGTACTTCATTAATTTGGATTCATCAGCCAAGCTCAGCAACTCGTCATATAACTCCTGCTGGGTGAAAATCCCCTCATGCGCCAGCCGCTCAGGGCTCAGGTAGAGATAGCAGAGAATTTTGCCGACCATCATATCCAGCTCGGAAAGTACCGAGCGTGGGATAAGCGTGGTTGAGCGTGGGCGAAGATAGAAGAATCCCTCCGGCGCACGAATCAGTTCAACGCTGTAACGGTGATAAAACAGCTCGAGTTCTTCCTGAAAATCCATCAGGAAGGCGTGGTTATCCAATTCATCAATGCCGATGTGGCGGCCAGAACGAAGCTGGCTGTCCAGAGCGGGAAAGAGCGAATTTGCCAACGCCTGCGCCAGCTTAGCTGGCATTATGTGTTCAATATTTGTCGATGACATGGGCCTGCACCTTGGCTCCGAAATCATTGATTGCCTGCCATTCGGCTGGCAACCCTGAAAAATCTGCTTCAGCCACACCAAGGCGCACGGCCTGGTCGACTACAATTCGCGCTACGTCAAAATGCCGCGCACGCGGATACTGTTCAAGATAATCACGCATCACGGTTCCCAGGTTGAGTGGCGTCTTCTGTTGTTGATAAACTTGCAATGCCTGTTCAATCAACGCGGTAAGTTGTTCACGTATTTCACTGAACTCTTCGTATTCAAGATCCGGTGGGAGTTCCCCCGTCACTTCCTCACTGCGCAAAGCCAGCTCTTCATCACGCATGTCCAGCAAACGTTCCGCATTGGCAAACGTCAGAGTCCATGGCTGATCGAAATAGTTTTGTACTGACTGACGTAAACGCTGCGCAAACACGCGGTTTTTATCCATGTCGATGGCAGTACGGATAAATTTATGCACGTGTCGGTCGTAGCCGATCCAGAGATCAATGGCCTGCTGGCCCCAGCTCGTTATGCGGTCAAGTTTGCTTTGCAGATCAAACACCAGTTTATCGACGAAGCCCAATTCGCTGTCGCCTAGGGTGAATTCCTGAATGCGCAGCAAGTGGGCCTGCAGAAGATCGCCTGCCGCCTCCAACGTATCCTGCAATTCGCGCAGCGTACCTGACGTCTCAGACAATAACATTTCACAGCTGGAGATCGCCGCACGCCAGTCTTTATTAAGCAGGGAGGCAATGTCATCTTTCACCCCCTGCTGCTGCTCGTCCATGATCCTTTGGGTCATGTCGATGCTGTCAAAGATCTCGGCGACCGAGTATTTCAACGGAGCAAATACGTTGCGGTGCCAGTGGAACTCATCGCCGCCCTCTTCGGCTGCATCGGCAGCACGCTTGAGCTCCTGAGCCACAATGGAGAGCTGCATTGACAAGCGCAGCGTTGAGAATTCACGCTGGCGAATATAGTAGTCGGTAATGCCAATACCCAACGGCGTTAATCGATAAATGGCGTTGCCGTCGGCCAGTTCACTGACAAAACGATTGAGCAAACGCTGACGCACCATGTCATTGATGGCGTTATTGGCACGTACTGTGACGGTTTCATGTGTCTGTTCGAAGCCTTTGCTTACGTGACGAAACGCATCAACCAGTTCACCTTCACTCATTTCCCCATCAAGACGCTCCCCATTGAGCGTTGCGATCGCCAAAAGAAAGGCCAGCCTCTCCGTTGGCAGCGAAATTGAGAAGTCATTTTTGCGTGCCCAGGCGACCAGTTCGGGGACAGTCTGGGAAAATTCACTCATGATTCGTCCTTCAGATTGGGTTTGTGCGCCATCACGTGGATGTAACGTCCCAAACTAACAAAAGGTTCCTGTCGGCAATAACGCTGTTCCAGCGCCAGAAGCTCATCGAAATCCTGTTTATGTTGTTGCCTGTTCCGCAGGTAGTCGTGGAACACCCGCACACCCGTCTTGCCCACGATTATCATCCCGAGCTCTTCCAGCCATTGGTATACCTGTTGGGGTTCCAGCGGGTGATCGGGCAACAGCGAGCTTTTTTTAATTTTTGGAACACCGGCTTCAACGTGACCGAAATTACCCAGGATCATATGCCGCATGACCAGACCGTGGATATTGTAGAACATCAGCGATAGCGCGCCATCAGGCGCAAGGCAATCGGTTAATACCTGCAAAGCTTGTTGCGGCTCTGCCAGCCATTCGATCACCGCGTGAAACAATATCAGATCAACCGGCTGTTCCAAATGCTGTGCGATATTCTGAGCAGGACATTGTACAAATTGCATGTTCCCGCTCACACCTTTTTCATCAGCAGCCACTTTTGCGCGGCGGATCATCTCACCTGACAGATCGCACAACAAGACCTGATGTCCTAAAGCGGCGAGTTCACACGCCATTTGTCCTTCGCCACCGCCGGCATCGAGAATACGAAGCGGGCGATCGGGCAACGTGGCGATTAATTGCCGCAGATCTTGTCCCAGCACCGCCTGACGAATGCGTCCCTTCGTCGTGCCGTAGATATTGCGCGAAAATTTTTCGGCTATATCGTCGAAATTGCGATCCTGCATGGAGTGGCACCTGCTGCGAGAAGATGATAAATGAGCTAACTGCTTAATGGCCGACAGACCGACCAGCCTGCTATTTTGGCACAGGCTGACGTAGAATAAATCATCCTGACGTGGATTCATGCCCGGATGCCGTTTTTTCACTCAAAAGGAGCGTTTTCTGATGCCGTTTGTGCTTAAAAAAGCTATTGGTGGACTGTTATTACCTCTGCCCTTTTTATTATTGCTAATGGCATTCGCGCTGGTTTTATTGTGGTTTACCCGCTGGCAGAAGACCGGAAAAATCTGTTTTTTAGCCAGTTGGTTAATTCTGGCTTTACTGAGCCTGCAACCCGTGGCGGACAGTCTGCTGCGCCCCTTGGAAAATACCTATCCCACTTACCAACCTGATGCCGCAAAACCGGTTAAATACATCGTTGTGCTGGGTGGTGGTTATACCTATAACCCTGAGTGGGCTCCGAGTTCAAACCTGATTAACAATAGCCTGCCACGCGTAGTGGAAGGTATTCGTATTTACCGTCTCAATCCGGGAGCGAAGTTAATTTTTACCGGTGGGAAAGCCATTAGCAATCCGGTGAGCAGTGCTGAAGTTGCGGCGAAAGTTGCAGTCAGTCTGGGTGTGCCAGAAAGTGACATCATCAAAGCAGATATACCGCGAGACACTCAGGAGGAAGCGCAACAGGTTAAGGCGTTGATCGGGCAGCAACCGATGGTACTGGTGACCTCTGCCAACCATCTGCCACGCGCCATGATTTTCTTCCAGCAGCAGGGCCTCGACCCCATCCCGGCGCCCGCCAATCAGTTGGCGATAGACTCACCGCTGAATCCATGGGAAAGAATCCTGCCCAGTCCGCTGTTTTTATCGCACAGTGAACGTATCTGGTATGAAACGCTGGGCCAGATTTGGCAGTGGCTCGGCAGCCCTTCCAAATCAGGCTAATTCAGCCAGGGCAACAGTTGCTGGCGCGCATAGTCAAAGGCGCGCCGGTCAAATTGGCCGGTATGAATCAGATGAGAGATAGATTCCCAAACTACATAGAGCCATCTTCTGGCGAGGAAATTCTCTGAAACGGGGGCACGCTGTAAGTAGCTGAATAACAATTGTTCACTCATTCCCTGCTCCCACAGACGAAAAAGATCAAACTCACGGGGTGCCCACAGCACGGTACCCGGATTGATCATCGCCAGTAACTGGTCACTGCGCGGGTCTTTCAGCAAGCTGCGCAATGACAGATTGCCATGCACCAGCACCGGATTGTCATTAAAGTCCGTAAATAAGCTACTCATACAGGCGCGTGCGCGAAATAACAGCGCGCGGTCTTCCTGAGTGAGCACGGCGGACTGTAAATTGCTTGCTGAAGCCCACAGAACCTCAACGCGTTGCTGATACCACGCCGACCAGCTATTTTCCTGCGTGCTGTCGACGGTACCAACACAGCCATGGCTGTCAATGCGATGCCATGCCAGTAACCCTTCAATAATTTGCTCCATCAACACGTTCCAGCGCTGAGGGGTGCGGGTTGGGGCTTCGGCAGAAACACCGCGCAAACGCTCAATCAGTAAAATCTCCTGATAAGGCGGCTGATGCGTAGTCACCATACCAAAAACTATTGGTACCCTCGCAACGCCTTCACGGGCCAGCATAGATAATTTATAGGCTTCCTGGGCAGCGATACCTGCACAGGTGAAGCTTTTTGCCATCAATGGCATAGCATGCCCCTGCTCATCATATATCGCAAAGAGATGGGCATACGGCTGTTCACTGACGCGTTCCAGGCGGGAAATCTTCTCGCCAAGGACAATACTTAGTTCGGCTTTCAGCTGTTCCATAATCATTACACAGTGGTAAATAGGCTCAGGGCTATGATGGAAGCATCGCGGGTAGATTTCCCCGTTTCAGATCAATGAAAACGACATAAAACGAGACGCATAAAAGCAGAAAGGCGCTGCGGCAGGAGTCACAAAAAGAAAACGGAATGTCGCAGCGACATTCCGTATCAGCAGGGTTATGCGAATAACCGAACGTACACCACTCTCAATGAGCGAAGAATTCACGTACCCGCTGTAAATCTTCTGGCGTATCAACACCGACTGAGGGGATGGCTTTCGCGACTGCCACATGGATTTTTTCACCGTACCAAAGAACCCGAAGTTGCTCCAGCAGTTCAATATTTTCCAGTTGGCTTGGTGCCCAGGTCACGTAACGTCTGACAAAACCGGCTCGGTAAGCATAAATACCGATATGGCGCAGGAAGGTGTCGCCCACGCTCTCTTTGGATTTTGCAAAACGCTCACGCTCCCACGGAATAGTGGCACGGGAGAAGTAGAGTGCATAACCGTTGATATCCATGACTACTTTCACCGCATTCGGATTGAACGCCTCTTCTGCGGTTTCAATCGGTACTGCCAGCGTAGCCATTCCAGCTGCGCATGACGCGAGATTTTCTGCTACCTGACTGATGATCACCGGCGGTACCAGCGGCTCATCGCCCTGCACGTTGACGATAATCTCGTCATCAGCAAAACCATACTTCTCAATCACTTCGGCCAGACGCTCTGTACCAGACTGATGATCCGCGAGGGTCATACAGACTTCACCACCCGCCGCTTCAACGGCTTTAAACACGTCCGGGTGATCAGTAGCAACAATGACACGATTGGCACCGGACTCCAGTGCGCGCTCCATCACATGGATAACCATTGGTTTTCCATTGATATCAGCCAAAGGTTTACCAGGTAAACGACTGGAGGCAAAGCGGGCGGGAATGATAACAATGAAACTCATGGATGCGTCTCGTCAGCAGAAAGCGCGCGGGCTTCAGTTTCTAATAACACCGGAATGCCATCACGAACGGGATAAGCCAGCCCATCCACTTTACATACCAACTCTTGCGATTCTTTATTGAAATAGAGCTTACCGGTACACACAGGACAAGCGACTATTTCGAGTAAACGATGATCCATACTTCCTCCCCGAGAACACATAACTGGCAAACAGGGCCAGTGCAGTAATGCTTTTTGAGATAAACCCTTTGGATGCTGAGAATACCATAAGCCTTTACCTGTCGTTAATCAGTGAAGCGAGAGATTGCCGCAGGGTCGATGATGAAGAAAAAAAATGAGTCAACGGTAAGGGGTCTTGCAAAGACCATCACAGCGGCGTAGAATTTTTATGTGACCTGCATCACAAAAATAATTCATATTACGAGTGAAAAAATGAAACTGATCAACAAAATCATCGCAATGTTCGCGAATTACAGTAACTAATACTGTTTTCAACTGCATGCATAGTGAAAGAACGGCTGCCTAAAGCAGCCGTTTTGCTTTGTTTTAGTTCGCTGTATTGAGCAATGACCAGCCCTTCCCCCAGCTGGCATATAGCTCATCAGGTAGTTGCCCCGTCGAAACTGCCTCTGCACCATGCCACAGAGCACAGCGGTTAAACGCCCCGGTTAAATCGTTAATTCGGCGGTTATTGAGTTTTATCCCCGCTTCAAGATGCAGCGCTTTAACCTCAAACACTTTCTCTTTGCGGTGGATTTTGGCATCTACGCGCCCGATCAATTCACCCCGGTGTAAAACCGGCAACGTGAAATAACCAAACTTACGCTTTTCTTCAGGCGTATAGCACTCCAACCGGTAATCGAAATTAAACAGGGTCAGTGCACGTTTACGATCCCAGACAACAGGATCAAAGGGGGAAAGTAGCGTGGTCACCGTTGAACTGATCTTCCCATCCAAGGCCTGTCGTAATAAGCCATATTGAGATTGATGGACATAGCAATCTCCTTCGAGCCCTTCGACATTGACCGTCGTGATTTCACCGCGCTTGAGTAAGTTCTCGATCACGGCAGCGATTTTTACGCGCTTTAAACGGTAATAGTCTGCCAGCCATTCAGCCTTGAAAAAACCCAGGCTTTGGGCCGAGCGCCGCAACATCTCCATTTCAGCCTCAGCCTGAGACAATGCTTGCGTTGCATCATTCCAGTCAGGTAGTACTCTCTCTGCCAGATCATAAACACGATGAAAATTACGCCTCTCCACAACCATCAGTTTTCCTGAAGTGAACAACGTTTCAAGGTGTTTTTTATGCGGTTTCCAGTCCCACCAGCCACTGGTTGATCGTTTTTCGGCTCTGAAATCTGCCGACCGTACCGGGCCGGTATCGGCGATGTGACTGAGCAACAGTGCAATGTCCTCATGATGAGTATCAATCCACGCCTGAGAATATTTCCAGCCCATTTTTTCGGGCGCAAGCATACGGTGCCGTAATAACCGGTAATCTTCGATGGGGACAAAACAGGCTTCGTGCGCCCAGTACTCAAAGAGTTTTCCCGCAGCTAACGCTTCCTCGAGCCATTCAGCCGGATAGTGACCCAGCCGGCTGAACAGCACCAAATAAGGGCTGCGTGCCACGACACTAATAGTGTCAATCTGCAGCAAGGCCATATTGTGAATAGCTAAAGTCACATCATCACGGACAGGTTTACGTTTGAGAGGGTGTTGTAACTGTTGTGCAGCAAGGTGCAAAGTTCGGGCGGCAGAGAGAGGTATGACAGGGTGAGACATATCGGTATCCGTTAATGAAAATCATCTTACAGATACCGATAGCATACTTTTCTCAGAGCGTAAATTTTACGCGCTGAAGTCTGAGACAGATTTAGAAGGCAATCACGTCAGCAGCAGCCGGGCCGTGAGCTACGCTGCGGTAGATGGTAAACTCTACACGCTGCCCTGCATTCAAAGACTTATTGCCAGTATTGGCAATGGAGGCGCGTTGAACATAAATTTCAGACGAACCATCAAGAGGACAAATAAAACCATAGCCTTTGGCTTGGTTGTACCATTTAACTAAACCCATTTTTAACATCATAATTGTAAATCCTTTATTTGGGCATCCATGAACACGCTTTTTATTATTGTTCGGATGCGCTTGCCCATACTAAAGTTATTTTTTTATAAAAACCTCTAATGAGCGATTGTGAAAATAGTTTTCTTTTCAATGGATACATTGAGAAGATCTGCCACAAGGCAATCAGGGCCAATCGGTGAGATTGAATACTTATGGGAGGGACTTAGAAGGTTCGACTTTGAAGCGGAATCATTAGATATTAGATAACGTTTTGGGAGGAACTACTTAACTCTAAACTCGTACATAAATAGCTCTGCATGACAGGCCGGTGAACATTTACTCATAGGTTAATCACAATAGCAAGCACATTAATATTAAAAAATATAAATCCAAATGCAAGTTAAAAATTATTGATTTAAATCAGCATGCTACAGATGTTTTTGCTTGTCTTTAAATTCCCCATAATTGTTACCCGTAGTATATAACGTGCAATTCAATCCGATTTTAGCGCTATCATCTGCTCTATTTTACAGAGAAGTTTACGGGCATTTTCTGACGAAATTTTCGCATCGACGGGCAGATACCACCAATTCGGCTCTGCAAATGAACGGCATTTCACAGCATCTTTTTCGGTCATCAACAGAATCTGACCTGAAGTAGCCAGCGGTTTTAACTGTGTTAACTGATAATCCTGATGATCGGCAAAGGCTACCTCAGCTTTTGTACTCACGCCCAAGTCTCTTAACGTCGCAAAAAATCGTGGTGGATGACCAATTCCTGCCATTGCAACAACATCTTGCAGCGTCGCCGCATCACGCCGCTCGCCAGTGAGTATATTGACCGCATCTCCGGCTTCAAGAGTCATACTTATTTCGCCAGCCATCGCCGTGCCACCATTGGTGATCACCGCATCAACCGTACGCAACCGCGCAGCTCGTTCGCGCATCGGCCCGGCAGGTAACCACCAGCCATTTCCAAACCGCCGAATACCATCGATAACCACAACTTCAATATCCCGTTGCAGCGCATAATGCTGCAGGCCATCATCCGTCACGATCACATCAAGTGCGTGGCTAGCCATCAGGGCTTTAACAGCATCGGAACGAACCGGTGAAACGGCCACCGGCACCCCCGTACGCTGAAAGATCAGTACGGGTTCATCACCGGCCTCAGCTGTAGTAGTCTCTGCATCCAGAACCAACGGATATTGCGCAGCCTTCCCGCCATAACCGCGCGAAACAACCCCAGCACGCAATCCCCGCTGTTTTAACGTTTCAACTAACCAGATCACCACCGGTGTTTTACCATTGCCGCCAGCGGTTAAATTACCGACCACGACCACCGGTAACGGGGCGCGCCAGCTTTTTTTCCATCCTTTTTCATAACTATAACGGAGCACTATTGTTATCAGCCCGTACAGCCATGAAAAAGGCAGCAGTAATAGATAAAGCGGTGATTTACCTGACCAGATTCGCTCTATCATTGACCAAATTGCATCCGGTGCAATTGCGCATAGGCACCGCGTTTAGCCAGCAAATCTTCATGATTACCTCGCTCAACCACACGCCCGTCTTCAATAACCAGAATTTCATCTGCTTTTTCGATCGTTGAAAGCCGGTGCGCAATGACCAGTGAAGTCCGGTTCTTTTGCAGTTCATCCAAAGCCGCCTGAATGGCTCGCTCGGACTCTGTATCCAGAGCCGATGTGGCTTCATCGAGGATCAGCACCGGTGAGTCACGTAAAAGTGCCCGGGCAATGGCAATACGCTGACGTTGTCCACCTGAAAGTAACACGCCATTTTCACCAATGACCGTATCAAGACCATTGTCCATCTTATTAATGAAATCCATCGCATAAGCCATGGTTGCCGCTTTCTCAATGTCTTCAC
This sequence comes from uncultured Enterobacterales bacterium, assembly GCA_946478305.1. Classification (GTDB taxonomy): domain Bacteria; phylum Pseudomonadota; class Gammaproteobacteria; order Enterobacterales; family Enterobacteriaceae; genus Ewingella. Next base: position 36,939 of record CAMLBO010000004.1, read on the forward strand.
GCGTGAAGACATCAGTGCGTGCATAGGCAATGTTGTTAGCAATAGTATCATTGAACAAATGGACGTTTTGCGATACTAAGGCCACCTGATTACGCAACGAAGACAATGTGTATTCACGCAGGTCATGGCCATCCAGCAGGATCTCACCTTCCTGGATATCATAAAAACGAGTGAGTAAGTTCGCGATGGTCGATTTACCTGAACCTGAACGGCCGACTAATGCAACTGTACGCCCGGCGGGAATCGTGAAGGCAACATCACGCAATGCGGGTATATCGCGACCAGGGTAGGTGAAAGTGACATTTTTGAATTCAACGTCGCCCTTCGCTCGTTCTACTACCCGCTTACCATCATCTTTTTCCTGCTCCATATCCAGAATAGAGAACAGTGTCTGGCAAGCCGCCATGCCACGCTGGAACTGGGCATTAACGTTGGTCAGCGACTTCAGCGGGCGCATCAGGGCAATCATTGAGGAGAAGACTACCGTGATGGTACCGGCGCTCAATGTTTCCATAACTGACGGGAAGCTGGCCGCATAAAGCACGAAGGCCAGAGCGAGAGAAGCGATCAACTGAATAATAGGGTCTGAAATCGAAGATGCTGACACCAGGCGCATACCCTGCTGGCGCATCCGGTTACTGACCGAGTCAAAGCGTTCAGTCTCAACTTTCTGCCCGCCAAAAATCAGCACTTCTTTGTGCCCTTTCAGCATCTGTTCTGCACTGGTGGTTACATGGCCCATGGTATTTTGCATGTTTTTGCTGATATCACGAAAACGCTTGGAAACTACGCGGATAACAATAGAAACAATAGGAGCGATGACAACCAAAATAATCGACAACTGCCAGCTGTAGTAAAACATCAGGATAAACAGACCGATAATTGAAGCACCTTCACGTACGACAGTAACCAGAGCACTCGATGACGAAGAGGCGACCTGTTCAGAATCGTAGGTGATACGTGACAATAAAGTCCCGGTGGACTGTTGATCAAAGAAGGCGACAGGCATGCCCATCATGTGTCCGAACAGACGGCGACGCATTTGCATCACCACTTTGCCAGACACCCAAGATATGCAGTAGCTAGAAATGTAGCCACTAACGCCACGGACAATCATCAGGCCAATGACGGCCAACGGCATCCAGAGCAAAATTGAGCGTTCCGCTTTACCAAAACCGTCATCAAGAAGCGGTTTCAACAAAGACAGCATGAAAGTATCACTGGCGGCGTTAGCAACCAGCGCAATAGCCGCGGCGATTAGCCCGGTTTTAAAAGGAGTGATCATCGGCCACAAGCGACGGAATGTCTGCCATGTGGAGAGATCTTTATCATTCATCATGCATTATTAACCAGCAGCGATAGAAACAGCGGACCATTCTACTCATTATCACCCGATACACCAAACCGGCGGTGGTACCAACGAGGAAATATTTGTTCGCGTAAGCCATTAATAGACCAATAATCATCATAAAAACGGACTGTCAGTTGTCCAGAATGCGCGGTATCTCGCCAGGGCAACTGGGCGCTATGATACCGATTAACGACTTTGGCAGCGGGAAGATGCCATTTATTAAACCGCGCCGCGGACGCCAATGCTATTTCAGGAGTAACCGCGCGCAGGAACGGCCCCGTTGACGACGTGTTGCTGCCATGGTGAGGAACCTGCATTACCGTGCTGTGAAGAGCATGAAGATATCGTGAGGTCAGATTATTTTCAGAAGCCGCTTCAATATCTCCAGTAAGCAGTATGCTGAATTTTCCGTCGTCAATGCGGATCACACAGCTGTCATCATTAAACGGCCTGGCAGTCAGCTTTTCCGGCCAAATTACCCGGAATGTCAGTGCCTGCCACTTCCAGTTCGTACCACTTACACAAGGTAATTGAGCACTTACCGAGCTGTCTCGCACCGTCGCTGATGGAAAAGCCCGTTTAATCATTTCCAAACCACCACGATGATCTTCATCCCAATGGCTAACAATAATCTGCTCTAACGGGATATTGCGCCAGCGTAGGAAAGGTAAGATATTCATCTCCGCAGCTGAACCACCTTCCCAGCGATTTCCAGTATCGTATAAAACACCTTTCCCATTTTTACTGATCAGCATTGCAAGACCATGGCCGACATCGATCATATCGACCCTCCACCTTTCTGGTGACTTTGCATTCAGCCAAACGACAATGACCGTTAACAGGGCCAATATATTAGCCGGATACGCCCTGAACCAACCAAAACGCCATGCAACTGTTCCCGCCCAGCCAGTGAAAGTCAGAGAGAACGCAGCCGCGCCCAAATAAAACCAGTCAGCAGAGAATTTCCTCACTCCCCAAAAGGCAATGGAGAGGCTGGTATCAGCGGCCGACCAGATAAATTGATTCAGCAACGCCGGGAATATCAAATGACCAATTAATCCAAGCAGTACCAGCGGTACGGTGAATAATGAAACAATGGGTACTGCCCACATGTTTGCCATGAAAGAAGAGGAATTAATGCCATGAAAGAGGCCAATTTGCATCGGCAGAAGCAAGAGTGTCATACCCAATTGCAGATGCCCCCACCTCAAAGCTCCCCAATACCAACCCCGGGAAAACATCGGCGATAGCGGCGCCCATTGAAACCAAAATATTAACGCCGCAACGGCTAAACAGGAGAGCCAGAAGCTATCTGAAAGAATGCTCATGGGATCCACCAGCAAAAGAAGTGCCATCCCCCAAAGCCATACTTGCCAGGGATGGCATCTGACGCGATAAAAGCGCAATACCAGCCATAAAGACAGTGCCAGAGCAGTGCGTAACGCGGGGGCATTACATCCTGCAAGCCAGGTATAAATGAGTAAGGTCACTTCACTTACCATCAGCGGGAAACGATAGTCAATCCATCTCATTGGCAGCAAATATTGTATTGCTCTTGCCAATAACCAACCAATCCATGCAGCAATACCAATATGCAGACCTGATATTGCCACCAGATGTGCAACACCAGTTTTTTGCAAAAGTGCATTGTCCTCCTTACTAATCAGCCCTTTTTCACCAAAAGCTAATGCAACAAGTACGGCCTGGTTAGTTAACCCTGATAAATTATGATTGATTGCAGTAATAAACCGTTGGCGAAGATTGCACTCATCATCAATCAAGCTACCCCGCTCAAATTTCCCCTGTAATGGCCAATGGTTCGCAAGTGCCCAACGCTGTGAATCAAAACCACCTTCGTTGAGAGAAGCATGCACTGGCCGCAGATTAGCTTTAAATTTCCACACCTGACCTGCACAGTAATCTCTATCTGGTTTCTCCCATTGAGCCCTGAATAATACCGGAGGGAAGATGCGCTGCCCTGCGGCTTGATGAATACTCAGGACGATCTGATGCTTATCCTGACGTGCTAAATTAACTGACTGGACAGTAGTGATAATTTCGCTATGCCCTCTGCTCAGCGCATCAGTCTGTAGCAACCAATATTGTCCCTGACCTGCTGCCCACGCAAAACTCAGCAGCAATATGGCGCCAATGCGGAAAAGTTTATGATGAATTAACCCTATTACACCTGCGAGAGCCCCCATTACCAGGCAGGCAGTAAGTGAAGGTAAAGTGGGTAATATAAGCAGCGGGAGCATTCCTGCGGTAACGGCAAGCGCCACCTCGTCCATTGAGATTTTAATAATGACATCCTTGTCTTGGCTTGTAATCTGAAGCTCTCAACAGCCCTTGAACAAAGCCGTCAACGCCTTCTTAAATCCGGGATTTCTGGCTGAAGTATGATGAGGACGTGATTGAGGAACAAGCCAGGGAGGTGATCGATGCGAGACATCGCGCAGAAAAACATATAGGGATGGCGGAATTTAATGCAAAAAAAACGGCACCTTAAAAAGGTACCGCTTTAGGTTCGCTATAGGCAGAATTTATGTCAGACCGAAGTCTTAGCCATAAATATTCGCGCGATCACGCAACTCTTTACCTGGCTTGAAGTGTGGAACGTATTTACCATCCAATTCCACTTTGTCGCCAGTTTTTGGGTTACGCCCAACACGCGGAGCACGGTAGTGAAGAGAAAAACTGCCAAACCCACGGATCTCAATGCGTTCGCCATCAGCTAAAGTTGCAGCCATATGTTCAAGCATCTCTTTCACTGCATCCTCAATGGCTTTCGCCGGGACATGAGAGTGCTGGCCAGCAAGTCTTTCAATAAGTTCAGACTTGGTCATATTACCTCCAAGCTTTGCAGCTAAACTACCGTTTCGGGGCGGAAAAAAAACCGCCCCCCGTCATTACTCGCCTTTTGCCGCTTTGAACGCTTCAGCCATAGCATTAGAGAAGTTGCTTTCTTCTGCTGGTTTGTTGTTAACCACAGCGATTGCTTCTTTCTCGTCTGACTCATCCTTAGCACGGACGGACAGGCTTACTACGCGGTTCTTACGATCAACACCGGTGAATTTAGCTTCAACTTCATCACCAACGCTCAGAACCAGAGTTGCGTCTTCAATACGGTCGCGAGAAGCTTCAGAAGCACGCAGGTAACCTTCTACGCCGCCTGCCAATTCAACTGTAGCACCTTTGGCGTCAACTGCTGTGACTTTACCAGTAACAATAGTACCTTTCTTGTTCATAGACAGGTAGTTATTGAACGGATCTTCAGCCAGTTGCTTCACGCCTAGGGAGATGCGCTCGCGCTCTGCGTCAACCTGCAGAACCACAGCTGCGATTTCGTCGCCTTTCTTGTATTCACGTACTGCTTCTTCGCCTGCAACGTTCCAGGAGATGTCAGACAGGTGAACCAGGCCGTCGATGCCGCCGTCCAGACCAATGAAGATACCGAAGTCAGTGATTGACTTGATTTTACCTTCAACACGGTCGTTCTTGTTGTGGGTTTCTGCAAACAGCTGCCATGGGTTAGATTTGCATTGTTTCAGGCCCAGGGAGATACGACGACGTTCTTCGTCGATATCCAGAACCATAACTTCAACAACATCGCCCACGTTAACAACTTTAGATGGGTGGATGTTTTTGTTAGTCCAATCCATTTCAGAAACGTGAACCAGACCTTCAACGCCTTCTTCGATTTCTACGAAGCAGCCGTAATCAGTCAGGTTGGTAACGCGACCAGTCAGTTTAGTACCTTCTGGGTAACGCTTAGCGATAGCAACCCATGGATCTTCGCCCAGCTGTTTCAAGCCAAGGGATACACGAGTACGTTCACGGTCAAATTTCAGAACTTTAACAGTGATTTCGTCGCCAACGTTGACGATTTCGCTTGGATGTTTAACACGTTTCCAGGCCATGTCAGTGATGTGCAACAGGCCGTCAACGCCACCCAGATCAACGAATGCACCGTAGTCAGTGAGGTTCTTAACGATACCTTTAACTTCCATGCCTTCCTGCAGGTTTTCCAGCAGTTGATCGCGCTCTGCGCTGTTCTCAGACTCAATTACTGCACGGCGAGAAACAACAACGTTGTTGCGTTTCTGGTCCAGTTTGATGACTTTGAACTCAAGATCTTTGCCTTCGAGATGCAGCGTGTCGCGTACCGGACGAACGTCTACCAGTGAACCTGGCAGGAACGCACGAATACCGTTCAGCTCAACAGTGAAACCGCCTTTAACTTTACCGTTGATAACACCGGTAACAGTCGCAGCTTCTTCGTAAGCTTTTTCCAGCGTGATCCAAGCTTCATGACGTTTAGCTTTTTCACGGGACAGCAGAGTTTCACCGAAGCCATCTTCAACAGCGTCCAGCGCAACATCAACTTCGTCGCCAACCTGGATTTCCAGTTCGCCCTGTGCGTTTTTGAACTGCTCTGCTGGAATAGCGGACTCAGATTTCAGACCGGCGTCAACCAGTACGATATCTTTGTCGATAGACACAACAACGCCACGAACGATGGAACCCGGACGGGTTTCGATTGTTTTTAAGGATTCTTCAAAGAGTTGAGCAAAAGATTCAGTCATGTTGTTAATCTTTAAGTTCTTAAGTTTAACGTCCATCTGGCGTCCTGCTGGATGGGGTTGTTTCAAATGCCCCGCTACAGATCCTTGCGGCGAGGTTAAAAAAAACTATAGCCAAAACTGGCACTGAAGAGTATTCAGCACCAGAAATAAGGCTCGATCACCGGGTTTGTTTTTGCGGCAATCCTAGAATTTCAGTGGCATAAGCCAACGCTCGTTGGATAACTTCATCAATCGACATACTGGTTGAATCCAGTAATAACGCATCAGAAGCGGCAACCAATGGCGCTATAGCACGATTACGGTCACGGTCATCCCGTTCCTTTATCTCGGCTAAAAGACGTTCAAAGTTAACACTAAAGCCTTTTTCCTGCAACTGTAGCATTCTTCTGTTCGCACGCTCTTCCGGGCTCGCATCCAAAAATATTTTAACGGGCGCATCCGGAAATACGACGGTGCCCATATCACGCCCGTCAGCAATCAGGCCGGGTGCTTCACGAAAAGCACGCTGACGACGAAGCAAAGCTTCACGCACGCGAGGGAAAGCAGCCGCCTGGGAAGCTGTGTTACCTACCGTTTCAGTGCGGATTTCGTTACTGACATCCTCACCTTCCAAAATCACTTTTAATTGCCCATCCTGAGCGACAAAACGAACGTCGAGGTGAGCGGCAAGCGGGACTAACGCCTCTTCAGAGACAATATCAACCTGATGATGTAAAGCAGCCAGTGCTAAAACGCGGTAGATAGCACCAGAATCCAGCAAACGCCACTCCAGGGCCTCCGCCAGCGCTTTACACAGCGTGCCCTTACCTGCGCCACTTGGCCCATCAACGGTTATCACCGGGGCTAAAGCCGTCATTTCTGTCTCCTTTGGTGGGGTAAACCCTCATCACTAACCCGGGAAGGCTAATTCAGGAGCGGTATTATACGCTGCCTTTATCACAACTGTTACCCCACGTTGTCCAGTTGCCGAAAAAGCAGACTACACCTATAAATAAGCCTGCTATGTCATGAAGAAAAAACGGACATCTTTCGATGTCCGTCTTAGTTATAGACTATGCCGGCGTACTGATAGCCTTGAGTCGCTCAAAATAATCGGGGAACGTTTTGGCGGTGCATTTGGGATCCAAAATCGTCACTGGGGTATCTGACAGTGCCACCAGTGAGAAACACATTGCCATTCGGTGATCGTTATAAGTCCCAATTTCGGCAAAAACCAGGGACTGAGGCGGTTCTACCCGAATATAGTCCTCTCCCTCTTCAACCGTAGCACCGACTTTACGCAGTTCTGTTGCCATCGCAGCCAAGCGGTCAGTCTCTTTGACACGCCAGTTATAGATATTACGCAGCGTCGTTGGCCCTGTAGCAAACAGCGCAGTCGTCGCAATGGTCATTGCCGCGTCAGGGATGTGATTCATATCCATATCGATGCCAGTCAGCTCACCGCGGGTACATTCGATATAATCCTCAGCCCAGGTAATTTTTGCGCCCATTTTTTCCAGCACGTCAGCAAAACGGATATCACCCTGCATGCTGTTTTTACCAATACCGGTGACGCGCACCGTGCCGCCTTTAATGGCCGCTGCGGCCAGGAAATAGGAGGCTGAAGAAGCATCGCCTTCGACTAAATAGGCACCTGGTGACACGTAACTCTGCTGCCCGCGGATGTGGAACTGCTGATAGTTATCATTACTGACGGTCACACTAAACGTTTTCATCAGGTTCAGCGTAATATCGATGTATGGCTTAGAGACCAAGTCACCTTTAATACGGATAGTAGTGTCCGACTCTGCAAGAGGAGCCATCATCAGCAACGCCGTCAGGAATTGACTGGAGACGCTGCCATCGACGGTGACTTCGCCGCCTTTAAATCCACCGCGCAGGCGCACTGGCGGATAATTTTCCTGCTCAAGATACGTAACCTCTGCGCCCCCCTGACGCAATGCATCAATCAGATGGCCAATCGGACGCTCTTTCATACGCGGTTCGCCCGTCAGTACCACATCGTGCGAGCCGAGACAAAGGGCTGCAGCGAGCGGGCGCATAGCCGTACCAGCATTACCCAGGAAAAGCTCAAGAGGTGCTGATGGCTCGAAAGCACCGCCAAGGCCATCAATATCACAATGCGTTCGGTCAGCAGACAAGTGATAAGTGACACCCAGTTTGGTGAGAGCATTTAACATGTGAGTCACGTCGTCGCTGTCAAGCAAGTTCGTCAGACGGGTCGTGCCCTGTGCAAAAGCAGCCAGTAAGAGCGCCCGGTTAGAAACACTTTTCGAGCCAGGTAAATTGATGGTGCCGTTAACCAGTGCAACAGGTTGTAATGTCAGGGATTCCACGCTTTCTCCATTTTCTTTTATTCATAAAATGACCCCTGATTTCCGGCCGGGGTCATTTTCAAACCATACTTAGTTGGCTATTTTGGCACACATTAACCGTGGCGTTTTTCGAAATCAGCCATAAAATCAGTCAATGCTTTAACACCTTCAAGTGGCATTGCATTATAAATTGAAGCACGCATGCCGCCGGCAACGCGATGGCCTTTCAGTGCATGCATACCCGCATCAAAAGATTGTTGCAGGAACAGTTTATCCAGCGACGCATCGGCCATCTGGAACGGCACGTTCATCCACGAGCGGTTGGCTGCTGCGACGGTATTACGGTAAAAATCACTGCGATCAATAGTGCCATAAAGCAGTTCGGCTTTCGCCTGATTACGCTTTTCCATTTCACGTAAACCTCCCTGTTCTTTCAGCCATTTAAACACCATCCCTGACAAATACCAGGCAAAGGTAGGCGGTGTGTTGAACATCGAGTCGTTTTCAGCCAGCACTGTGTAATCAAGAATCGAAGGCAGCGCTTTCTGCGCCCTACCCAGTAAATCTTCCCGCACGATAACCAGAGTCAGGCCCGCCGGGCCGATATTTTTTTGCGCCCCCGCATAAATCACCCCAAAGCGGCTCACATCAACCGGGCGGGATAAAATAGAGGAGGAGTAGTCAGCAATAACAACTTTGTCGCCGAAGTCAGGCACTTCATCAATAGCGACACCGTCAATGGTTTCATTCGGGCAGTAGTGAACATAAGCAGCATCAGTATTTAGTGCCCACTGGCTCATCGGCAAGATGCCGCGTTTGCCATCAACGGTGGTGGTCACATCGATAACATTTGGTGTGCAGTATTTTTGCGCTTCTTTAACTGCGCTGTGCGCCCAATAACCGCCATCGATATAATCCGCAGTGGTCTTGTCACCCAGTAAATTCATCGGTACTGCAGCAAATTGCGCGCGTGCTCCACCGTGGCAAAACAGGACTTTATAGTTGGAAGGAATATTCATCAAGTCACGGATATCGCGTTCAGACTCTTCGGCGACCTGGATAAACTCCTTACTGCGGTGGCTGATTTCCATTACCGAGGTACCCAGCCCGTGCCAGTTACACAGTTCTTGTTCAGCACGACGCAACACTTCTGCCGGGATCATTGCCGGACCTGCACTAAAATTATAAACCTGAGTCATTTCCCCTCACCACTCCGCTGAGACAACCATAAGATATAACCAATTTACTGGTTTTATCATTCGAGACAAGCAGTCTGCAATGGATATTCGTAACGGGAGCATGATCACATTGTTGTCACTGCGTTAACGGTTGCCTGTAGCCTAAAATCCCGTATGATTGCGCGTTTTTAGAACGCTCAAAAGTGAACTCAATGACACAAACCTTCATTACTGGCAAAGACGCGGCGCTGGAAGATTCAATTTCCCGTTTTCAACAAAAACTCACTGACCTCGGTTTCAACATTGAGGAAGCTTCCTGGCTGAACCCGATCCCGAATGTCTGGTCAGTGCATATCCGCGATCGCGATTGCCCGCTGTGCTTTACCAACGGCAAAGGGGCCAGTAAAAAAGCGGCGCTGGCTTCAGCGCTGGGCGAGTATTTTGAGCGTTTGTCGACCAACTATTTCTTCGCCGATTTCTATCTGGGCAAAGAGATTGCCAATAGCGAGTTCGTGCATTACCCGAATGAAAAGTGGTTTCCCATCCCAGCTGACAACAGCCTGCCAGCCGGCATTCTGGACCAGCGTCTGCACGATTTCTATGACGCCGATAAAGAGCTGACTGGCAGCGACCTGGTGGACCTGCAATCAGGCAACCCTGAGCGCGGGATTTGCACCCTGCCCTTCACCCGTCAGTCTGACCTGCAAACCGTCTATATTCCGATGAACATCATCGGTAACTTATATGTATCTAACGGTATGTCAGCCGGCAATACGGCTAACGAAGCACGCGTTCAGGGCCTGTCAGAAGTGTTCGAGCGCTATGTGAAGAACCGCATCATTGCTGAGTCCATCAGTCTCCCAGAGATCCCTGCCGACGTGCTGGCGCGTTATCCGGGTGTCGTGGAAGCGATTGCTAAACTGGAAGAAGAGGGTTTTCCTATCCTCTCTTATGACGCTTCACTTGGCGGCAACTATCCGGTCATTTGTGTTGTGTTGTTTAATCCGGCTAACGGCACCTGCTTTGCTTCTTTCGGCGCGCACCCTGATTTCGGCGTGGCGCTGGAGCGTACCGTGACTGAACTGCTGCAAGGCCGCAGCCTGAAAGACCTGGACGTATTCACCGCACCGACCTTCGACGACGAAGAAGTTGCTGAACACGCTAACCTCGAAACTCACTTCATCGATTCCAGCGGTTTGATTTCGTGGGATATGTTCAAGCAGGATGCCGACTACCCGTTCGCTGACTGGAGCTTCAGCGGCACGACAGAACAAGAATTTGCCACGCTGATGGCAATTTTTGATAAAGAAGATGCCGAAGTTTACATCGCTGATTACGAACATCTCGACGTATACGCTTGCCGCATCATTGTGCCTGGGATGTCCGATATCTATCCTGCAGAAGATTTATTGCTGGCTAATAACATCATGGGTGCTCACCTGCGCGAGCAGCTGCTGGCCCTGCCGGGCAGTGATTTACCCAAAGAAGCCTATCTGGAGATGATCACCCAACTCGATGACGAAGGTCTGGATGACTTTACCCGCGTAAGGGAATTACTGGGTATCGCCAGCGGTAAAGACAATGGCTGGTACACACTGCGCGTGGGTGAACTGAAGTCCATGCTGGCTCTGGCTGGCGGGGATAGGGATCAGGCACTGACCTGGGCTGAATGGGCGCATGAATTTAACTCATCGGTTTACAGCAACGAGCGCAACAACTACTACCGTTGCCTGCAAACTTTACTGCAGCTTGCATTGGAAGAAGACCGCTCCCCTGAGCAGTACTATGGCGCTTTCGTCAAAATGTATGGTCAGGATGCAGTCGATACCGCTTCAGCAGCCATCAGCGGAGAAGAGCGTTTCCACGGTCTGTTCGCTGTGGATACTGACCTACGGGCCCTTCCTGCTCATCAGGGATTGCTTGCTGCATATGAAAAACTGCAGGTGGCTAAACGTCGTCACTGGTCTAAAGCCTGATTTAAAACCTTCTATACAGATTAAAGTCTTACAACCGGTGGCCATGGCTACCGGTTTTTTTATGTCATGGGAAATTTGACTCAGGGTAAAAAGTGACGTGTAATTCGGCCGCATCGCGCCGTCGTTTAATCGCACGTATTTTACGCACCGTTAAATAACCGTGAATATATTATGCGCATTTACGGCCAAATTAATTACATTGCGCCCTAATAATTAACATAAAATCAGTGTGCGCCTTCGATGAATTCAACTTTATTTGTAAGATTTAAAATGTTTTTATTTTATAAATTTCAATAAGATAATCCAATTTTTACTCCTTTAGTATAGGTGGAAAACGCCCCTAATATCCCCCCTTATGATCCAAGTCAATTTTTACGTTATACTGCTTTGCTAGTATCTCGTTGTGCAGTAGATAACCCTTAAGAGAGAGTTACTGTGAAAGCTGACAACCCCTTCAATTTATTGTTACCCGCAGCTACAGCAAAAGTCGCTGAAGATGCCGGTGTTTATAAAGCCACTAAACAACCGCTGAAAACTTTTTATTTAGCGATAACAGCTGGCGTTTTTATTTCCATTGCTTTTGTTTTCTATATCACATCAACCACCGGCACTGCGGCCGTTCCTTTTGGTCTGGCAAAACTGGTTGGGGGGATCTGCTTCTCACTGGGCCTGATGTTGGTCGTCGTTTGTGGTGCTGACCTTTTCACGTCTACTGTACTGATCGTTATTGCCAAGGCCAGTGGCCGAATAACTTGGGGTCAATTGGCGTGTAACTGGATCAACGTCTACATTGGTAACCTGTTTGGTGCCCTGTTCTTCGTCGCACTGATCTGGTTCTCAGGTGAACACATGACCGATAATGGTCTGTGGGGACTCAATGTTCTACAAACCGCAGACCACAAGATGCATCACACTTTCATCGAAGCCGTGTGTCTCGGTATTCTCGCAAACCTGATGGTCTGTCTGGCAGTATGGATGAGTTACTCAGGCCGAAGCCTGATGGACAAGATGTTCGCCATGATCCTTCCTGTCGCCATGTTTGTTGCCAGCGGTTTTGAGCACAGCATTGCCAATATGTTTATGATTCCACTGGGTATTGTCATTAAGAACTTTGCATCTCCTGAGTTCTGGCATGCCGTTGGAACCACACCAGCACAATTCGCAGAACTGAATATCAGTAACTTTATCATCGACAACCTGATCCCCGTCACTATCGGGAACATCATTGGTGGTGGTCTGATGGTAGGACTCACATACTGGGTAATATATCTCCGCGATGAGCAGCATCACTGAGTACCGTGAAGTGCTCGTCACGACAGGTTTACAAACCGATTTTTAAAAGAAAGCCAAATTAGAAGGTAGGTGCATAATGTCCAAGCTCAATGAAAAATTGACCAACGCATGGCAAGGTTTTAGTGCTGGCGACTGGCAGACTGAAGTTAACGTCCGTGACTTCATCCAGAAAAACTACACCCCGTATGAAGGTGACGAGTCTTTCCTGGCCGGTGCGACCAAAGCGACTTCTACGCTGTGGGATAAAGTAATGGAAGGCATCAAACTGGAAAACAGCACTCATGCTCCAGTTGATTTTGATACCGACGTTGTTGCAACCATCACCTCTCATGACGCGGGCTACATCAACAAGTCCCTCGAAACCATCGTGGGCCTGCAAACTGACGCACCATTGAAACGCGCCCTGATCCCATTCGGCGGCATCAAAATGGTAGAAGGTTCATGTAAAGTGTATGGCCGTGAACTGGACCCATCACTGAAAAAAATCTTCACCGATTACCGCAAAACCCATAACCAGGGTGTATTCGATGTCTATACAAAAGACATCCTGAATTGCCGCAAATCTGGTGTTCTGACCGGTCTGCCAGACGCCTATGGCCGTGGCCGTATCATCGGTGACTACCGTCGCGTTGCGCTGTACGGTATTGATTTCCTGATGGCTGACAAATATCAGCAATTCCTGTCTCTGCAAAACGATCTGGAAAATGGCGTAAATCTGGAAATGACCATCCAGTTGCGCGAAGAGATCTCAGAACAGCATCGTGCTCTGGGCCAGATTAAAGAAATGGCTGCCAAATATGGCTGCGACATTTCTGCACCAGCAAATACCGCTCAGGAAGCTGTTCAGTGGACTTACTTCGGCTATCTGGCTGCGGTTAAATCTCAGAACGGTGCTGCAATGTCCTTTGGCCGCGTATCCACCTTCCTTGACGTGTTCATCGATCGTGATATCAAAGCGGGTAAACTGACTGAAGAAGGCGCTCAGGAACTGATTGACCACCTGGTCATGAAACTGCGTATGGTACGTTTCCTGCGTACTCCTGAATATGATGAACTGTTCTCCGGTGACCCAATCTGGGCAACTGAATCCCTGGCAGGTATGGGTGTTGATGGCCGTACTCTGGTTACCAAAAACAGCTTCCGCTTCCTGAATACCCTGTACACCATGGGGCCTTCACCAGAGCCGAACATGACCATTCTGTGGTCAGAAAAACTGCCACTGAACTTCAAAAAATACGCTGCAAAAGTGTCTATTGATACTTCATCCGTTCAGTATGAAAACGATGACCTGATGCGTCCTGATTTCAACAATGATGACTACGCAATTGCTTGCTGCGTTAGCCCGATGATTGTTGGTAAACAAATGCAGTTCTTCGGCGCGCGTGCCAACCTGGCGAAAACCATGTTGTATGCAATCAACGGCGGCGTTGATGAAAAAATGAAAATCCAGGTTGGCCCGAAAGAAGCGCCAATGATGGATACCGTGCTGGACTATGACAAAGTTATGGAACGTATGGATCACTTCATGGACTGGTTGGCAAAACAGTACGTGACTTCGCTGAACATCATTCACTACATGCACGATAAATACAGCTATGAAGCTGCATTGATGGCGCTGCATGACCGTGATGTTTACCGCACCATGGCGTGTGGTATCGCAGGTCTGTCTGTTGCTGCAGACTCCCTGTCTGCTATCAAGTATGCAAAAGTAAGCACCATTCGTGACGAAGACGGCTTAGCCGTTGACTTCAAAATCGAAGGTGAATACCCGCAATTTGGTAACAACGATTCACGCGTAGATGACATTGCCTGTGACCTGGTAGAGCGTTTCATGAAGAAAATTCAGAAACTGCGTACTTACCGTGGCGCTGTAGCAACTCAGTCTGTTCTGACCATCACTTCCAACGTGGTTTACGGTAAGAAAACCGGTAACACCCCAGACGGTCGCCGTGCTGGTGCGCCATTTGGCCCAGGTGCTAACCCAATGCATGGTCGTGACCAGAAAGGTGCAGTTGCCTCTCTGACCTCCGTTGCTAAACTTCCGTTTGCTTACGCGAAAGACGGCATCTCTTACACCTTCTCTATCGTGCCAAATGCACTGGGTAAAGATGATGACGTTCGTAAAGCTAACCTTGCTGGCCTGATGGATGGTTACTTCCACCATGAAGCCAACATCGAAGGCGGCCAGCATCTGAACGTCAACGTGATGAACCGTGAAATGCTGTTAGATGCGATGGAAAATCCGGAAAAATATCCGCAGCTGACCATCCGTGTGTCTGGTTATGCAGTGCGTTTCAACTCACTGACCAAAGAACAACAGCAAGACGTGATCACCCGCACGTTCACTAAAACGCTGTAAGAGCATCAGCCCGCGTTAAGCAGGCATAAGGTAAAGGCTCCACACATGTGGAGCCTTTATTTCATCCCCATTTCGACTATCGAAAGTTTCGAATAGTCTGTTTTGCCAGACATCTCCCGGTGATGGATCTCTGGCAAAGCAGTTCCGCAATGCCACAAATCCAGAGTAATTTGAGTCAAGCAAAGACGGCTGTTTTTGGTAGAGAAAGGCGACTTGAAGTATGAAGGGTAATCAACCTTGCTGTTTGTCTGTTATTATTAGCGAGTAGCTACAAGAGAATACCCTGAAACATTATGGGTTCCCTTTCAGTTTATCTCTGCCAGGCCAGCATCCGCGCATTTAGACTGCAACTTATTGGTCAATATTGGAGAAAAACCCGCAATGTCAGTTCAAGGTCGTATCCACTCTTATGAATCCTGCGGCACAGTCGATGGCCCAGGTATACGTTTTATCGTCTTCTTCCAGGGTTGCCTGATGCGTTGCCTCTATTGCCATAACCGCGATACATGGGATACGCACGGCGGCAAAGAGATCAATGTTGAAGATCTAATGAAAGAAGTGGTGACCTATCGTCACTTTATGAATGCCTCAGGCGGTGGCGTCACAGCATCCGGCGGGGAAGCTATCCTGCAGGCTGAATTTGTCCGCGACTGGTTCCGCGCCTGCCAAGAGGAAGGTATTAACACCTGTCTGGATACCAACGGTTTTGTGCGTCGCTATGATCCGGTGATTGATGAATTACTTGATGTGACCGATTTAGTCATGCTTGACCTGAAGCAGATGAATGATGAAATTCATCAAAAACTGGTTGGTGTTTCCAATCACCGTACCCTGGATTTCGCCCGTTATTTAGCTAAGCGCAATCAGCGTACCTGGATCCGTTATGTCGTGGTTCCGGGATGGTCAGATGATGATGAATCAGCGCATATGTTAGGTGAATTTACCAAAGACATGACCAACATCGAAAAAATTGAGCTGCTGCCTTATCACGAACTGGGCAAGCATAAATGGACAGCGATGGGTGAAGAGTACGGTCTGGATGGCGTCAACCCACCGACAAAAGAGATCATGGATCGCGTAAAAGGGATACTTGAAGGATACGGGCATAAAGTCATTTATTAATTCTATCCCTGTAAATGCCACAATAAAAACGCCCAGCCAATATTATCGGCGGGCGTTTTTGTTTTGCAGTAATGTCGCTTTTACGTTTGCCTAAAGGTCAGGCCGCTGCCACTGGGTTTTGATGTTTGTCTGCCTTACGCAGCAGAACCACCAGATATATCAGTGCGACTACCGCGATCATCACAAACAGCAGGCGGTCAGAATAACTCTGCATCAGCATTGCCGTCATCGTTGGCCCTGCCAGGCTACCGATGGTGTAACTCATCAACAACGCCTGATTCATTGCCACCAGCTCGTCAGGGTTGACCTTCTCGCAGGCCCATGACATCGCAACCGGATAGAGCGTGAACCCCGCACAGCCCAGAATAAACAGCGTCGGTGCCATCGCATAACCACTGAGCATCGCGATGCTGCCCAAAATCACCACAAAAACCTGTACGCGTAAAACTATCAAACGCCCATAACGGTCAGCCAGTCGCCCTACTGGCCATTGGCCGATGATCCCGGAGCTTACCAGCAGAGCCATCCAGTAACCTACATCGGCATCGCTCATTCCCTGATGATTCAAGAAAAGCGGCATCAGACCATAAAGTGACCCTAAGATAATACCGGAAATCACACAGCCATTGATACCCAGCCGCGCACTACGGCGCTTGAGCATCGGCCACACGCTCGTATGTGGCTGCTCGCTGTCCTGATTAGTGATATGAGTGAAAAGCAACGGCAGCATGGCGATCACTATTAGCGCGGTCACCCACGGCAGCACATTGAATAGTTCGGTAGAAACCATGCCGAGCAACAGCTGGCCGAAAACGGTTCCGATGTAATAGATGATCATGTAGGCCGCTAGCAACTGACCACGGTTTTTTACCGTTCCGCTGCGTAGTAATGCACTTTCAACCACCACCCAAATGAGTGCGCATCCCATACCCGCAACAAAACGCCAGCCAATCCAACTCCAGAAGGTCATGGACAGTGCCAGACCGGCAGTGGCGACAGCAAAAACGAGGCACGAAAGGTAATAGCTGCGGTTAAATCCGATGCGTTTGATCAGCAGACCCGCGATCAGCGTACCCACCAGATTCCCGGAGTAATAGGAAGAACTGACCAGCCCGACCTGCCAAGTCGGCAACATTTCATGGCTCAGCCAAAGGGGCACCAGCGTATTCAGAACAGCAATGGAAACTGTCAGTAAGAGGAGCCCACAGAGTAATAACATTACCGGGCGAGAATAGGCGGACATAGGGAGTTGGCGACCACGAATGCGAAGAAATTGCGCGCATCATGCCACCGGCGGATTAAAAGTCAATCAGCTGAAAACCGGCTTAAGCACGAACTGCAGGTCGATGATTCATTTCGCTCATCAAGGACGAGGGACGGTATCAAACCTGCATTAGTGACAAATTAATATCGCCATGATAACAAACGAGTTTACATTTCCCACAACCGTTACAAAGCATATTATCCACGACAGGTTGATTCTGTTGATTAAAAAATATTGCCGTGCGCGGACACGTAATCTCGCACATCCTGCACAGGTCATCCATGCGTCCAAGACATTGGTCGGAAATAACCGGACGCAGGCCGGTATCCATGGGCTGCGTGAGGTTGAGCGCCCCGCGATGACAGATCTCAGTGCATTTACCGCAAAAATCACATTCGGCAAATTCGATATTCATCTGTGCTTTGCCGTTATCGAGTGCAATAACGCCTACCGGACAAGCGTCCCGACAGGCGCCACACCCATCGCAGGCCTGCATAAAAAGCGGTTCGGCAACAGCCTGCGGTGGCCGGGCCACCTGCCGGTGTAAGGAGTCCTCCTCAAGGCTGATTTGTATTGCACGCTGTCCTGGCGCAAATAAGCCACGGAAAAGCCCGCGCCGGCTGACCGTGCGTGAACTCATCCATACACGATAATAGCCAGAATCGCGAGAGTCACTCATTAGCGATATAACTCATGTACAACAGCGGCCAGTGAGCACTCGTCTTTCCAACCAGCCAGCGTGGTTTGCGTTAATTGAGCAATTCCCTGATAAAAGGGATGTACTGCGCCCTGCTCCAGCAGGGTCAAATAACGGAAAGCCCAGGGGAAAAAATGCGTCGCCAAAAATTCTTCCAGCAACGCAGGGGAATTTTCGGCGAGCCATGCTGACATCATCAGCATCAAGCCAATGTGATCTTCTGGCTCGGCATGGACTTGATGAGTCTCAATACCGTGCAGACGCATCCATTTGCGTAAGTTCAGGGTTGAATCGCCAAACAGTACGCTTTCCCTATCCAGATAAACCGATCCCCATGGAGGTGCCGGCAGCGCATAGGGTCCAACAAACAGACGCTGGAAGGCCTCTTCTTGTGTCTCGCTATCTTGTGTACTTTTGCCTAACAGCGCAGCGATAGGTTGTAAATGTTCTGACTCACCATAAGGCCAGTCCTGCTCCCACTGCCCGCTTTGTAACCATTGAATGAGCGACTGCACCTGCTCTGAATGGGGGGGGGAATATAAGAGCGAACCTAAGATTTTGCCGGTAGCGGCGATGGTTTCTGCTGACATAAATAACTCATGTTGAGAACGCGCATTGCCATTAAGCAATGCGCGGAAAGAAAAAGATTAACTGCCGATAGCCATGCCCACGGTCATATGCAGACCATAGAAAATAGCACGACCAATCAATTCGCCGGCGAACACCAGCACAAAGCCCAATGTCAGCGATGCCAGTGCAGGACGGTTACGCAGGATCAGCGGGCAAATCCAGCATCCAAGTCCCAGAATAACCAGCACCAGTCGCCATACGGACAGAGCGCCATATTGCGAAACTAGAGCGGAAGCGGCCTGGACAGAACTGTTGATGGCCGCAAGACCAGCACTCTGCGTCACCACGGAGGCCACGCTGACCACCAGTGCAACCCCGCTAATTATCGGCAACAGACGCAGTGCGCAGCCCTGGATATTAGACACACGCAACAGCAATGCCCCGAGTAGCGGACCGCCAATCAACACTGTCAGACAAAAATTCAAGGTGGTATAGCTGTTATCCCAGGTAGGTACGGTATCGATTTCATACACGCGACACATGGCATAAACCAAGCCCACACCCGCCACCATAGTAACAATCAGCCAGACTTTACCCAGCGCCTGCGGCATTTTGTTCAGCACAGCCAGCAGCCAATAAATGCCACCCAGCGCAAAGAACAGGGAACCGCTGCCGATTTCATTGCTCAGTGGCGAAGCACCCAGTCGGTTCAGCGAGTTAAATGCCCGGAGCGGAGAACCCAGATGCAACACCGAGGCGATAAACGCAATCGCCATCAGTACCCACAGGAAAAACATCGACAGATGAATACGTCGCGTCTCTTCCTGGCTGCGTTTTCCGAGCAACGCCAGCGCTAAAACGATAAAACCACCCACTACGCACTGCCCAAGAACGGTAAAGACCATTAAAGGCCATTCATGCCATCCGTTTCCCATCTCAAACCTCCTTCGGGTTAGCCAGATATCCAGTGGTATCGCCTACTGGACGGCAATTCGCATTGGGTTTAATGACAATATTCGGTTTAGTGAACTGCGCGCCGGGCAGCGGCGCGACCTGTGCCAGCGTGCCATATTTCGCACGCAGCTCTTCGATCGGTGCCATGTCCAGCGCACGCAGCGGGCAAGACTCCACGCAAATAGGTTTCTTGCCATCCGCGACGCGTTCATAGCAGCCGTCGCACTTGGTCATGTGGCCTTTCGCCGCGTTATATTGCGGTGCACCGTACGGACATGCCATGTGACAATAACGACAGCCGATGCAGATATCTTCGTTAACCACCACAAAGCCATCATCACGTTTGTGCATTGCGCCGCTCGGACAGACTTTGGTACAAGCCGGATCTTCACAGTGGTTACAGGCAATCGAAAGATAGTAAGCAAAAACATTCTGATGCCAACCGTCGCCATCCTGTTGCCAGTCCCCTCCGGCGTATTCGTAAATACGTCGAAAGCTCACATCTGGCGTCAAATTTTTGAAATCTTTGCACGCCAGTTCACAGGTCTTACAACCGGTGCAACGGCTCGAATCAATATAAAAACCATATTGGGTTGTCATGTGTTATTCCTTTAAACCTTCGCCACTTGCACAAGGTTGGTATGAGAAGGATTACCTTTCGCCAGGGGTGAAGGCCGTTGAGAAGTCAGTACATTAATGCTGCCGGCACGGTCAATTTTATTGCTGTCGGGCGAATACCAGGCGCCTTCACCAAGTGCCACGACACCAGGCATCATGCGCGGTGTCACTTTGGCGGCGATATGGACTTCTCCACGATCGTTGAATATGCGGATCATGTCGCCATTGGTAATCCCCCGAGCGTTGGCATCCAGTGGGTTAATCCACATTTCCTGACGACACGCAGCCTTAAGAACATCGACGTTGCCATAGGTGGAGTGAGTTCGGGCCTTATAGTGGAAACCTGTCAGCTGCAATGGGTATTTGCTGGCCAGCGGATCGTCGTAATTCTCAAAACCTGCGGCGTAAATCGGCAACGGGTCGATCACATCCTCTTTTTCCAACTGCCATTTGGCAGCAATATCGGCCAGCTCAGCAGAGTAGATTTCTATTTTGCCAGATGCTGTTTTCAACGGGTTGGCATGGGGATCCTGACGGAAAGCTTTGTAGGCAACATGGTGTCCTTGCGGATCTCGCTGCTTGAAAATCCCCTGCTGGCGGAAGGTATCGAAGTCAGGCAGTGCGGGGATCGCCTGCATAGATTGCTGATACAGATGGCGCATCCACTCTTCCTGAGTGCGCCCTTCGGTGAATTTCTGCTCCACGCCCATGCGTTTCGCCAGTTCGCTGGTCATCTCATAGATGTTTTTGCACTCAAAACGCGGTTTGATGACCTGATCGGCAAAAATAACGTAAGACATGTTGCCCGCCGACGCATCCAGACAGAAGTCCATCTGCTCAGAAGCGGTACAGTCAGGCAGGACGATATCGGCATATTTCGCTGAAGAGGTCATGTGGTTGTCGATCACCACAATCATCTCGCACTGTTTGTCATCCTGAAGAATATCGTGAGTACGATTGATATCTGAATGCTGATTAATCAGGCAGTTACCGGCATAGTTCCAGATGAATTTGATAGGAACATCCAGTTTCTCTTTTCCCCTGACGCCATCTCGCGTGGCGGTCATTTCCGTGGCGCGGACAATCGCGTCAGTCCACATAAACATGGAAATGCTGGTCTGAACCGGGTTCTCAAAGGTCGGCATGCGCACAAACGGCAGGCTATAGGAACCTTCACGTGCGCCCGAATTACCGCCGTTAATCCCAACGTTGCCGGTCAAAATCGCCAGCATGGCAATGGCACGGGTAGCAATTTCCCCGTTGGCATGGCGCTGTGGCCCCCAGCCCTGTGAAATATAGGCCGGTTTTGCCTGACCGATTTCCCTTCCAAGCCTGACGATTTTGTCAGCGGCAATCCCGGTAATTTTTGACGCCCACTGTGGTGTTTTGGCAATTCCATCGGGACCGGTACCAAGAATGTAAGCCTTATAATGACCATTTTCAGGCGCACCGGCGGGCATTGTTTTCTCGTCATAACCAACGCAGTATTTATCGAGGAACGGTTGATCTACCAGGTCTTCAGTGATCATCACGTATGCCAATGCAGCAGCCAGTGCCGCGTCAGTCCCTGGGCGGATCGGCAACCATTCATCTTCACGACCAGCCCCTGTATCGGTATAACGCGGGTCGATAATGATCATGCGCGCATTGGATTTCTGTCGCGCCTGTTCGACGTAATAGGCCACGCCGCCACCGCTCATCCGTGTTTCACCGGGGTTGTTGCCAAACAGTACTACCAGCTTACTGTTCTCGATATCCGACGGGCTGTTGCCGTCGGCCCAGCCGCCATAGGTGTAATTCAACCCTTCGGCGATCTGCGCTGAACTGTAATCCCCGTAATGATTGAGGTAACCTCCGCAGCAGTTCATCAGGCGCGCAATCAGGGTGGAACCCGGTGGCCATGAACGGGTCATGGTCCCGCCTAACGTTCCGGTGCCGTAATTCAGGTAGATGGCTTCGTTACCATATTTACTGATGATCTCTTTCATGCTGCTGGCAAGAGTGTCGAAAGCCTCTTCCCAGCTGATACGTTTGAATTTACCCTCGCCGCGGGCACCAACGCGTTTCATCGGGTATTTCAGACGGTCAGGATTATAGACACGGCGGCGCATAGAACGGCCACGCAGGCAGGCACGGACCTGATGCAAACCTTCATAGTCATCATCACCGGTATTGTCGGTTTCGACATACTGAATCTCACCGTCTGCGACATGCATTCTCAGCGGGCAGCGGCTGCCGCAGTTAACGGTGCAGGCGCTCCAGATCACTTTCTCGTTAGCCGGTTTACTGGCTGATACCGTTTCTGTCGCCAGTGCATGACGAAAAGGCAGAGATATCCCCCCCGCTGCTGCTGCCAGCCCCACCAGAGCGGAGCTTTTCATCAGCGTGCGACGGCTGATCCCCTCTCCTGATGCTGATTTCCCTTGCTTCTTAATCGACATTCTCATGCTCCTCAATATCCCCTCAGAAAAACGGTGCAGGGGTAAAAATAAACGGCTACTTTTGCGGGAAGCGGATCTTTGCGTCCGCCGCCTCACCTAGACTTTTTCGATTTGAATCAAATTAGTATGTTGTGGATTCCCTTTCGCCAGCGGTGAGGCGCGTTGGGTGGTCAGTGTATTCATGCAGGCACCGTGGTCGATGCGGTCACCGTTCATATTGGCCTGATGCCAGGCTCCCTGCCCCATGGCGACGACGCCCGGCATGATACGCGGCGTGACTTTGGCCGCCACGCGCACTTCACCCCGACCGTTGAACACTTTCACTTTGTCACCGTTGGCAATACCCCGGCTCTGGGCATCCAGCGGATTGATCCACACTTCCTGACGGCAGGCCGCCTGTAAAATGTCGATGTTGCCGTAGGTAGAGTGGGTGCGGGCTTTGTAGTGGAAACCAAACATCTGCAACGGATACTGGCTGCGCAGAGGATCATCCCAGCCTTCGAACGTTGAGGCGTAAACGGGCAGCGGGCTGATGGTTTCGTCTTTCTCAAGCTCCCATTGCGCGGCGATCTCAGCCAATGCCGTGGAGTAAATTTCGATTTTTCCGGACGGGGTTTTTAGCGGATTGGCCTGCGGGTCCTGGCGGAATTTTTTATAGGCCACGAAATGGCCGTTGGGGTCTTTACGTTTATAGATGCCCATCTGGCGCAGCGCTTCATACGCAGGAAGCGTCGGGTCTTTCACCAGCATTTTGGCGTACAAGTACTGTAACCATTCCCGCTGGGTGCGGTTTTCGGTGAATTTCTGATAAACATCAGGGCCGAGACGACGGGCGACTTCGCTCATCATTTCATAAATGCCTTTACGCTCAAACTTAGCGGTGGTGGCGGGCTGAATGAAAATCAGGTACCCCATATTCCCGGCGTAATCGTTGGGGATAATATCTTCCTGCTCGGTCGTCATCAGGTCAGGCAGCAGGATGTCGGCGTATTTCGCCGAGGCAGTCATGAAGTTTTCCAGCACCACGATCATCTCGCAATGCGAATCGTCCTGCAGGATGTCATGCGTTCTATTGATGTCAGAATGCTGGTTGGTGATGGTGTTACCGGCGTAATTCCAGATGAACTTAATGGGCACATCCAGCTTGTCTTTACCGCGCACGCCGTCCTTTTTAGCGGTCATTTCAGGGCCACGAACGATAGCGTCGGTCCAGCTGAAACAGGAGATCTGCGTGTCGACCGGATTAGTAAGCACCGGCATGCGTTCGATGGTGATGGTGTAAGTCGACTCCCGCGCACCGCTATTTCCGCCATTAATACCCACATTCCCGGTGAGAATGGGCAGCATGGCTATCGCCCGTGACGTCAGCTCACCGTTGGCCTGACGCTGAGGGCCCCATCCCTGTGAAATATAGGCAGGTTTTGCCTGACCTATTTCACGCGCCAGCTTAATGATGCGATCAACCGGAATGCCAGTGATATGCGAAGCCCACTGCGGCGTTTTGGCGGTGCCATCATCACCCTGCCCGAGGATGTAGGCTTTGTAATGCCCGTTGGCCGGTGCTCCAGGTGGCTGCGTTTTTTCGTCATAGCCGATGCAGTACGTATCAAGGAAGGGCTGGTCGACCAGATTCTCGGTAATTAATACGTTCGCGAGACCGGCGACCAGCGCAGCATCAGTACCGGGCCGAATAGGGATCCACTCATCTTCACGCCCGGCGGCCGTGTCGGTATAGCGTGGGTCAATCACGATCATACGTGCGTTAGAGCGTTCACGAGCCTGCTCAAGGTAATAGGTTATCCCGCCGCCGCTCATGCGGGTTTCTGCCGGGTTATTACCAAACAGGACGACCAGTTTACTGTTTTCGATATCCGAGGTGCTGTTACCGTCATTGCCGCCGTAGGTATAAGGCATGGCGCAGCTAATTTGGGCAGTGCTGTAGGTTCCGTAATGGCTAAGGAATCCGCCATAACAGTTCATCAGACGGGCAACCAGTGAGGCGTAAGGAGAGGAACGGGTAATATTGCCGCCTACTACGCCCGAGGTGTAATTGATATACACCGCTTCGTTGCCATATTTCGCGACGATGCGTTTAAGGTTATTGGCAATCTCGTCGAAAGCCTCTTCCCAGCTGATGCGCTTGAATTTGCCTTCGCCGCGTTTACCCACCCGTTTCATCGGATAGTTAAGACGTTCAGGGTGATTCATACGACGGCGGATCGAACGCCCGCGCAGGCATGCGCGCACCTGATGATCGCCGTATTCGTCATGGCCCGTGTTGTCGGTTTCAACCCAGTAAACTTCGTTATCACGAACATGCAAACGCAGCGCGCAGCGGCTGCCACAGTTTACCGAACAGGCTCCCCAGACCACGCTGTCTTCTGGGCTTTTGGGCGATGGTGTCACTACGTCTGCGAGGGCTTTGCGGCTAAAAGGCAAAGATACGCCACCTGCGGCAATAGCCAAGCCTGCCAGCGTAGAAGTTTTCATCAACGTCCGCCGACTGATGCCACTATTTACTACGGCCGTTTTTGGTGTGTTTTCCGACATTTTCCCTCCGCTAAGTTGCTCCGCCATATCGCACCGGCAACGACACCGATACCTGTAAATCTTGACGAAGAGTTGAGCGGGCCGGGACAGCGCGTGAATTGGAGTATGTAGTTACCCACTCAGAGTGCATGGATATTACTCATCAAGGGGTAGGAAACTTTGTTTGCTATCAAAAAAGGGGGGATTGAGGGCGACGAATCAGACGTTTCGTCGTACTAAGCACTATTTCACACATAAAAAAAGCGCCCGCAGGCGCTTTTTCGTTATATTATAAAATATATAACGGCGTTAGCCGATATATTCTAAGCCGCCCATGTAAGGACGTAATACAGCAGGAACTTCGATACGACCATCAGCTAACTGGTAGTTTTCCAACACGCCCACCAAAGTACGACCCACGGCTAAGCCGGAACCGTTCAATGTATGAACCAGACGCGGTTTTTTCTCAGTTTTGCTGCGACAGCGTGCCTGCATACGGCGCGCCTGGAAATCCCCCATGTTGGAACATGAAGAGATTTCGCGGTAAGTATCCTGCGCTGGCAACCACACTTCCAGATCGTAAGTTTTGCTGGAGCCAAAGCCCATGTCGCCGGTACACAGCAACATTTTGCGGTATGGCAGATTCAGCAACTGAAGCACTTTCTCGGCATGCCCGGTCAATTCTTCGAGCGCCTGCATGGAATCTTCAGGGCGGACGATCTGTACCATCTCGACTTTATCGAACTGGTGCATACGGATCAGACCACGGGTATCACGACCATAAGAACCCGCTTCAGAACGGAAGCATGGCGTATGGGCGGTCATTTTCAGCGGCAGAGACTCTTCTTCAAGAATTTCGTCACGCACCAGGTTCGTCAGCGGAACTTCTGAAGTTGGGATCAACGCATAGTTGCTGCTGCCCGCTTCTTCATCCAGCGGCTTGGTGTGGAATAAATCTTCACCAAATTTTGGCAACTGGCCCGTACCATACAATGAATCGTGGTTGACCAAATACGGCACATACGTTTCGAGATAACCATGCTGCTCGGTGTGCAGGTCCAGCATGAACTGTGACAAAGCACGGTGCATACGGGCAATCTGCCCTTTCATTACGACGAAACGTGAACCGGTCAGTTTGACGGCAGCGGCGAAATCCAGACCACCGGACATTTCGCCCAGTGATACGTGATCGCGAACCTCGAAATCATACTGGCGTGGCGTACCCCAACGGCTGATTTCCTGATTATCATTTTCGTCTTTACCGGCAGGAACAGAGTCGTCCGGCAAATTAGGAATAGCAGAAGCTATGTTGCGAATTTCATTTTGCAACGCATCCAGCTCGGCCTTCGCCGCATCCAGTCTCTCACCCAGCGTATTCACTTCCTGACGCAGGGGTTCGATGTCTTCGCCACGGGCTTTAGCCTGACCGATAGTTTTCGATCGTGCGTTACGTTCAGCCTGGAGAGTTTCCGTTTCTACCTGCAAGACTTTGCGGCGTTCTTCTTGGGAACGCAGCGTTTCCACATCGAGTTTAAAACCTCTGCGAGCGAGTTTTTCTGCAACTGCGTCTAGCTCATTACGCAGTAGATTGGGATCGAGCATGCTAATCCTGTACGTGTCGTTTTGATTGTGAAGTAGATGAAGCACGCCGCCCGAACAGGCAGCATGTCAAAGAGTTATCAGAAGTAACCTTACCGCAAGAGCAAAATTAGCGGTAGCGTTTTGTCGGGCTATTTTGATCTTGTTCAGTCAGCCATGCCAACTTTTCGCCGATCTTGCCTTCCAGTCCGCGAGATGATGGATAATAGTACTGAGTTTTCGCCATTTGCGGCGGGAAATAGTTCTCACCGGCGGCATAAGCATTGGGCTCATCATGGGCATAACGGTATTCCGCACCCAGCCCCATCTCTTTCATGAGCTTGGTGGGTGCATTACGCAGATGTTCCGGAACGTCATAATCTGCCTGCTCTCTGGCATCCCGCATGGCGGCTTTGAAGGCGGTATAGACGGCATTACTTTTTGGTGCACACGCCAGATAAACGATAGCCTGCGCAATCGCCCGCTCACCTTCGGCCGGGCCAACGCGGGTAAAGCAGTCCCAGGCCGAAATAGCAACCTGCATAGCGCGTGGATCGGCGTTACCGACGTCTTCAGAGGCTATCGCCAGTAAACGGCGGGCAACATAAAGCGGGTCTCCACCGGCGGTAATGATCCGCGCATACCAGTACAACGCCGCGTCCGGTGATGAACCACGGACCGATTTATGTAAGGCAGAAATCAAATCGTAATAGCGATCGCCTTTGTTATCGAAACGCGCGCTGCGTTCGCCGGAGATCTCTTTGAGCAACTCAGGCGTTAATGTTCTGACTCCTTTGGCATCGATTTCGGCCATATCGGCCATCATTTCAATGCTATTCAGCGCACGACGGGCGTCGCCATTGACCAGCTCTCCGAGCATGCGCCGAGTCTCATCCGGCACCACGATTTTTTGATCAGCATACCCGCGCTCTTTATTGGCCAACGCCTGGTCGATCACTTTCTCAATATCTTCAGCGGTCAGAGATTTGAGCAAATAAACGCGCGCACGCGAAAGCAGTGCGGAATTGAGTTCGAAAGAGGGATTTTCGGTGGTGGCACCAATAAAGGTGATAGTGCCATCTTCAATGTGCGGCAGAAATGCATCCTGCTGGCTTTTGTTGAACCTGTGTACCTCATCGACAAATAGGATAGTGCGTCTGCCCGCATCACGGTTTTGCCGGGCGCGCTCAATGGCCTCGCGGATCTCTTTAATCCCTGACGTCACCGCCGAAATGCGCTCGACATCCGCATTGGCATAACGCCCGATAAGTTCTGCCAGCGTCGTTTTGCCCGTTCCCGGCGGCCCCCAGAGGATCATCGAATGCAGTTGACCGGCTTCAATGGCGCGGGGCAGCGGTTTGCCCGGTGCCAGCAGGTGCTGCTGACCGATATACTCTGCAAGAGAAACTGGCCGCATTCTTGCGGCCAGTGGCTGAAACTCATTATGGGAAAAATCGAGTGACAGATTACTCAAAAGGACCTCACTGACGTTGGTCATCCACCGTCACGCCTTTCGGTGGTGTAAATTTGAATTTGGCATCATCAACGGATGTGTTCTGCTGGCCTTTCAGGCTATATGCGCTTTTCTGGCCATCCTGCTCAACCGCAGTAAAACTCTTAATGGTGCCGGTTGGCGTAACGTTAATCGCAAACTGTTTCAGATTACCGGCGGCTGTTTTCGGCGTTAATTCGAAATCATCGCCTTTCTGTTTGATGTTGTATTTCGACCAGTCACTGCTGTCGTTGCGGGTGATCAGCATAAATGGCGTGTTACCGGTGGCATTTTTGAGCCAGGTTGCCGTGACTTGCTCGACAAACGGGTTATAGAACCACAGGGTTTTACCGTCAGACACCAGAATGCTTTCATCCGGCGAGGTCATATGCCAGTTAAACAGATTCGGGCGTTTAACCCACAGCTCGCCTTCACCTTGCTGCACGGCAGCGCCGTCATCACTGGTGACGGTTTGGGTGAAACTGGCATGGAATGTATTCAGTTTACCCAGACGGGATTTAAGATCACTGCTGGCATCAGCCAGCACGGAAGCCGAAGTAAACGCAGTCAGTAAACAGCCTACTACTAACAATTTTTTCATTATTATACTTGCCTCAGAAATCCATAAACTTCAGACGATGCCTTTTACACAGGCAAAAGACGCATGATGCGAACTTTATCCGAGGCAACGTACCAGCGGTAGCTCAATCATCTGAAAAGTCATTGTTTTACTCTTCTTTGCATAAGGGCCGCATTCGCGCCCCTTATGCATGAAATACGCGCAAACCATTAATGATCTACTCGTGTGACGGCGGAGCCAGTACTTCACGGTTACCATTATGGCCCGGTGCACTAACAATGCCCTGCGCTTCCATCTGCTCAACGATTCGCGCCGCACGGTTGTAACCAATACGGAATTGACGCTGGACACCGGATATTGAAGCGCGGCGTTTATCCACCACAAAAGCCACAGCCTGATCAAACAAGGCATCCAACTCTTCATCACTATCGAGGCCCAAACCGCCGCCTTCGCCGTCTTCACCACCAGAGATAATGCTTTCGATGTATTTTGGACGACCACGAGCTTTCCAGTCCTGAACCACTGCATGCACTTCCTGATCACGCACAAAGGCACCGTGCACACGAACAGGAATGGATGAGTTCGGTGCCATATAAAGCATGTCCCCCATACCCAGCAGAGATTCCGCGCCCCCCTGATCGAGGATGGTACGTGAGTCAATTTTACTCGAAACCGTAAAGGCAATTCGGGTCGGAATGTTGGCTTTAATCAGACCGGTGATAACGTCAACCGACGGACGCTGGGTAGCCAGCACTAAGTGAATACCTGCCGCACGGGCTTTCTGCGCCAGACGGGCAATCAACTCTTCGACTTTCTTGCCTACCGTCATCATCAGGTCAGCAAATTCGTCGACCAGCACCACAATAAATGGCTCTTTTTCCAAATACGGCGGCTCAGCGGCCATACCATCGCCCGGTTTCCAGAACGGATCAGGGATAGGACGTCCCATGGCTTCTGCCTGTTCGACACGTTCGTTATAACCGGCAAGGTTACGTACGCCGAGTGCTGACATCAGCTTGTAACGACGCTCCATTTCACCGACACACCAGCGCAGCGCATTGGCCGCATCTTTCATATCGGTCACCACTTCGGTCAACAGATGCGGAATACCTTCATACACGGACAACTCGAGCATTTTCGGGTCGATCATGATGAAACGCACTTCTTCCGGCGTGGCCTTATAGAGCATGCTGAGGATCATAGCGTTGACACCGACAGACTTACCGGAACCGGTTGTACCGGCCACCAGTAAGTGTGGCATTTTTGCCAGATCGGCTATCACCGGCTCACCGGAAATATCTTTACCCAGCACAATCGTCAAGGGTGAAGGACTGTCCTTAAACTTGGCGCAATCCAACACTTCCCGCAGATAAACGGTCTGACGCTTCTTGTTAGGTAATTCCAGGCCAACGTAAGGCTTACCCGGTATCACCTCAACCACACGCACTGCTACTGCTGACAAAGAACGCGCAAGGTCGCGCGAGAGGTTGGAAATGCGCGCTGCCTTCACGCCTGGTGCCAAATCCAGTTCAAAACGGGTAATGACTGGCCCCGGCTGACGGCCCACCACATCCGCTTTAATCCGGTAGTCGTTGAGGCGGGCCTCAATCAGATTACCCATTTGCTCCAGAGCAAACTCATCGACCGGCTCAGATTCAGCCGGTGGAGACGTCAGCAAATCCAGCGACGGCAACGGTGTCGTTGGCTTCACCAACGGTTGTTCATTGCGCATCAGGAACGGATGGATCAGGCTATCCATATTTGGCTGATGCGCAGCCTGTGATTGTTGTGGCGCTTCATACTGCTCAATAGGCTCGACCGGCGCATGAGCCGGACGGTGCGCTGACTGGCCGAAAGTGGGAACCTCTGGCTCGTCTTCTTTCTGCGGTGAGAGAGTAAATAACGGCTCTGAAGGTGTGTCATCTACCAAATCAGCCATCGGCGAGAACGTGAAGGCGTCATGTGTGCTGATGTTCATTGCCGCTGCGGCAAAAGCCTCTGACGCTGGAGATGAAACCGGCGTAGGAGAGAATGCGCGTTCCTGATAAGGCACGGAATCCAGTGGTGCCTCAGCTTCCTGCTGATAGCGATTCTGCTCGCGTGCAGCAAAGGCCTGACGCAACGCCGCTTCCTGGAGTGCAGCCTCTTCATCCTGCTCGGTGGCCTGATGCTCTCCGCCGTAACGCTGGCTTTGCTGTTGGGCAAACTGCTGACGCAGTGCCGCTTCCTGCAAGGCCTGATCGTCATCACCCTGAACATTATTAATAGTATCGGCAGAAGTGTCAGCGGCCTGCTGCTGAGCACTTTCCTGCTGCTCAGCCATTCGCTGGGAAGGCAGCTTAATGCCGTACGATGCCAGCTCGCGGCGCGTTGGGATGCGCACCGGGTTCGGGCGAGGCAGTTCAGGCCCGACACCTTTTTTGATTTGCGAATTGCCATCGCTGACTGCACTAAACGCGGGCATAAAGGTATTGGTGCCCGCAGCGGCAGACTGCCCAGCCTGGGCTAAACCTGTGGCCAATGCAGCCGTTGCGGCAACGCTGTTCACATCATTGCTGTCACGCTGCGCGGTACTGAAATCAAACGGAGAACGTTCTGTCACAGGATCGGCATGCGCATTCCAGTTACCCAACCGCGGTTCATCTTTCTCATAGCCGTGATTTGCCGCATGCTGCTGTGGAGCTGGCTGCTGAGGCGCCGGTGTTTCCTGAGGAATTTCGAAACTGTATAACGGCGGCGGAGGTGCAATAGTCACATCCGGCACCGGAATATGGATAGACGCGGCGGGTTGCGCAATGTCTGCTGACGCTGGCTCAGCTGGGGTCACTGCTGGCTGAATTGGCATGTCCTGAGGAGCTGGCTCATGCAGGGACGGCGCAGAGAACAACACGTCGTCGCCTTCAGCGGCAGCTTGAGCAGGGGCTGGCGTCATGGCGACAGCGCCCGCGGTGGCGGCTACCGCACGTGCAGCGTCAGAAGGGACATAATCGCTATCAAGCAGCGGGTCGTCATGGGCATCATGAACCTCCTGCTCGTGGCGATCGTCATATTCTTCATCGTAATCATCCCGACGCGAACGGTTGGTCATGAAGGTTGTAACACCCAGAACCGCACCGCCAATTTTCTCTGCAATGGTCAACCATGACCAGCCGGTAAAGAGCGTTAAACCGGCGGCCCAGACGCAAAGTAGCACCATAGTGGCACCGACATTGTTAAACCACGGCGTCATGGCCGTACCCAACAAACTGCCGATCACACCGCCGGAAGCGAAGTAATAGAGGTCATCGATGTTAAAGGCGGCCAGCCCACAAGACGTGAGAATGAGCGCCAGCGTCCCGATAAGACGCAGCGATAACGAGAAATAATCGACGTGATCCTGATTATCGCGCTGGCGAAACGCCGCCCAACACAGGCTCAGCATGATAGGTGGAATAGCGTAAGCTAAAACGCCAAAAACGAAGAATAACGTATCGGCCATCCAGGCCCCAACACCACCACCCCAATTATGGATAGGTCCATGCCAAGCGGTTTGCGACCAGCTTGGGTCTGACGGATTAAAACTCACCAATGCCGCAATAAGATAAGCGGCGAAAACGGCTACCACTACCAGCACAGCCTCCAATACACGGCGGCTACTGCTCAGTTTCTTCAAGGTAACGTCTTTATCTTCTGTATATTCCTGGCTCAAGAAAGGCTCTCCAGGTTCCTGTGGGCTGAAAAAGCAACAGCGCCGAGAACGGACCTCGGCGCCAGAGCTGTATAGATACACAGGAGTGTAGCTAACTTTATAAGGTTTTGCACCTGAACGTTTACCGGGTCTTAATGACCAGTCGGTTAGTTTGTTTTACTTCTTCCATCACCACATAGGTGCGGGTGTCATTGACGCCCGGCAGACGAAGTAACGTCTCTCCTAACAACTTACGGTAAGCGGACATATCAGGTACGCGGGTTTTCAACAAATAGTCAAAGTCCCCGGAAACCAAATGACACTCCTGAATATCTTCGAGTTTTTGTACTGCAGCATTGAATTGCTCAAATACATCTGGCGCACCACGATTGAGTGTTATTTCAACAAACACCAGCAGCGAAGCATCCAGGTAATGTGGATTAAGCAATGCGGTATAACCGTTGATAAAGCCCTGACGTTCTAAACGACGAACGCGCTCCAGGCACGGCGTTGGTGATAATCCCACACGTTTGGAAAGCTCGACGTTTGAAATCCGGCCATCCTTTTGCAGTTCGTTGAGGATGTTACGGTCAATACGATCGAGATCTTTTCCCGGACGTTTTTTGTTGTCTACCATTATTATTGTCTCTCTGCTGTCCTTCCCTGCACCTGCCATACCCTAGCCAACTTCAATGTGTCAGGGTTTGTCCCAAGCGAAGACCCGATTGTTATAGGTTTTAGCACCCGGTATGAACGCATTCGTCCCCTGTCGAAAGAAAACGCGCACAGTGACCGGATACCGAGAAAAATAACGCTGTGAAATTAATAGCTTGCGTACTGTAAGCTGTTTTCACTAAATCCTGCGCAAGAAAAAACCAGCGCTGCATAATCCTGAACGAGTCGGGTAGCAGCTGTTTGTGTAATTTCAAGTCACAGGCAGGCGATAAATTTCTTCGTCCCCAGATGTTTTCGCAAATGCACAGCGGATTGTCAAAGTAAAAGAAGCAAAATCAGAAGAACGTGCCAGATTGAAAAGACACCACCTCCTTTTTAGCTATCTTTATGCGACGAGCAATAACAAAACAATTCGCTAACTTTTTCGCACTAAACCCGGCAAGAAGGCGGGATTTAGCTCAAAAACGTCACGCGGTGGCAACCTGACATCTCATGAATGAACAATTTTCACGCTCATATTCCTCTGTCCATCAAACAGTTACCCGGTACAAACCGAGCAACGGTTCTGTTCTACGCGGATTTAAAAGTAAAAACTATCAGACAAATCGCTAACAACATCTGAGTTTGCTTTTTTTACTGCGCGCTTTTCCCTACAATCGGTTCATTGCTAGTCGCCATCACGGAGATGAATCGCTCATGAGTACGGTTAAACACAGTAAATTATTGATTTTGGGCTCGGGTCCTGCCGGTTATACCGCAGCGGTTTATGCTGCCCGCGCCAACCTGAACCCGGTACTGATCACCGGGATGGAAAAAGGCGGTCAGTTGACCACCACCACCGAAGTCGAAAACTGGCCAGGTGATCCTGAAGGCCTGACAGGTCCTGGTTTGATGGACCGCATGCACGAGCACGCCGTAAAATTTAATACTGAAATCATTTTCGATCATATCAACAAAGTTGATTTGCAAAACCGTCCCTTCCGCCTGTTTGGTGATAGCGAAGAGTACACCTGTGATGCGTTGATTATTGCTACCGGTGCTTCAGCGCGTTATATCGGCTTGCCTTCGGAAGAAGCCTTTAAAGGTAAAGGCGTTTCAGCGTGTGCCACTTGTGACGGATTCTTCTATCGCAATCAGAAAGTGGCCGTAGTCGGGGGGGGGAACACCGCCGTAGAAGAAGCCCTGTATCTGGCAAACATTGCTGAAGAAGTGCATCTGATCCACCGTCGTGACAGTTTCCGTGCAGAAAAAATCTTGATCGATCGGCTGAACGAAAAAGCTAAAAACGGCAACATTGTCCTGCATACCAACAAGACGCTGGATGAAGTATTGGGTGACCAGATGGGCGTTACCGGCGCCAGTCTGCGTGATGCCCGAACAGATGAGCTGAGCAAACTGGATGTCGCTGGCGTATTTATCGCTATCGGCCACAGCCCGAACACCGCCATTTTTGACGGCCAGCTGGCGCTGGAAAACGGTTATATCAAAGTGCAATCCGGTATTCATGGCAATGCGACTCAGGCCAGCATTCCTGGCGTTTTCGCCGCAGGCGATGTAATGGACCATATCTATCGTCAGGCCATCACCTCTGCCGGCACCGGTTGTATGGCAGCGCTGGACGCAGAACGTTATCTTGACGGCCTGGCTAAACCCGCTGCAGTGTAAATATTTACCCTTGAGCAGGATATGTAATGACCTATAAGGCGGCTGAATAGCCGCCTTAGTTTTTTATAAAAATAGATAATGTTTTCAGTCTTACTTTGAACATGTAACATGAGCGGGCTTTCGACTCAGCTCGGAATGCAACGGCTGATAGCGCCGTCACTGCGGCGCTTTTTTGGATCATGCGATCTGCGATCGGACTTCTTATGCATTCTTCTGATCTCCCCCGCCGGACCGCATGTCACTCAATGCAGAAACATCCACACAGTGATTTCTGTATTGCTGCGCAGACTGATTGCCTGATGAATAAAACACGACAACAAGAACTGATCCGCTGGTTAAAGCAACAAAGCACACGCGCTAAAGGCTGGATACGCCTGTCTATGATGCTCGGTTTACTCTCGGGTTTATTGATTTTGGCTCAGGCATGGCTGATGGCCGGGTTATTGCACAGCCTGATCATTCAACACACATCGCGCGATGCTCTGTTACAAAGTTTTCTGCTGCTGGCGCTGACATTTATTTTGCGTGCCGTTGTGATCTGGTTACGCGAGCAGGTGGGTTTTATCTGCGGGAAAATAATCCGCCAGGAGATGCGCAGGCTGGTGCTGAACCGGCTGGAAAAACTCGGTCCCGCATGGATTCAAAGGAAACCAGCCGGAAGCTGGGCAACCATTATTCTTGAGCAGATCGAGGAAATGCAGGACTACTACGCACGCTATCTGCCGCAAATCGCCCTGGCGGGGATTATCCCGCTGCTAATTTTGGTCAGCATCTTCCCGATCAACTGGGCCGCGGGCATGATCCTGCTGGTCACCGCGCCGCTGATCCCTATCTTCATGGCGCTGGTCGGAATGGGGGCTGCTGACGCCAATCGCCGTAATTTTACCGCCCTCGCCCGCCTGAGTGGCAATTTTCTCGACAGTCTGCGGGGCCTTGAGACTCTGCGCCTGTTCCACCGCGCGCAGGCGGAAACCGACCAAATAACCCGCTCCACGGAAAACTTCCGTGCCAGAACTATGGACGTGCTGCGACTGGCGTTTTTATCTTCTGCCGTGCTCGAGTTCTTTGCCTCTATATCGATTGCCGTCGTGGCGGTCTATTTTGGCTTCTCTTATTTGGGAGAACTGAATTTTGGCAGCTATGGTACGCCGGTTACCCTGTTTGCAGGTTTCCTGGTACTGATTCTGGCACCGGAATTTTTCCAGCCGTTGCGCGACCTTGGGGCGTTTTACCATGCCAAAGCACAGGCCGTCGGCGCAGCGGAAAGCCTCTTGACGTTTCTCAGCGCAGAGGCGGAAAGCCAGGGTGAAGGTACCCACGCCTGGGCCAGCACCGAACCCGTTTCGCTGACTGCAAGAGAGTTGATAGTGCGTTCACCGGATGGAAAAACGCTGGCCGGGCCGCTCAATTTTGACTTACCCGCTGGCACCCGCCTTGCTATTGTTGGCCTGAGCGGTGCTGGTAAAAGTTCGCTGCTTAATGCCCTGCTAGGCTTCCTACCCTATCAGGGCTCACTACAAGCCAACGGTACTGAGCTGCGTGATATTCTCAGCAAGGACTGGCGCCAGCATCTTGGCTGGGTAGGGCAAAATCCACACCTTCCAGAGCAAACCCTGCGTGCCAATATCTTGCTCAATCATCCTGATGCTAGCGACGATCAGCTTTATTCCGCCATAAAACGTGCGTATGTCAGTGAGTTCTTACCGTTACTTCCGCAGGGGCTTGACACTGAGCTCGGTGACAGTGCGGCACGCTTGTCGGTCGGACAGGCACAACGTGTCGCCGTGGCGCGCGCCCTACTCTCTCCTTGCCAGCTGCTGTTACTGGATGAACCCACTGCCAGCCTGGATGCGCAGAGTGAGCAACGCGTAATGCATGCACTAACCGAAGCCTCCCGGTCACAAACGACGCTCCTGGTCACTCATCAGTTGGAAGATACTGAACACTACGATGTGATCTGGGTGATGGATAAAGGCCAGTTGATTGAACAAGGCAACTATCAGCAGCTAATGGCGCAGAACGGTGCGTTCTCTCGTTTGTTGGCCCAGCGGAGTCAGGAGCTTTAAAATGAAAATTCTATTGCCTTACCTCGCGCTTTACCGCCGCCACTGGGTGCGGTTGTCATTAGGTATTATTCTGGCCATTGTTACTCTACTTGCGAGCATCGGGTTACTGACCCTGTCAGGCTGGTTCCTGGCGGCTTCCGCCGTGGCTGGCTTGGCCGGTTTGTACACTTTTAACTATATGCTGCCAGCCGCAGGGGTACGTGGCGCCGCTATTTTCCGCACTGCCGGGCGCTATGCAGAACGTTTGGTTAGCCATGATGCGACGTTCCGGGTGCTGGCCCATCTGAGGGTCTTTACGTTTACTAAAATCATGCCGCTTTCACCGGGAGGCATTGCCCGTTTCCGTCAGGCCGACCTGCTCAACCGCCTGGTGGCTGACGTTGATACATTGGATCATTTGTATCTGCGGGTCATCTCTCCACTGGTCAGTGCGCTGGTGGTTATTCTGGTGGTCACCTTCGGACTGAGTTTTCTGGATCTCCCTCTGGCGCTGACGCTTGGGGCAATCATGCTGGCGCTGATGCTGCTGTTACCGGTGATTTTTTACCGGGCCGGACAACCCATTGGCCGCGACCTGACCAGCCTGCGTGGTGCTTACCGCACACAATTGAACGCATGGCTCCAGGGTCAGGCAGAATTGGTGGTCTTTGGCGCGCAGGCACGTTTCCGTCAGACACTGGATGACATTGAACGGCGCTGGATGTATCGCCAGCAGCAGCAGGCCAAACTCTCCGGATTGTCACAGGCGATGATTATTGCCTGTGCAGGGCTGACCGTGACCCTAATGCTGTGGCTGGCCGCAGGCGGATTGGGTCACCTGACACAACCTGGTGCGCTGATTGCTCTGTTTGTCTTCACCCCACTGGCCGCTTTTGAAGCGCTGGGGCCGGTTGCCGCCGCCTTCCAACATCTCGGGCAGGTCATTGCCTCTGCCCAACGCGTCAGTCAGGTCATTGAGCAACACCCCCTTGTCACCTTCCCGTTGCAGGGCATACCGGCGCAAGAGCAAGCCACCCTGCATATTGAAAATCTTCACTTTACTTATCCTGGACAACCCTTACCGGTACTTAAAAACATTGACCTGCATATCGGTGCTGGTGAGCATGTCGCACTGCTGGGTCAGACAGGCTGTGGTAAATCCACATTGCTGCAACTGCTGACCCGCGCGTGGGATGCAGAAAGTGGCACTATCAGGCTTAACGGCGTGCCACTGGCCGACTATGCTGAAATAACCCTGCGTCAGATGATGACGGTGGTCAGCCAGCGGGTGCATATTTTCAATAATACCTTGCGTGAAAACCTGCGCATGGCGTCCCCACAGAGCAGCGATGCTGCGCTGGTATCGGCACTGGAAGCCGTAGACTTACATGCTCTACTGGAAGGTGAAGGACTTAATGCCTGGCTGGGAGAGGGCGGCAGGCAGCTTTCTGGAGGCGAACAGCGTCGACTGGGGCTGGCACGTGGTTTATTGCATAACGCGCCGCTGTGGCTGCTGGACGAGCCTACAGAGGGTCTGGATGCGGAAACCGAGCGCCATATTCTGGCGCTGCTGCATAAACACTGCCATAACAAGACGCTGATCCTCATCACTCATCGCCTGTATGGCCTTGAAAATATGGATAAGATTTGTGTGATGGAAGAGGGGCACATCGTTGAACAAGGTGATCACCAGACACTGCTCAATCTTGCTGGTCGCTATGCCCGTTTTCGCGCACGGGATTAATCGAAGTCAGCTAAAAAATAAGCAAGGGTTGTTATGCGGCTAGTTAAACTTGAAGCAAATTCAGTCAGCTTTCCGGATCCGGAAACAGCCCTGCAGGACCCGAATGGACTGCTGGCATTAGGCGGCGATTTAACACCGCCGCGCCTGCTTTCGGCCTACCATCAGGGAATTTTTCCCTGGTTCGATCCCGGTGAGATGATCTTGTGGTGGTCCCCTGACCCACGTGCCGTGCTGTTCCCACCAGAACGACACGTCAGTCGCAGCCTGCGCCGTTTTATGCGCCAGGAGCCATACAGCTTCACCCTTAACCGTGAGTTCGATCAGGTGGTCCATGCCTGCGCTCAGCAGCGTGAGGAAGGTACCTGGATTGGTCCGCTGGTAAAACGGGGCTATCAGGAGCTGCATGAGGCAGGCCATGCACATTCCGTAGAGGTCTGGTCGGGTAATACGTTAGTCGGTGGAATGTACGGGGTGAGCGTTGGCGGCCTGTTCTGCGGTGAGTCGATGTTCAGCCGCCAATTGAATGCTTCAAAATGCGCCCTGATGATTTTTTGCCAACATTTTACCCGCTATGGGGGAGAACTGATTGACTGTCAGGTGCTCAACCCTCACACTGCGTCGCTGGGTGCGAAAGAGATCCCCCGCCGCCAATTTTTGCAGCTGCTTTCCCGGCTTTCACAGCATCAATTACCGCCGGAATGCTGGCTGCCCCAAGACTTATCCCCATGTTATGAAGACCTGCCGACACTCCCGATGGATAGGGAATAGATGCGCTTATGGTCCATATATCTTTACATAATGTGGGTTTTTCGGCATTATCTTGCCGGTTAAAAACTATGGTAGTTAGACCTAGAGGATTCGATGGCCAAAGAAGACAATATTGAAATGCAGGGTACCGTACTTGATACGCTGCCAAACACTATGTTCCGCGTTGAGTTAGAAAACGGTCACGTAGTTACTGCACACATCTCCGGTAAAATGCGTAAGAACTACATCCGCATCCTGACGGGCGACAAAGTCACTGTTGAGCTGACCCCGTACGACCTGAGCAAAGGCCGCATTGTCTTCCGTAGCCGCTAATAAGCGGTTTACTCATCGCTGATTTTTCTGGCGATACCTGAGGATACCCTTTTCGCCCTTCCTGCTGTTGCAAGGGCGTTTTGTGGTATCCGCAATTTGACAATGCTTCCGTTTTTTCCTGCTCAGCAATTCCTGTCAGTAACCGATTCTGCTGAAGTAAAGGCATAAAAAAAGGCGATGAATTCATCGCCTTTTTCACTTTCTATGCTTTCAGTGGCCGCTTAATGCACGGCGCCTTCCGCTTTTTTCTTCTGCGCACTCATGAAATGGTACGTCAGTTTGTCAGTACTCTTATCAAGGGCAACGGAGACTGAACCACCATCAACCAGCGAACCAAACAGCAATTCGTTGGCCAGTGGTTTTTTCAGGTTCTCCTGAACGGCACGAGTCATTGGACGTGCGCCCATGGCCTTATCGTAGCCTTTGACTGTCAACCAGTTACGCGCTTCATCACTGACTTCCAAAGAGACGCCCTTCGCATCCAGCTGTGCCTGAAGTTCCACGATGAACTTGTCGACCACCTGCTGGATAACTTCAGTAGACAGATGATTAAACCAGATCACGTTATCCAGACGGTTACGGAATTCTGGCGTAAACACCTTCTTGATCTCATCCATCGCATCCGGGCTATTATCCTGATGCACCAGACCAATCGACTTACGTTCAGTTTCACGTACGCCGGCGTTGGTGGTCATCACCAGAATGACATTACGGAAGTCTGCTTTACGGCCGTTATTATCGGTCAGCGTACCGTTGTCCATAACCTGCAGCAGCAGGTTGAAAACGTCAGGGTGCGCTTTCTCGATTTCATCCAGCAGCACAACAGAGTGTGGATGCTTCAATACGGCATCCGTCAGCAAGCCGCCCTGATCAAACCCGACATAGCCCGGAGGTGCACCGATTAAACGACTAACGGTGTGACGCTCCATATACTCGGACATATCAAAGCGCAGCAGTTCGATATCCAACGCTTTAGCCAGCTGAACCGTAACCTCGGTTTTACCCACACCAGTCGGACCGGCGAACAGGAAGGAACCGACAGGCTTGTGATCCTGCCCCAAACCGGCGCGGCTCATTTTGATCGCTTCGGTCAACGCTTCAATCGCCGGATCCTGGCCGAACACCAGCATTTTCAGACGATCGCTCAGGTTTTTCAGCACGTCACGGTCTGTGGAAGACACCGTTTTTTCCGGTATACGGGCAATACGGGCAACCACGCTTTCAATGTCGCTGACGTTGACGGTTTT
This sequence comes from uncultured Enterobacterales bacterium, assembly GCA_946478305.1. Taxonomy (GTDB): domain Bacteria; phylum Pseudomonadota; class Gammaproteobacteria; order Enterobacterales; family Enterobacteriaceae; genus Ewingella. The sequence goes on from CAMLBO010000004.1 coordinate 77,965, forward strand.
CTTGCGTTTGCTGACCGGCATTAACCGGCTGCGTGCGCCCGCTTCATCAATGACGTCGATAGCTTTATCCGGCAGGTGGCGGTCATTAATGTATTTAACCGACAGCTCTACCGCCGCGCGCACCGCTTTGGCGGTATAACGCACGTCATGGTGTGCTTCATATTTGGTTTTCAGACCGTTGATGATCTGCACAGTCTCTTCGACAGAAGGCTCAGTGATATCAATCTTCTGGAAGCGACGTGCCAGAGCACGGTCTTTTTCGAAGATGTTGCTGAATTCCTGATACGTCGTAGAACCGATAACCCGGATTTTACCGCTGGAAAGCAACGGTTTGATCAGGTTTGCCGCATCCACTTGCCCACCAGATGCCGCCCCTGCCCCGATGATCGTATGGATTTCATCGATAAACAGGATACTGTTCTTGTCTTGTTCGAGCTGTTTAAGCAGTGATTTGAAACGTTTTTCGAAATCACCACGGTATTTAGTACCCGCTAACAGCGAACCGATATCCAGAGAATAGAGGGTGCAGTCGGCAATCACTTCCGGCACATCGCCCTGCTCAATTCTCCATGCCAGACCTTCGGCAATGGCGGTTTTACCCACCCCGGATTCGCCCACCAGCAGTGGGTTATTTTTACGACGGCGGCAAAGCACCTGAATCGCACGCTCAAGTTCTTTGTCACGGCCAATCAGCGGGTCGATCCCTCCTACACGCGCCAACTGGTTAAGATTAGTGGTGAAGTTCTCCATACGATCTTCCCCCGCCGACTGCTCTTCGTTAACTGGGTTTTCTGCATTGTTTGGCGTCTGGCCCGGTTCGTCTTTACGCGTACCGTGAGAGATGAAGTTCACCACATCGAGGCGACTGACGTCATGTTTGCGCAGCAGATACGCGGCCTGGGATTCCTGTTCGCTAAAAATGGCGACCAGTACGTTTGCGCCAGACACTTCACTACGGCCTGAAGACTGAACGTGGAATACCGCACGTTGCAGAACGCGCTGGAAACTCAGCGTCGGCTGAGTATCACGCTCTTCTTCACTGGCAGGTAAGGTGGGCGTGGTTTGTTCGATGAACGCTTCCAGTTCCTGGCGTAACGCCACCAGGTCAACGGTACAAGCTTCAAGCGCTTCACGGGCTGCGGGATTGCTAAGCAATGCCAGCAGCAGGTGCTCCACGGTCATAAACTCATGCCGGTGCTCACGGGCTCTTGCGAAAGCCATATTGAGACTGAGTTCAAGTTCTTGATTGAGCATAGGCACCTCCCAAATAGATTGCCTTAATCAGGCTTTTTCCAGCGTACACAGCAACGGATGCTCGTTCTCCTTAGCGTATTCATTCACATGGGCGACTTTAGTTTCAGCGACTTCAGCAGTGTAAACACCGCAGATAGCTTTGCCTTTATAGTGCACCTGGAGCATCAGTTGCGTTGCACGTTCAATATCATAAGAAAAGAACTTTTGCAGCACGTCAATCACAAATTCCATTGGAGTGTAATCGTCGTTGTTTAATATAACTTTATACATAGATGGCGGTTTTACCTCATCCTTAAGCTTATCCGCCGCTAAATGTTCGAAATTCAGCCAGTCTTGATTCTTACCCATTGCCTGCCCATCACCCTCTACGATCGATTCTGACTTAAAAGGCCATTGGCACCCACGGTGCTTTGCCTTCAATCATGACGTTTAACATTCATTTTACCATCTCTTACACCATCATGCCGCAGCACATAAACCTCTCTTTGCTATTGGTTGTTCCGTTGAAATAATGACCAAATTATTTCAATAGCGTTACCTGCTTCAAAGTTTGGTTATCTGCCCGGAGCCGACAAATGCCCTTCCCTTGACGTCCAGATCAATTCCACTAGAGTGTAATTTCGTGTGCTGAATTCCTGTCAGAAAGGCCTGCATTCAGCGACGTACGGGCATTTTTGCTCAGTTACTGGCTTAATCTCTTCAACTCACCACACAGTCATGAGAGGGAAGTAGAAGCATGGAGACGGGTACTGTTAAATGGTTCAATAATGCTAAGGGCTTTGGTTTCATCTGCCCCTTAAATGGCGGTGAAGACATCTTTGCCCACTACTCCACGATCCAGATGGAGGGATATCGTACCCTCAAAGCCGGACAGCAGGTCAGCTTCGATGTTCATGAAGGGCCAAAAGGAAATCATGCCAGCCTCATCATTCCGGTGGAAAGTGAAGTGGTCGCCGAACCGGCTGCATAACGCTTATCGTCATACCCTGTTGCTACACATTCTTTTCAAATGCCGGTCTTACATTGACTGGCATTTTTATTTATGGGGGAGAATCGTTCGGGCTTCAAGTGCTGACACGGAAAAAGGCACATATTTGTCAGATTTGCCCATGGCAGGACAGTGCACAATACTGCCAGAATTTACATTCCGTAATACCGACTAAACAGAATCCAAACAGTTGTAAAGCTTTCCCCGCCGCCAAATCGCCGTTGTAATTCGGTTTATTCAGCACCTGTTCAAATGGTCTCATTCGGCCCAGAAGGCCCGTGACGAACAGGTACAAAGCAATGACAACTCTCATTTATCCTATCGAAAACGATAAAAAGCAGTCCGGCTTACAGCTGCTGTTGGCCCTGGTTTCACATCAGCGGGCACCGGGTAAGGCATGGAATCGCACAAATTATCGGTTGAAGTTTTTGCTGCGTACGCTGTGGTCACCCCGCGTGACATTAAACCTGCTGGACTATGTGGCTCAACATCCGCTACGCAATGAGATCCTTCAGGCTATGCCGTCGCTGCCGTGCAAATTACACCGTGCATACCAGTCGGTAAACGTTAGCCGCGAGACGGCGCTGAACAATATCATCGCCCATTACGATCATCTAGCCTCGCATGTACCGCCGGCTATCAGCTATGCCCTGCTCAGCACCAAACCGCTCACTATCGCGACGCTGGAAGGCAAAGAAGGTCAACGTTTTGCCCTGCAACTCAACGCCGTGTCCCACTTCGACAAGGAGGGTGAACTCTCCCTGAGATTTACCAATGAAAGCGGCGAAGCGATCGCCACCGTGACTTTCTCACTGATTGATTATCAGGGACAGCCCACTCTGTTCATCGGTGCGATTCAGGGGCCCAAAGCGCATGTCGAACATGCTGAAATCCAGCGTTCCACTAAAGCCTGTCATGGTTTATTCCCGAAGCGGCTGGTCATGGAAGCCGTGATGCTGGTCGCCGAACTGACTCAAATGACACAGATTGTGGCCGTCAGCAACCGTACGCATATTTATGAAAACCCGCGGTACAAAAAGCGCAAAGGGATGGTTTTTGCTGACTACGACGGCTTTTGGGAAACCCTGCATGGCTCACTCGCTGAGGATGGCTACTTTCATCTGCCGCGAAGCATTCCGCACCGCCCACTGGAGGAGATCGCCAGCAAGCGGCGCTCCGAGTATCGTCGTCGCTATCAGTTACTCGATGAACTGGAAACGCAGATCCGTCAGACTTTTGCACAAGCATCAACAGGCCAACGTCACGCCAGCGCAGCCTAGTCCGCCCGCCCGCGTGCCAGCCATGCCACGCGGGAAAACATTTGCCGCAGCAAAGGGGGGACTGAACTGACCCCACGCTGTGATGCTGCCAACGCTACATCAATAGCCAGATCAGGTTTTGAGGTACGGTGGATTGCTTTATCGATGATCCTGCGCGGTGACATAGGTACGTTCTCCGGCAACGCCGCATGACGTCGGTACACATCTTCAAAACCGCCACGGTAAAGAAAGTGTTCGATATCCAGTGAAGGCAGTGCGGTCAGGCGATAGCGTAATGTATCATCATGCCTTTCGACATCGCTTATCACCGTTGCGGCATATTTCTTACCCGCTTCGTCCCCGTCTACCAACACATGCCACTCGATCCCCATCTGCCGGGCAAAGCGCAATAAGGGTTTCAGTCCCGACTGCGCAAATTCAATGACTTTGATCCCCTCCGACTCAAAATGGTAACCACACTGGCGGGCCAGCTGGTTGAGCAGCCACACTTCGGTCTCACCTTCAACCAGCAGCCAACAGCGCGCGAACAGCGAGGAGGGACGGTTAAAACGAATATGAAACGCAATGCGACGACTGTCTTCCGCACTCAGTCCCTCCGGCCCGATGCTATACGCCGCAACCCGCCCCGATTCGCGCACCAACCGACAAATTTGTTCGACCGGCACCAGCGACAGCAGTTCACCAGAATTGGTGGTCGTGATGCGTTGCAAAGGAAGTTGATCGAGTAACCCCCAGGCCACCGACAACATGATCGGATGCAGACGGGTTTCCGGGTCTTCTATTAATAGCAGTGGACGCGCATCGGGGTGCAGGAGTACCGAACCTTTGGCCTGCAATAACGTGGAAAACATCCCTAACAGCATCACCCGCATACTTCGGCTGTTGGGTTCCGCAATCATTCGGTTGATATTACCCAGCGAACGCCACGCCCGGCGGCTCTCCGCCCTGCCATGTCGTTTTTGCTGCCATGACACACTGCTGGTGGTGCCCTGCTCGGCAAAATAGTGCTCAAGCAGTTGTTGCATGGCGGCCAGTCCGCTGCGCAGTTCACTGTTGGTGAGATTCTGCGGGTTATGGATCAGACCGCGCGTGAGCTCGTCGAGCTCCTTCGCCATCTGTTCATTGTTTTTAGCCAGACGTGGTGCCAGCGTTTCGCTGCGTAAACGACGGATAAAACGCGCATCGCGCAGGCGTAAAACCGGATTGAGCGTGATAAGCGCCTGTGCCAGAGGATCAATAGTTTGCAGATTGAGCGCCTGCCCGTTAGCAGCAAGAAAACTGCGCAACGTCATCACGCTGCCATCATCGTCCAGCTCACCCTCAAGGCGGTAGTAGATCCGCGTCAGCTTATCCGGACATTTAACCCATAAGGGAGAAAGTGGGTTAAAACGGGGAGAAGTGTGGTGTCCCATCTGGTTTTCGCAAAAAGTAAAAACCACATGCAGGTATTTGGTTTTTTCCTGCTGCTCACCCGCAGGAAAATAGAAATCTTCCTCTTTAAAACAATAGAGTTCGGGTTGAGGTGAAAGCAGCAATGTCAGGGCATCCAGCAGACTGGATTTACCCCAGGCGTTTTCACCAATCAGCACCGTATTGGTGGTCACCGACGAAAAATTCTCATCGTTAATCGGTCCGGTAATGGATGCACCACGCCGCGTCGGTTGTGTCAGGGTCAGTGAGAGCCGGTTAAGACCACGAAATCCTGCAATGTCGATATGTTCCAGATACATCAGAGCGCTCCCCTGTGCTTTCGCCTGATATGAGCATGGCGTTAAAAATACATATTGGTCAAGCACTCAGCCCGTAGCCTGCGAGTTTAAGCGGCTTTACAGTTCGATAACTTTTAGTTAGCGTGTTGGCCGACCATTCAGGATTCATATCACACACGGACTCACCCCATGTACTCAGGTTTGTTGATCATTCTTTTGCCGCTGATCGTCGGCTATCTCATTCCGGTTAAAAAATCCTCTCTTCTTCATGTTATCAACCGGTTACTGAGCTGGATGGTTTACGTGATCCTGTTCATCATGGGGATCAGCCTGGCGTTCCTTGATAACCTGAGTACCAACCTGGTGCTGATCTTCAAATATGCCGGTGCCTTTTTCCTGTGTATTTTTATCGTCAACGTGGTGGCTTTATGGCTGCTTGAACGTCGTAAGCCCTGGAAAACCACGCATAAGCAGGAGTCCCTGCCGTCACGACTGAACATGGCACTGGATTCACTGAAATTGTGTGGGGTCGTGGTCGCCGGTTTCCTGTTGGGTCTGACCCAGTGGCACTGGCTGACGTTCGCGTCACAGGCCAGCGAAGCGGCGCTGATTTTCCTGCTGGCACTGGTGGGCATGCAGCTGCGAAACAGCAGCATGACGCTGCGTCAAATTATTCTTAACCGACGTGGCATGTTGGTGGCAGCCGTGGTCGCCGTCAGTTCCCTGGCCGGTGGAGCATTGGCTGCCGTTATGCTCGGCTTGCCGCTCAATACGGGCCTGGCCATCGCATCTGGTTACGGCTGGTACTCGCTTTCAGGTATCGTATTGACCGACTCCTTCGGTCCGGTGATCGGCAGCGCCGCCTTCTTTAACGATCTGGCCCGTGAACTGGTTGCCATCATGTTGATCCCGACATTAGTGCGCACCAGCCGCTCTTCCGCTCTGGGTCTGTGCGGCGCGACCTCGATGGACTTTACCCTGCCGGTCCTTCAGCGCAGCGGCGGCCTGGACATGGTACCGCCTGCCGTCGTGCACGGATTCCTGCTGAGTCTGTTGGCGCCGGTTCTCATGGCTTTCTTCTCCGCCTGATCCCTCTCCCCGCCGGTCAGTCGATCGGCGGTTTATTGCCCGCCAAAAATTGCGTTAAATCAATTCTCGCGCACATAAAACAAAAAGCGCTTCAATTCCTGCCTGGTCAGTTCTAGGCTTCTTTTAAAACGCGCATTTTAAATGCAACTTATAAAAGGAACTGATGATGTTTTGTGTGCAATGTGAACAAACGGTCCGTACCCCGGCCGCCAACGGCTGTGCTTATGCACAAGGCATGTGTGGCAAAACGGCTGAAACCTCGGATTTGCAGGACCTGCTGGTGGCCGTGTTGCAAGGCCTCTCAGCTTGGGCGCTGACCGCCCGCGGCTATGACATTCTCGACGCCGACATCGATGCCTTCGCGCCACGCGCCTTCTTTTCAACGCTGACCAATGTAAATTTCGACTCAGAACGCATCGTGGAATATGCCCGCGAAGCCATCGCGTACCGCGAATCACTGGCAGCACGCTGCCGCCTGATGGACCCGGCCATCACCGTTGAACACCCTCTGGCACAGCTAACACTGGCAGGAGACACGCTCGGTGAACTGCAGCAACAGGCACAGCAATTTGCGCTAAACAATGACAAAGCGTTAGTGGGCGATGATATCCACGGCCTGCGCCTGCTGTGTCTGTATGGCCTGAAAGGAGCGGCGGCCTATATGGAACATGCGCATGTCCTCGGCCAGTCCGATGCCAATATTTACGCGGAGTATCACCGCCTGATGGCGTGGCTCGGCACTCAACCTGCCGACATGAACACCCTGCTGGAAAATGCCATGGGCATTGGCAAGATGAATTTTCATGTGATGGCCATCCTGGACAAAGGCGAAACCGACGCCTACGGCCACCCGGTGCCGACGACGGTGAACGTTCGCCCGCGCGCAGGCAAAGCGATCCTTATCTCCGGTCATGATCTGAAAGATCTGCAAATGTTGCTCGAACAGACTGCAGGCCTTGGCATCAATATTTATACCCACGGGGAAATGCTGCCCGCCCACGGTTATCCGTTACTGAAAAAGTATCCGCATCTGGCCGGTAATTACGGCAGCGGCTGGCAAAATCAGCAGATCGAATTCGCCAAATTCCCTGGACCGGTGGTGATGACCTCCAACTGCATCATTGACCCTAACGTGGGCCATTACGGTGAACGCATCTGGACCCGCAGCATCGTCGGCTGGCCGGGCGTGAAGCATCTCGAAGGGGAAGATTTCGCCCCCGTCATTGAGCAAGCGCTGGAACAATCCGGCTTCCCTTATAACGAAATTGAGCAGGAAATTACCGTCGGATTTGGCCGCGAAACCCTGCTTGGGGCCGCCGATACCGTGATTGACCTGGTGGCCGCCAAACAATTGCGCCATATCTTCCTGATTGGTGGTTGTGACGGCAGCCGGGGAGAACGCAGCTACTTCACGGATCTGGCGCGCGCCGTGCCAGAAGATTGTCTGATCATGACACTGGCCTGCGGCAAATACCGCTTTAATAAGCTCAACTTTGGCACTCTCGGCCCGCTGCCGCGCCTGCTTGATGTCGGACAGTGCAACGACGCCTACTCGGCTATTATGCTGGCAGTCAATCTGGCGGAAAAACTCGGCTGCGGCGTCAACGATCTGCCACTGAGCCTGGTGCTGTCATGGTTTGAACAGAAAGCCATCGTGATCCTGCTGACGCTATTATCACTGGGCGTGAAAAACATCGCGACTGGCCCTACCGCGCCAGCTTTCCTGACCGACAACCTGCTGGCGGTGCTGAATGAGAAATTTGGCCTGCGGGCCATCAGCTCCGTTGAGCAGGATTTGAAAATGATGCTGCCGGAGTAATGCACGATGAATTTTCCGTTATTTGCCGATCAACCCACGGCACTTTGCCAGAACCGGATGCAGGTGCACGACATTCGTCGGGAAACGCCTGACGTCTGGACACTCTCTCTGTTCAGCCACGCAGTTTATCCGTACCAGCCCGGCCAGTTTGCTCTGGTGAATATCGGGACCCGCGGCGATATACAACGTGCCTATACGCTCTCTTCGACACCGGGCGTCAGCCGTTTTGTCACCCTGACCGTGCGAAATATTGAAAACGGTGCCGGTTCCGGCTGGCTGACACAGCAGGTAAAACCAGGCGACTACCTGTGGCTCAGCGATGCGCAGGGTGAATTCACCTGCAGCAGCCAACAGCCGTTGTTGTTGCTGGCGGCAGGCTGCGGCGTGACTCCGGTCATGTCCATGTGCCGCGACGTACTAAAACGTACGCCAGCCCAATCCGTGGCGGTTTTCTACAGCGTACGCAGCCCAAAGGACGTAATTTTTGCAGCCGAATGGCAACAGTTGGCGGCGCAGTATCCGCAACTTCATCTGACCATCTTGGCTGAGCAGGATGCCCTGCCGGGTCAAATCACCGGTCGTCTGAATCAGGATTTATTGCAAACTCAGGTGCCCGATATCCGTTCACGCCGGGTAATGATCTGCGGCCCGGCAGCCTATATGCAACTGGCCGAAAGCTGGGCGCTGGCGCTCGGCGCTGCGGCGGAAAATATCGTCACAGAGCAGTTTCAGGCAGCGGCAGCGCCGGTTTCTGAAGAACATCAACTCACCCTGACCCGCCTTACGCCGCTGCTTTCCTGCCGCGTGCCGGTAGGTACAACGTTGCTTGCTGCCATGGAGCAATATGACATATCGGTAACGGCAGCCTGTCGGGCTGGCGTATGTGGCAGCTGTAAAACCCGCATACTTTCCGGCAACTATCACACCACCAGCCAGATGACGCTGACTGACGCGGACGTCGCACAGGGCTACGTACTTGCCTGTAGCTGCCAGTTGCAGGGCGACGTCACCCTCGCCTGATCCCCTCGCACCATTTTGCCCGTTCATGACTTTTTACAGTCAGGGCGGGCAGCTTTACAAATCTATAATTTCCTTCCCTCGGTATTTTTGTATGGTTGAAGACTGAACATTCATGGACGTAATCGTTGGACTATGATTAACGCAGTTATTTTCTGAATACACCGTAAAAGGGATGTGATTATGAAACAAAGCGTAGCGTCATTAGTGGCCAAAACACTCGAGCAGGCAGGCGTAAAAAGGATTTGGGGCGTCACCGGTGACTCACTCAACGGGCTGAGCGACAGCCTGAACAAAATGGGTACCATCGAATGGATGGGCACCCGACACGAAGAGGTGGCCGCCTTTGCAGCAGGCGCTGAAGCGCAACTCACCGGCGAACTGGCGGTATGTGCCGGCTCCTGCGGGCCCGGTAACCTGCATCTCATCAACGGTCTGTTCGACTGTCACCGTAACCATGTGCCGGTACTGGCTATTGCCGCCCATATTCCTTCCAGTGAAATCGGCAGTGGCTATTTTCAGGAAACGCATCCGACCGAACTGTTTCGTGAATGCAGTCATTATTGCGAAATGGTCACCAACCCTGAGCAGTTGACGCAGGTGCTGGGCATCGCGATGCGTAAAGCCATTCTTAACCGCGGCGTATCGGTCATTGTGTTACCCGGTGATGTGGCGCTACAACCGGCACCGGAAGAAGCGACTGCCAAATGGTATCCGCCTCAGTTACCGGTGGTGCAGCCGAACCCGTCCGAGATGGACAAATTGGCCGCAGCACTCAATGGCGCGAAAAATATCACCCTGATGTGTGGCAGCGGCTGTGCCGGGGCACATGACGACGTGGTGAAACTGGCTGAAACCCTGAAAGCGCCGGTGGTTCATGCGCTGCGCGGCAAGGAACATATCGAATGGGACAACCCGTATAGCGTCGGCATGACCGGTCTGATTGGCTTCTCCTCCGGTTTCCACGCCATGATGAATGCCGATACGCTGGTTCTCCTCGGCACCCAGTTTCCGTACCGTGCCTTCTACCCTACCGATGCCAATATTATCCAGATTGATATCAATCCGGGCAGCATTGGTGCACATTGCCAGGTCGATATGGCGCTGATAGGCGACATAAAATCCACCCTGACTGCCCTGCTGCCTAACCTGCAAGAGAAAACCGATCGCAAATTCCTCGACAAGGCGCTAAAGCACTACGCCGAAACGCGTAAAGATCTCGACGGGCTGGCGACACTTAACGACAAACAGGCGATCCATCCACAATATCTGGCGCAGCAAATCAGTCGTTTTGCCGATGCTGACGCGGTGTTTACCTGTGACGTCGGAACGCCGACCGTCTGGGCCTGCCGTTATCTGCAAATGAATGGCAAACGTCGACTGATCGGTTCGTTCAACCATGGCTCAATGGCTAACGCCATGCCGCAGGCACTGGGCGCGCAGGCTATCGACCGCAACCGTCAGGTGGTGGCGATGTGCGGTGACGGTGGTTTTACCATGCTGATGGGTGATTTCCTGACGCTGGCGCAGCAAAAACTGCCGGTGAAAATCATCATTTTCAACAACAGCGTACTGGGCTTTGTGGCGATGGAGATGAAGGCCGGTGGCTACCTGACTGACGGCACCGAGCTGAAAAACCCAAACTTTGCCGCGATGGCCGAAGCCGCCGGTATCAAAGGCATCCGTGTGGAAAAAGCCTCGGACGTGGACGCCGCGTTGCAGGACGCCTTTGCCTACCAGGGCCCGGTTCTCGTTGACGTCGTGACCGCCACCGATGAACTGGCGATGCCACCACAAATCAAATTTGAGCAAGCCAAAGGCTTCAGTCTGTATATGTTGCGGGCCATCATTAATGGCCGCGGTGATGAAGTGGTAGAACTGGCAAAAACCAACTGGCTGCGATAAGCCCGCTGGCGCTATAGTGATGAAAGCAGGGCCGTGCCCTGCTTTTTGCTTTCGCCCTCTCCCTCCACTATGCAGAAGGAAACCGACGTTGATCGATTTACGCAGTGATACCGTAACGCGGCCCAGCCTGGCCATGCGCCAGGCGATGGCCAGCGCTGAAGTCGGTGATGACGTGTACGGCGATGATCCGACCGTCAATGCTTTACAGGAAATGGCCGCCAAACTGACCGGTAAAGAAGCGGCGCTGTTTCTGCCCACCGGCACCCAAGCCAATTTGGTCGCACTCCTGACCCACTGTCAGCGCGGCGAAGAGTATATCGTCGGGCAGAAAGCCCACAACTATATGTACGAAGCAGGCGGTGCCGCGGTACTCGGCAGCATTCAGCCACAACCGCTGGACATGGAGGCCGACGGTTCTATTTCATTGGATAAGGTCGCGGCGGCTATCAAACCGGATGATATTCACTTTGCCCGCACCCGACTGTTGAGCCTCGAAAATACTCACAGCGGCAAAGTCCTGCCATTGGATTATCTGAAAAAAGCCTTCGCCTTTACCCGCGAAAAAGGGCTGGCGTTGCATATTGACGGCGCGCGCATTATGAATGCCGCCGTGGCGCTCAATGTTCCGCTCAGTGACATCACCCAGTATTGCGATACTCTGACCATTTGCCTGTCAAAAGGCTTGGGTACGCCGGTTGGCTCACTGCTATGTGGCAGTAAAGAGTACCTTCAGCGCGCAAATCGTTGGCGCAAAATGACCGGTGGCGGTATGCGTCAGGCCGGTATTCTCGCGGCAGCCGGTATTTATGCGCTGGAAAATAATGTCGCGCGTTTGAAAGAAGACCACGACAATGCCCGCTGGCTCGAGCAACAGCTGCGGGATATTGGTGTAGAAATTGCCGAACCGGGTGCGCAGACCAACATTTTGTACATCAAACAGAGTGCAGAATTGGCCGCTAAAATGGGCCCGTGGATGCGCGAGCACGGCGTACTGATCAGCGCCGGTCCGCTGACCCGCGTTATCACGCATATCGACATCAGCCGCGCCGACCTGCAGAAAGTAGTGTCGTTGTGGCAGGACTTCCTGCACCATCACGCCTGACAAGATTGCCAGCGACCCGTTTCGGTTATTTTTGCCATCAAACCAGGTCGCTGGTATCACCTCTTTCCCTACAATGAGCAAAATGGATGATGCCTGCTTCAACAGTTAACGGACGGGTAGTGGTGCTCGGCGCCAGCGGTTATGTTGGCCAACACCTGACGTCACATTTAAGTCAACAGGGCTTCAAGGTTACCGCCGCCGCGCGTCGTCTCGACTGGCTGCAACAACAAAAATGGCCCAATGTACGCTGCTGCTTCGCGGATGTTTATCAGACTAAAAGCCTGAAAGAAGCTTTCGAAGGTGCCGACGTGCTGGTCTATCTGGTTCACGCCATGGCAGAAGAGGATGACCTGCTGGAAAAAGAGCGCCAGGCGGCGCAAAACACCCTGCTGGCGCTGAAAGACTCTACGATCAAACACATTGTTTATCTCGGTTCGATGCAGCCGCAAGAGAACCATTCGGCTCATCTGCAGGCACGCAAGCTCACCGGCGATTTGCTACGTATGGGTGACATTCCGGTCACCGAACTGCGCGCGGGTATTGTTATTGGTGCCGGTTCAGCCGCTTTCGAAGTAATGCGGGATATGGTGTACAACCTTGCCGTGCTAACCCCTCCGCGCTGGGTGCGCTCGAAATCTTCACCGCTGGCGCTGGAAAACCTGCTGAATTATCTCAGCGGCCTTATCACCACACCTGCTGAAGAGCATCGCCAGTTTGACGCGGCAGGACCGGAGTACATCAGCTATCAGACCCTGTTCGAGCGCTTTATCGCCATCAGCGGGAAACGCCGGTGGTTGGTCCCTATCCCGCTGCCTACCGCCATGATCTCTACCTATTTCATCAGCATGATCACCTCGGTACCCACGCCGCTCGCCAAAGCGTTGATCCAGGGATTGAATCACGATTTGCCAGCCGACAGCACGGCTCTGCAGGCACTTATTCCACAGAAGCTGATCCCCGTGGACGACGCGATTCGCCAGACGCTGGCGAAAGAGGAGCAACAAGTTCTCGACTCGTCTGACTGGCATTACGACGCTGACGCCCGCGCGCGCTGGAGGCCAGGTTATGGCTATTACCCGAAGCAGGCCGGTTTTACCCTTGAAACCTCGGCCTCGAAAGCGGCACTGTGGCAAGTCGTCCAGCAGCTTGGCGGGAAAGAAGGCTATTTCTATGCCAATGCGCTGTGGAAACTGCGTGCACGGATTGACGATGTGATCGGCGGGCGCGTGGTCTATGGCCGCCCGGATCGCGATCAGCTAAAGATTGGCGATAAAATTGACGGCTGGAAAGTGATCGGGCTGAAACCGCAGCGCGAGCTGTCTCTGCTGTTTGGCATGAAAGCGCCTGGCCTCGGCAGGCTAACGTTCACCATTACCGACCACGGTGAAAGCCGCAGCATCGATGTCCGCGCCTGGTGGCATCCGGCCGGTTTTAGCGGTTTGCTATACTGGTTCAGCATGATGCCCGCACATCAGTTTATTTTTCGTGGCATGGCAAAGCGCATCGCCAGTCTTGCGCGGCAAAAAGACCGCTGTGGTCGCTGAAGACGGCTTATTTCGCGCGCAGTCGCACAGTTTCAGACAAGCAGACATCGCTTACCCATTGCAACCCGCACAATTTCACGAAAGAATGGCACCCTTCTTGCTGAGGAGTGTCAGGCACAGCCAACACTCTCTGATATATGAACAAATACTCAAAATCATTCGTGGCGCAGCATGGTAGCAAACGAATGGAAAATCGGTGACTAACCGATTTGAACAGCGCTCGCACTGGCTGAAGTCAGTGATTCGGGTGACAAATCTGCAGAAGCAGATTTGAACGCTGCTTGCAGCGGCCCCTTTAGGGGCGAGGACCAGGGATGGAACGAGTAATGAGTGCCGCTAACGCTGCGGCACCAAAAGTTAGCGCCTCCAGGCGATGCGAAGGATGAAGAGTAGTTATGAAGGTATTGGTCACCGGTGCCAGCAGCGGTTTAGGCCGCAACGCGGTGGAATTTCTGCTCAACAAAGGCATTAAAGTCAGGGCGACGGGCCGTAATGCCGCCATGGGGCCGCTGTTGCAGAAAATGGGCGCTGAATTCATTCACGCCGATCTCACCACGCTGGTTTCCTCTCAGGCAAAAGCCCTGTTGGCGGATGTTGATACCCTGTGGCACTGCTCCGGAATGATCGCACCCTGGGGCAGCGAACAGGAGTTCGAACTGGCCAACGTACGCGCCACGCGCCGTCTCGGCGAGTGGGCCACGGCCTATGGTGTCAGCAGCTTCGTCCATATGTCCTCTCCGGCGGTCTATTTCGATTTCCATCATCATCGCAATATCAAAGAAGATTTCCGCCCGCACCGTTACGCTAACTCGTTTGCCCGTAGCAAAGCGGCAGCTGAACAGGTTATAGCGACTCTCGCACTCTCTAACCCACAGACCCATTTCACCATTTTGCGCCCGCAGGGAGTCTTTGGCCCTCACGACAATGTGCTGTTACCGCGCCTGTTGCAGATGCTGAAATATGGAACACTGATGCTGCCCCGCGGTGGCGAGGCACTGGTGGATATGACTTACGTCGAAAATGTAGTGCATGCCATGTGGCTGGCATCGGAAACGCAAACTACAGAGTCTGGCCGCGCTTTTAACATTACCAACCAGCAACCCCGCCCACTGCGTACGCTGGTGCAGCATCTGATGGATGCACTGGAGATGAAATATCGCATCCGTTCGGTACCCTACCCGCTGCTGGACATGATGGCGCGTGGCATGGAAAAGATCAGCAAAAGCTCACATAAAGAACCGGTACTGACCCACTACAGCGTGGCTAAACTGAACTTTGATTTAACACTCGATACCCAGCGCGCGCAGAGTGAACTGGATTATCACCCGCTGATATCGCTCGATCAGGGGATTATCCGCACGGCCAACTGGCTGCGTGACCACGGACGCCTGCAGGGCCTGCGCAGCGTCGGGTCAAAGCGCGACTGAACGCTTTCTCATTGCTTATCGGGATATTGCGCTAATAACGCGCTGATGATGGCATCGCTTTCCGCATCTGCCACCCCACGGTAATCAGCCGGTCTGAAATGCATCTGGAACGCCGCAATCACGCGGCGTTGCTGTTTGTCCGTCATGTTGTCCGTAAGCTGATATCCGTATTTCCCCAATTTCTCCAGCAATCGTTGTGCATCCACGGGCTGATGCGGATCGCGTCCCGCAAGATTCGCCTGCACCCGCGGTGCATCAGGCCACGCACCAATGCCTCGTTTTGCCATTTCCTGCCACGGGAAAAGCGGTCCCGGATCGTCTTTACGCTGCGGAGCAATATCGCTGTGCCCCACCACATTACGCGGCTCAATCTGATAACGGGCGATAATTTGCCGGCTCAGCGATGCCAACAGTTCGATTTGCGCTGGCGGGTAGGGGTAGAACTTTTTACCCAGTAAATGCGCGCTGTAGCCCCGGTTTTCCAACTCAATCCCCACGGACGTGTCATTAAGATTCGTGCGTCCGCGCCAGCCGCTGGCCCCCGCGTGCCAGGCGCGCAGGGATTCAGGCACCAGTTGCCACGCCACCGGTTTGCCCTCTTCCAGCGGCGGATGTGCCGGGATCAGATAATGCGCGCTGACATGCTCATCAGTAAGCGTATTTAATGCATTGTGGAAATCTTCAGCAGTGTAATGGATCACCAGAAAGCGCACGCGCTGATCTGCGCCCTGCGCCTGACGTTGGGTCTCCAACCGGTAGGGTAAATTATGATCGTCTGTTGGCGGTGATGACAGGCAGCCTGCCAGTAGTAACACGGCAAGTATTGCCGCGCCCTGACGTAAGAAAGGCCTCATGGGCGACTAACCATGGTTATAACATGCATAAGTATTCCTTATCAGTGAAGTTCCCTGTTAACGGGCCTGAGTCCCATCCAGTGCCAGCCAATATAGCCGAAGTCAACCCGTCTGATTTGAGAGCGCACCATGCAGCAATTGAAATCGGTTTTATACTGTATGATAAAGAAAGCCATGGTGAAAACGTTCAATCTTTCAGTAAGGAATACGATGAAATATACAACACTTGCCGCCGCGATCCCTTTGGTGCTGACCCTAAGCGCCTGTACCACGGTTGACCCCGCGTTTAAGGACATTGGCACGCGCAGCGCGCCATGCGTTGACGGCGGTCCGGATACCGTAGCGCAGAAGTTCTACGACCTGCGCATCCAGAAAGGTGGCAATGGGCTGCCGAACAGCAGTCAGTTGGCGGAATACCGCCCTTACCTGAGCACCGGCTTATATAACGAACTGCTCAAAGCGCAATCAGAACGTAAAGTGGATATCGCCGCCACCCCCAATGAAAAAACGGGTGCCCGTGATGGTGACGTGTTCTCCAGCCTGTTTGATGGCCCAACCTCTGCAACAGTAGACAGTGCTTCAACCATTCCAAATACCGATGCCCGAAATATTCCACTGCGCGTCACAATGTCGCATCAGAAAGACAACGGTGCGAAATCCACCTGGAAAGATGAAGTGTTGATGGTGCGTGAAGGCCACTGTTGGGCCGTTGACGACGTACGCTACATGGCTAACCTCGACTTCGCTTCAAGCGGCTCACTGCGTCAGGTGCTTGAACACCAGTAAGTCTTAGTCACTCGCCCCTTCATCATTTAAGCAGGATGAAGGGGGGACGATATCTTGTGCTAAGCTTTGGCAGTTACACACCTCACTCATAAATTTTAACCCGCGATCGTTGCATAACTATGCTACGGAAGTTACCATCTGCGGCATCAATGGCTATTCACTATTTGCGCATGAGTATTCAACTAAATAGCATTAACTGCTTCTACGGCGCACATCAGGCGCTGTTCGACATTCAGCTCGACTGCCCCGCCGGAGAAACACTCGTGTTGCTCGGGCCAAGCGGTGCGGGAAAAAGTTCCCTTCTGCGGGTCTTAAACCTGCTGGAGATGCCGCGTTCAGGCACTTTGCATATTGCAGGGAACACATTCGACTTCACCAAAAAACCGGACGAAAAAGCGGTTCGTGAACTGCGTCAGAACGTCGGCATGGTGTTTCAGCAATACAATTTATGGCCACACCGCACGGTGCTGGACAACTTACTGGAAGCCCCGATGCGTGTACTGGGCCTGAGTAAAGATGTCGCCATGAAACGCGCTGAAAAACTGCTGACCCGTCTGCGTTTGACCGATTATGCCAGCCGTTTCCCACTGCATCTTTCTGGTGGTCAGCAGCAGCGCGTGGCGATTGCCCGTGCGCTGATGATGGAGCCGCAAGTGCTGCTGTTTGATGAACCGACCGCGGCGCTGGACCCGGAGATTACAGCCCAAATCGTGAGTATTATTCGCGAGCTGGCGGGGACCGGTATCACGCAGGTTATCGTGACCCACGAAGTGGAAGTGGCGCGTAAAACCGCCAGCCGCGTGGTGTATATGGAAAACGGCCATATTATTGAACAAGGCGATGCTTCCTGTTTTACCCAGCCGCAAACCAAAGAGTTTGCAAGCTATCTCTCACATTGATCTCATTGATGGTTACTACGGAGTTTGCGATGAAAAAAATATTAATTGCTGCTGTTCTGGCAAGCGTCAGTTTATCCGCCAGCGCGGCCGAAACCATCCGCTTTGCGATGGAAGCTTCTTATCCTCCGTTCGAATTCGTGGACACCAGCAATAAGATTCAGGGCTTCGATGTCGATCTGGCTAACGCCATGTGTAAAGAGATGCAGGCTACCTGTACCTTCACCAACCAGGCGTTTGACAGTCTGATCCCAAGCCTTAAATTCCGTCGTTTTGACGCAGTGATTTCCGGTATGGACATCACGCCTGATCGTGAAAAACAAGTGGCGTTCACCAACGCTTACTATGATAACTCTGCTATTTTCATCGCTGAAAAAGGCAAATTTGCTGATCTCGCTGCCCTCAAAGGCAAGCGTGTCGGGATGCAGAATGGATCAACCCACCAGAAATTCCTGATGGAAAAACATCCTGAAATCACTGCCGTCCCTTATGACAGCTATCAGAATGCCGTACTGGATTTGAAAAATGGTCGTCTTGACGCCGTCTTTGGCGACACCGCCGTGGTTAACGAGTGGTTGAAGCAGAATCCAAACCTTGCGGCAGTTGGCGATAAAATCACCGACAAAACCTACTTCGGCACCGGTTTAGGCATTGCTGTTCGTCAAAACAATACCGAACTGTTGACTAAAATGAATGCAGCCCTGGCAAAAGTGAAGGCAGACGGCACTTACCAGACCCTGTACTCAAAATGGTTCCAGCAATAAGTTTTGCAATCAATGAATGAACTTCAACCTTTAGCCAGCGCCGCCGGGATGACCGTCGGCCTTGCCCTGTGTGCACTAATCCTCGGTCTGTTCCTGGCGATGATTTTTGCCGTCTGGGAATCAGCACCGTGGAAACCTGTCAGCTGGCTCGGTACCGCGTGGGTCACTATTTTGCGCGGCCTGCCGGAAATTCTGGTGGTGCTGTTTATCTATTTTGGCTCATCACAACTGCTGGTCGTGCTGGCCGATGGCTTCAACATCAATTTCGGTCTGTTCCAGTTGCCGGTCAAACTGCCTATCGATAACTTCGAAGTTAGCCCATTTGTGTGTGGGGTGATCGCGCTGTCGCTGCTCTATTCCGCCTATGCGTCGCAGACGCTGCGGGGTGCGTTAAAAGCGGTGCCGCAGGGACAGTGGGAATCGGGCCAGGTACTGGGTATGAAAAAGACGGCGATTTTCTTTCGTCTGATCATGCCACAAATGTGGCGTCACGCATTGCCGGGCCTGAGCAATCAGTGGCTGGTGCTGCTTAAGGACACTGCGCTGGTTTCGCTTATCAGCGTGAATGATCTCATGCTGCAAACCAAGAGCATCGCCACCCGAACTCAGGAGCCGTTTACCTGGTATATGATCGCCGCAGGGATATATCTGCTGGTCACCCTGTTCAGCCAGTTTGTTATCAAACGCATCGAACTCCGTACCACCCGCTTTGAACGGAGTGCTTCCTGATGTGGGAATACTTACCTGAAGTCATGAAAGGGCTGCATACCAGCCTGACACTGACCATTGCAGCGTTGATTGTCGCCCTGCTACTGGCGCTGATTTTCACCGTTGTGCTGACACTGAAATTGCCGGTACTGAGTCAGATAGTGAAAGGTTACATCACACTGTTTACCGGCACGCCGCTGCTGGTGCAGATTTTCCTTATCTACTATGGGCCGGGACAGTTTCCCTCAATTCGAGAAATACCCTGGTTATGGGAAGTGCTGTCGCAGCCGTGGCTGTGCGCGATGTTTGCGCTGGCGCTGAACAGTGCAGCTTACACCACACAGCTGTTTTCGGGTGCAATGCGCGCGATTCCGTCTGGCCAGTGGCAGTCCTGTGAAGCACTGGGGATGTCAAAAGCCCAGTCGTTACGTATCCTGCTGCCGTTTGCTTTCAAGCGTGCGCTGTCGTCCTATTCTAACGAAGTGGTGCTGGTATTTAAAAGTACCTCACTGGCTTACACCATTACGCTGATGGATGTGATGGGTCACAGTCAACTGATGTATGGCCGGACCTACGATGTGATGGTGTTTGGTGCGGCGGGTATCGTTTATCTGTGCGTCAATGGACTGCTGACCCTGATGATGCGTCTGATTGAGCGCCGCGCACTGGCCTTCGAGCGCCGTAATTAAACGCTCCCACTCTTAATACGCTACGCTGATAAGGCGGCCTTCGGGTCGCCTTTTTTGTTTTGAAACGCCTCCCGGCAGCCTGAAACTTGCGAGACATCTCGCATTCTTGCAACGCAACATTCAATTTTCATAAAAATAGAGATCTGTGTCACACAAAAACCACGAGAAGGCTCATAGAATGATTTCCCGTAAATCCTCAAGGATCACACCTCATGCATTCCCGTTTTACTGACGCTTTCGCCACACTGCCCGCCGCTCTTCAGACTGCACTCGAACCGTTGCTCAGCCGTGACGATTTCCCGGCTATGCTGACTGCCGCTCAGGTCACGGACGTCCGCGCGCAAACGGGTCTGGATGATGATGCGCTGGCGTTTGCCCTGTTACCACTGGCTGCGGCCTGCTCCATTACGCCGATTTCACATTTCCACGTCGGTGCCGTTGCCCGTGGGGTTTCAGGGAATCTCTATTTCGGCGCCAATATGGAGTTCAGCGGCACCTCGATGCAACAAACCGTGCATGCAGAACAGTCCGCCGTGACACACGCCTGGCTGCGCGGCGAAGCCAAACTGGCTTCCATTACCGTCAATTACACGCCATGTGGCCACTGCCGTCAGTTTATGAATGAGCTCAACAGCGGCACGGCGTTGAATATTCATCTTCCGAATCGTGACGTCGCCACGCTCGGTGACTATCTGCCCTACTCGTTCGGCCCTAAAGACCTGGATATTGCCACGCTGCTGATGGATAAGGTCGACCACGGTTACACGCTTGCAGAAACGGATGACCTCAGTCTGCAGGCGCTTCAGGCCTGCAACCAGAGCCATGCTCCGTACAGCCAGTCACACAGCGGCATTGCGCTGGAAACCCAAAGCGGCAAAATTTTCGCCGGGCGCTATGCTGAAAATGCCGCCTTTAACCCGAGCCTGCCGCCGCTGCAGGGCGCACTTATCCTGTTGAATCTTTCCGGTGAAGATTGCCTGAAAATCCGTCGCGCCGTGTTGATCGAACACCCGCAGCCACTGGTCAGTCAAGGTGATGCGACCCGCTCCACGCTGGTCGCCCTCGGCTGCAAAGAGCTGAACTGCATCACCCTGTAAGCTTTATTTGCAGGGATGTTATCGCAAAAAACGGCAGGCCCGGTTTACTGAGCCTGCCGTTTTGCATGGTGATGATCACCGGATTTTAATACCGCTACATCAGATCTCCCCCATCTGCCGTTTTCCGCCCGCCGTCAGCGTCCCTAAAGTAGCTCGACCACTGAAGTCGACCTCGAAATCATCCGCGGCTAAGTCCGGCGGGGAGCGCCCCTCGATAAAACTGGCCAGTTGCTGCGGCAGATACTGTGCATTCTTCTCACACCAGGGTGCGGCAGGAATGTACATCACGTTGCTGTCGAACTCTCCATTATGTTCATTCTCTACGCTGTGGATCACGTCACAGTGCCAGAATACGGTATCGCCCGGTTGCAGATCGGGAATAGGGGAAATCCCACTCAGTAAAAGGGGATGCCATTTTTCTGATACTGACAGTGCCCGTCCTACAGCGGCATCACATAAGGAATCTTCAGGGACATCATCCTGCAACGCCCGCAGCAGCATGTAAGCCATGGCATTGGCGACCGGAATAACATTGAGGGTTCCGGCATTTTTTCGCTGTGGCGTCAGGGCAGTCCAGCCCTGGAATGTGCGAAACATGGAACACACAGCAGGTGAAGAAAATTCCCGCACCTGCGTGCGGCCTTCCGCCGCAAAAGGATCATATTTCTGCCATTCACCAGAAAAAACATGCCGGTATACATGGCGGAAATTCTCATCCAGCCAGCGCTCAAGCGAGCCACCATCCACGTGCGGCGACAGCCCCAGCGAGCTTGAATGAGGGGGACGACGCCGGGTACGGTCGGCATAGGTCACAATGCGTTCGGCATCGAAATGCTGCTCACCCTGACTTTCACTGTCCCATAGCTGATTCAGAAAACACTGAACCGCCGTCATGCGTTCATCCTGACGCGCTTCTACCTGCGGCGTTGACCAGTAAATCCCGTATATCTGGGGTTTGCTGGCAGCCAGCGTGCCGAAGTAGTTATCTTCAGCCGCGTGCTTGAGCCGCTCAACGAAATTGTTGTTATCAAGGTAATCGCCAACCGTCTGATTCCAGCCAGTGGCTTTTTCCTCACTGAATACACCCTGGATAGCACATACGCCACGTTGCTTTATCAGGGCTTTTTGCTGCTCACTGACCCGATGATGAATAATGTCGTCAGCATGCAGGCGCGGTACAGGATTCTCGCCCCGGTCCAGGGTTTCGCGGATGGCCCCGATCTGCTGTTTGATATCCTGCTCTACGGCCTGAAAGACTGCGGCGTAATTTGGCAGCGCCTGACGAAGCTGCTTTTTAACGTCAATGATTGCCTGTGGAATATTGTCAATCTTAAGTGATGGCATAGTCGTTGCTCTCTTAATAAAAGGGCCGCCTGCATGTGCAGCGCTGAAGAAGAGGAATCAACGTTAATTAAATAAACTTTTAATTAACATTTCATTGACGATTATGCGTTTTAAAGGGGAAATAAAAAGGGATGAATCTGGGTGGCAATTTCCTCTTTATGATCTTATATGACATCGCAAGCCAGTCCTGCGGGTTTCAACCATTTGAAATCCGTTCCTGCCATTGTTACCCTTCTCCTATAAATCCGACATAAATCACAATTTCCCGGCCTTTCGTCATAGCCTGATAACAAATACTGTACATATTTACTTAATCTCTTAGGATCAGCTTCCTAACATAGTGAATACTAAGAAATCAGCCACCCGCTCCGAGAGCCTGAAGAGTAAAATCATGGAACTTGAATACGAGAGTAAACGCCCGCTGTACATCCCGCACGCTGGCCCTATCCTGCTGGAATTCCCGCTGCTTAATAAAGGCAGTGCGTTCACCGAAGAAGAACGCAGTAACTTCAATTTGCATGGCCTGCTGCCGGAAGCCGTTGAAACCATAGAAGAACAAGCCGAACGCGCCTACCGTCAGTTTCAAGATTTCAAAACCGACATCGATAAACATATCTATCTGCGCAATATTCAGGACACCAACGAAACCCTGTTTTATCGCCTGATTGACTCCCATCTCAGCGAAATGATGCCGGTTATCTACACCCCGACCGTAGGTGAAGCCTGCGAGCACTTCTCAGATATCTATCGCCGTGCCCGGGGTCTGTTTATCTCTTATCCGAACCGCGCCCACATCGACGACATGCTGCAAAACGCCACTAAACAGCATGTGAAAGTCGTGGTAGTGACCGACGGCGAACGTATTCTCGGCCTTGGCGACCAGGGCATCGGTGGAATGGGTATTCCGATTGGTAAGCTGTCACTCTATACCGCCTGCGGTGGTATCAGCCCGGCTTACACCCTGCCAGTCGTACTGGACGCAGGCACCAATAATCCGCAATTGCTCAATGACCCGCTTTATATGGGCTGGCGTCATCCGCGTATTACTGGCGACGAATATTACGCTTTCGTGGATCAGTTCATCGAAGCGGTCAAAGTACGCTGGCCAAACGTGCTGCTGCAGTTTGAAGACTTTGCACAGAAAAATGCGATGCCGCTGCTGACACGCTACCGTGATGAACTCTGCTGTTTCAACGACGACATTCAGGGTACCGCGTCCGTGACGCTCGGCAGCTTGATCGCCGCCTGTAAAGCCGCCGGCAGCCGCCTGCGCGACCAGACGGTGACCTTCCTCGGGGCAGGTTCTGCCGGTTGCGGTATTGCTGAGCAGATCATTGCGCAGATGAAATCCGAAGGGCTGAGCGAAGAAGAAGCCCGCGCCCGCGTCTTTATGGTGGACAGATTCGGCCTCTTGACCGACAAACTGCCTAACCTGCTCGATTTCCAAAGTAAGCTGACGCAAAAAAGCGCCGATCTCAACGTCTGGGGGCTGAACAACGACAGCATCTCCCTCCTGGATGTGGTTCGCTATGCCAAACCGACCGTGCTGATTGGTGTATCAGGACAACCGGGACTGTTTACTGAAGAGCTGATCCGCGAGATGCATAAGCACTGCGCGCGTCCGATTGTCATGCCACTGAGCAACCCGACGTCACGCGTTGAAGCGCAACCGGCTGATATCATCAACTGGACCGACGGTGCTGCACTGGTCGCGACCGGCAGCCCGTTTGCCCCTGTGCATTACAAGGGCCAGGTTTACCCTATTGCACAGTGCAACAACTCCTATATTTTCCCAGGTATTGGTCTGGCCGTCGTCGCGTCGGGTGCAACCCGCGTGACTGATGGCATGCTGATGGCCGCCAGCCGTGCGCTGGCCGAGTGCTCACCGCTGGCTACCGACGGCGTGGGGTCACTGCTGCCTGATGTTGATGATATTCAGGGCGTATCAAAATGCATTGCGATGGAAGTGGGTAAAGCCGCGCAGTTGCAGGGTGTGGCGATGGTCACGTCAGAAGATGCGCTGTCGAAGGCTATCGAACACAACTTTTGGGCACCACAGTACCGTGACTACAAACGTACCTCCTTCTAACTAAGGCGCGTTGTAGACTGTATTGATCCGGGCCAATGTCTTATGCATTGGCCTTTTTTTTATGAGCAAAATGCTGCACCGGTTGCAAACCATCTAGTAATTCACTGAAAATTGCCGAAAAATTCCGCGAAGCCCCTAGATCGCGCTTTGTGCTTATTGCATGGTTCCCGCAGGTCAAGTAGCCTTGAAACCCTGATTTCCAGCGTTCAACTCCACACGGAGCATCACCATGTTTAAAAGGCTCATATTTGGCTTCATCGGCATCGTTGTATTGATGCTGGTCGTGGCTATTGGGCTTGACCGGTGGATGAGCTGGAAAACCAAAGATTATATCTATGATGAAGTACAGGAATTGCCACATCGTCAGGTGGGCGTGGTGCTGGGTACGGCAAAATACTACCGCACCGGTGTGCCGAACCAGTATTACCTCTACCGCATTCAGGGCGCTATCAATGCCTATAACAGCGGCAAGGTAAAATATCTGCTGCTCAGCGGTGATAATGCCCAACAAAGTTATAATGAACCGATGACCATGCGCCGTGATCTGATGGCCGCGGGCATTCCTGCCAGCGATATCGTGCTTGATTATGCCGGATTTCGCACACTGGACTCCATCGTACGTACCCGCAAAGTGTTTGATACCAACGATTTCATCATCATTACCCAACGTTTCCATTGTGAGCGCGCCTTGTATATCGCGCTGCATATGGGGATTCAGGCGCAGTGTTTTGCCGTGCCGTCTCCGAAGGACATTATGACTGTACGGGTACGCGAAATTTTCGCCCGTCTCGGCGCGCTGACCGACCTCTATATCCTGAAACGTGAACCGCGCTTCCTCGGCCCGCTGATTCCCATCCCGGCTATACACCACATTCCCGATGATGCGCAGGGCTATCCAGCCGTGACCCCCGAACAATTGCTGGTATTGCAACAACGGCTGGCCGATGAGAAGAAAGCCGCTATTGCCAAAGCCGAACAGTTGAAAGCCGCTGCCGAAAAGGCTGCAGCAGACAAGGCCGCTGCAGATGAAGCCGCCAGAGTCAAAGCCGAGCAGGATGCCAATGATGCTCAACAGGACGACGCAGAAGAAGCTACGCAACCCGCGCCTGCACCCGCGCTTCCCGGCAGAAATCCCTTCTCGCAGTCCCGCTCTTTCGGACATTAATATCAAGCAGCAAAAGGGCGCCTGAGCGCCCTTTGTTTTATCGAAATTCTGTAATGAAAATTACTTCTTCTTCGCGTATTTCAGTGAATCCAGCGCCACGGCGAAGATAATGATCGAGCCCTTAATGATGTACTGCCAGTAAGGGTTCACACCAATGTACGTCAGGCCGTAGTTGATCACGGTAAAGATCAGTACCCCGGTTACGACACCGGCGACGGAACCTACGCCACCCGCAAACGACACCCCACCGACGACACAAGCCGCGATAGCATCGAGTTCATACATGAAACCAAGGTTATTGGTCGCACTGCCGATACGCCCAGCTTCCAGCAAACCGCCAAAGGCGTAGAACACACCAGACAACGCATAAATCATGATCAGGTTTAAGGGGACGTTCACACCGGACACTTTTGCCGCTTCCGGGTTACCGCCGATGGCGAAGATATTTTTACCAAAGCGGGTTTTATTCCAAAGTACCCAGACGAAGCCAATAGCTATCAGCGCGTAGAAGGTAATGAATGAAAGCTTCAGGCCGCCAATCTGAATAAAGCCCTGCGCGAAATGCGAGAAACCCGGGTCGAAACCGGCGACCGGAGATGAGCCCACGTAGTCGTAATACAGCGAGTTAATGCCGTAAACGATAATCATGGTACCTAACGTGGTAATAAAAGGCGTCACATTCAGGTAGGCGATAATAATACCGTTCAGTAACCCAATCAGCGCCCCAATAATACACACGGTCAAAATAACCAGCGGAATAGGCACGACTTCCAGATTCGGAAAGACCTTATTAACGTTATCCATGGCCTGCAACATGGTGGCGGCTACCACAGCAGCTAACCCCACCTGACGCCCTGCTGAAAGGTCCGTCCCCTGAGTCACAATCAAACCCGCCACGCCAAGTGCGATAATTACGCGCACCGAGGATTGGGTAAGAATATTACCTAAGTTAACCAAACTCAGGAAACTTGGGTCCTGGATAATAATAATTGCCAGTAATACCAGCAACACCACATAAATCCCGCCCTCTTTTAAATAAGTGAGCAAACTTTTCTTATTTAATGCTTTCATAATAAGAACCCTTAAAAATTAGAGGTGCAAGGATGCAAGGCGTAAGATTTCATTCTGCGAGGTTGTTTTAGTGTCAACAATTCCCGCAACATGTCCATTGCTCATAACCAATATTCTGTCTGTAATTCCCAAAAGCTCAGGCATCTCGGAAGAGATAATAATGATCCCTTTCTCTTTTTTAGCCAGCTCGGTGATTAACTGATAAATTTCAAACTTCGCACCCACGTCGATACCGCGTGTCGGTTCATCCAGCATCAGGATTTCTGGCTGGGTTAATAACCAGCGGCCAATAATCACTTTTTGCTGATTTCCACCGGAGAGCGAACCAATATTGGTGCGGTGTCCGGGTGTTTTTACCCGCATGGCATCGATAACCCATTGGGTATCGCTCTTCATGCGGCCAACGTCGAGCAGACCCATTTTATTTTTGTAGTTACGAATATTGGAAATAAGCGAGTTAAAGCCGATGTCCAGATAGGCGTAAATACCGGTTGAACGGCGCTCTTCGGTCACTAAGGCAAAACCGTGGTTAATGGCTTCGTTAGCACTGTGATTATTAATTTTCTTGCCGTGCAGCTTAATGGTGCCAGCCACTTTCTCGCGGATACCAAACAGGGTTTCCACAATGTCAGTACGCTTGGCGCCTACCAGACCGGCAATCCCCAAAATCTCACCCTTATGCAGATCAAAGGAGATATCCCGGATAGAAGGCTGGCGCAGCGACGTGAGATTACGGACTTCCAGAATGACCTCTCCCGGTACATTCAGGCGATCCGGAAAACGCTGGCTCAGGGAACGGCCCACCATCATGGAAATTATTTTATCCATGTCGAGACCTTCCAGAGGCTGAGAAATGATCCACTGGCCATCGCGCAGAATCGTTATCTCATCACACAGCTGGAAAATTTCTTCCATCTTGTGAGAGATATACACAATGCCGCAGCCACGATCTTTCAGCTTGCGAATAATCGTGAACAGATGGTTGACCTCTTTTTCGGTCAACGATGATGTCGGCTCATCCATAATCACGATTTTCGCGTTATAGGAGAAAGCTTTAGCAATTTCAATCATCTGCATCTGGGAAACGGACAGCTTGCCGACTTTCTCGCGCGGATCGATATCAATATCCAGCTCGTCGAAAATGGCTTTGGTGTCGCGGTACATCTTGTCCTGATCGACGAAGATACCTTTGGTCGGATAACGCCCGAGCCACATGTTGTCCATGACGGTACGCTGCAACACCAGGTTTAATTCCTGATGGACCATCGACACGCCCTGTTCCAGTGCTTCTTTTGAACTTTTAAAATTAATTTCCTGCCCCTGAAACAAAATGGTGCCGGAATCTTTGCTGTAAATACCAAACAAGCATTTTAATAACGTGGATTTCCCCGCGCCATTCTCACCCATCAGGGCATGAATAGAGTGCGGTCGAACTTTTAAATTCACATTATCGAGTGCCTTGACGCCAGGAAATGATTTATTGATACCACTCATTTCCAGCAAAAACTCGCGGGGTTGCTCGCTGTTTTTATCAGACAATGTTTTGTCAGGGCTATTCATATCGGCCATAGTTGTACCAGGCAAAAGATAAAAAAAACTGAGATATTAATTCCCGATATCGTCAAAACGGCCGGCCAGTAAACTGACCGGCGTTTTCGACATAAAGTCCTGTTAGCAGGTATTAACGTCGTTCAACTCTATTTTTGAAACCCTTCATTAAATCAGATTTCACTTTCACTTCTTATTAATGCCACTGCTTAGCTATATGTTTAGCTATTTTCTTGTCTGTCCGTTTTCTCTGAATTATTTAACAAAGTTAGATAGGTTAGATTGATCTACGGCTACGTAAGGAATACGTACCACTTTGTTTTCAATTTTCCACTTGGTGCCATCGGCAGCAGGTTTGCCATCAGCCAGGTTTTTCGCTAAATCGAAGGTCGCTTTAGCCTGATTGTCAGCATCGTTAAGCACGGTACCGGCCATGGCGCCAGATTTCACGAGTGCCAGCGCTTCAGGCAACGCATCCACACCGAAGACCGGAATACTGGATTTGTTATGCGATTTCAGTGCTTCTACTGCACCCATTGCCATTGCATCGTTGTTGGCGATAACCACTTCGATTTTGTCAGCGTTTGGACCAGACAACCAAGCATCCATCTTGTCTTTCGCCTGTGCGGTATCCCACATGGCGGTATCAAGTTGCAGCTGCTGAGTTTTCAGGCCTTCTTTACCATTAAGGGTGCTGATGACGTATTTGGTACGGGCTTCAGCATCCGGATGGCCCGGTTCGCCTTTAATCAGCACGTACTGGATCACGCCATCTTTGTTCAGGTCCCAGGCTGGCGTGGCTTTCCAATGTTTAGCGATCAGTTCACCCTGGATAATGCCAGACTCTTTAGAATCAGTACCGACGTAGTAAGCCTTGTCATAGCTGTCCAGATCTTTACGGGACGGCTCTTTGTTATAGAAAACAACCGGAATGCCAGCGCCGCGAGCTTTCTCGATAATCACAGGGGCCGCAGCCGGGTCAACCAGGTTAATTGCCAGTGCTTTTACACCCTTCGCCAGCATAACGTCGACCTGGTCATTCTGGGTGGACTGGCTGTTTTGCGAGTCGTTCATCAGCAGTTGCACACCAGGAGACGCTTTCGCATCTTTCTCGATGGCTTTACGCACTACCGACATGAAGTTGTCATCATATTTATAAATGGTGACACCGATTTTAGTATCAGCAGCATGGGCAGCAACGCCAAACATCATGCTTGCAGCCAGAGTAGCCAGGGTGAAGACCTTCTTATTCATTTGTATCTCCGGTTATGTAGGGTGGTACAGAAGTTGGCACCGGCAATCCATGTGGGAGCAGTGCGTCCGCGCCTCAACAATTCTGCGGTACCTGCCTTCCTTGACGTCTGACTTCCTGACTCGCTGTGAAACCTGTCCGTTAAGTCGGACAAAAACTGAACCATGTAGAAAACGAATGAATCATAATGGCGGTAATGTTAATAAACTGTGAAAGTTCTCACAGATTGAAAACGGTTACACGGCGTTATTTAATTAATAAGTGACCGGTGCCACATTTTGCCATGGAGCAACCGAATGGCGCCTGACCAGCGTGGGCATGAAACAGTGTGAAACCCCCGCCACCAGCTGGTTCGATGCGCCTTTCAGAGCCAATTCAGTGGCTAATGTCGCCATAGAAACAATTGGATAGCGAACCGTCGTCAATTTCGGGCTGGTGTAGCGCGCAATGGGGATATCGTCGAATCCAACCAGTGAAAAATCCTGCGGAACATTGATACCGTTTTCTTTCAATACGGCCAGCGCCCCTGCCGCCATGGCATCGTTGTAAGCGAAAACGGCGCTCAGGTGCAGGTTGCGTCCCAACAATTCAACCATCGCCGCTTCCCCACCCTGCAGGTCGGGCGAACCTTGCGCGCGCCAGCTATCCGGAGGCGGCTGACGTGTCTGCGTCATGGGTGCTGACGCGTCCTGCGTCATCGCGGCCAGATAACCCTGATGGCGCTGTAATTCGTCTTCAATACCGTGATTGGAACCGATATAACCGATGCGCTGATGCCCCTGCGACAGCAGCAGCCGTGTCGCCATTTCGGCACCCACCACGTTATTGAGCGATACGCAGCGATGTTCATAACCCGGGATCACGCGGTTAACCAGCACCATGCCCGGCACTTGGTCCAGAAAATGGGAAAGTTCGTCATCACCCAGTGCTTTTGCGTGCACAATCAGGGCGTTACAGCGCTGGCGGATCAGCACTTCTATCGCGTGACGCTCTTTCTCAGCTTCATGGTAACTGTTACCGATCAGCACATATTTATGATGCCGCTGAGCCACCATATCGACGGCTTTGACCAGTGCCCCAAAGAAGGGGTCGGACACGTCCATGACCACCACGCCGATAGTGTCGCTGCTCTGCGTGGCCAGAGCCTGCGCATTTGCATTAGGCCGGTAACCGAGTACGGCCACAGCCTGCAACACCTGTTCGCGGGCCTCTTTGCTCGCAATCGCCGGGTTATTCAGAACACGTGAAACTGTCGCAACTGAGACACCCGCCAGCTTCGCTACATCACGAATGGTGACCATAGGTCGCTCCATATTGTGACGACGAAGGGGTTACGCGGGGTGCATCAATGCGAAAGGAGTAGGGAGGAAAGCTAAGGGATAACACCCAGGTGGTAAGAAAAGAATTCAAAAAAGGCCGCAGTACAGTGATCATGGTGTTTCCTGTTTTAGTGTAACGATCGGCTAACTCTGCACGACCGCTATCCTAAACGCTTTGCGAAAACACCTGCGTGAATCTCGTCACAGGAAAGAAAACGTTTACATACAATTTTGCAACCTTTCTCTCATATTCATCATTTTGATGAATATCAATCCTGGGCTGTTAGCTCAACGCCTGACGCTTTAATGGTCAGTTTTCGCCATAACCACTCCAGCGGTCCCTGGCGGAAATAGCGCAGCCAGACCAGGGTTACCCCCACATTCATCATCCAAACCAGAGGCACCAGGGCCAGCAGTTGCAACCGGTCAAAGTGCAGGAAGAAACCCAATACATTGAAGAATGTGGTGCAGATTAACGTCTGTAACAGATAGTTCGTGAGGGCCATGCGTCCGACCTGAGCGATCCAGTGCGCAAGCCGTAGCCTGGAGAGTTGCGGCCAAAAGCCATAACAGAGCGCAAGGTAGGCCACCGCCTGCATCAGCCCACCGATTTCGCGCGGTGCCTGCAACAGAAAACCGCTCCAGCGGTAATCCCAGCCGAGATGCCACTGCAAGTAAATCGCCGGGATCTGGATAAGTAATGAAAGCGGTAACAGGAGCGCAGCCAGCTGCCGGTAGTGACGCAGACTAAAGCCGCCGCGTAACCAGGTGCTGCGCATCAACCCCGCCCCAAGCAA
This sequence comes from uncultured Enterobacterales bacterium, assembly GCA_946478305.1. Taxonomy (GTDB): domain Bacteria; phylum Pseudomonadota; class Gammaproteobacteria; order Enterobacterales; family Enterobacteriaceae; genus Ewingella. The sequence goes on from CAMLBO010000004.1 coordinate 109,478, forward strand.
CATCGCCCCGGCCAGTTCCCAGCCATACTGCACCCCCACGGCAATCAGGCTCGATGACAACAGATCAAGACGGTTACGGATGGCTTCCAGTCCGCCCTTCAGTTTCCAGAACTGTTCATACTGGATCTCCGCCGGGCCGGGCAACCAGAAGCTTCCCGCTTTGGGCGTAGAGATAAAACCAAGCATCAGTAACACCGCAACGCCGATCAGGTAGAGCATAATGCCGGTATTGATCAACGACTGACTGCTGCGCCCTTCCCTGACCATACGCCAGCACACCAGCCCGATGAGGCCATAGGAGAGCAGAATATCGCCGTCCCAGAAAAATGTGGCATGCAGCAGACCGCACAGCACAAGCAGGGATAAGCGAGACTGAATCCAATGCTTTCCACGAGGCAACAACAGATACAGGCCGCCGCCAAACAAAATGGCGAACATCATCAGGAACTTACCCTGTGCCACCGCATCAAGCACTGCCCAGGTCAGCGCATCGCTGTGCGAAGGTTGCCCGGCAAAAGCAGGGTTCAGATAAGCGGCCTTCGGCAGACCAAAAGCGCTGATATTGAGCAGAAGAATACCGAAAATGGCGATGCCACGGGCAAAGTCCAGCGTGGCAATACGTTGGCGCATTCCTGACGTTCCTTTATGGAATTTATTGAGGATTTCTAAGGATAAATCAAAAAAGAAGAGACGACATCCAAAGTCATTGGCGTGACAGCCAGGCAGCAGCGAACGCTACTGCCCTTTAAGTGGCGAAAATTACGAAGGATGTCTTACCGTGCGCAGAAATTCCTGACGGGTATTCTGGCTCGACTTAAACAGGCCGCCAAGCGATGTCGTCGTCGTGGCGCTGGTTGCATCACGAATGCCACGGGCTTTTACGCAGTAATGGACTGCGTCTATTGAAACGGCCACATTGGTGGTGCCAAGCAGAGTTTGCAGAGCCAGCAGAATTTGCTGAGTCAGACGCTCCTGCACCTGCGGGCGCTGTGAGAAAAATTGAACGATACGGTTAATCTTCGACAAGCCTATCACTTTATCTTTCGGAATATAGGCCACGGTAGCTTTGCCATCGATGGTCACAAAGTGATGCTCGCAGGTACTGGTCAGAGTGATGTCGCGAACCGTCACCATTTCATCGACCTTCATCTTGTTTTCGATAACGGTGATTTTTGGGAAGTTGGCGTAATCCAGACCGGAGAAGATCTCATCCACATACATTTTGGCGATGCGTCTTGGCGTTTCGGTCAGACTGTCGTCGGTCAGATCAAGATTAAGCAACTGCATGATAGCGGTCATGTGTTCCTGAATCTGCTGCTTACGTGTTTCATTATCGATAGGCAGCGGTTCACGCAGTGGGGTTTCCAGACCACGGGCCATTAACGCCTCATGGACCAGAATGGCTTCTTTACTTAACGTCGACATGTTTTCTCTCCGGCAGGTCCTGCAAATGTAGTCAATTTGACGCAGATCACGTCAAAAAGAGGTGGCTTACTGTAGTGGAGAGCGGATCCAGAATCCAGTGATTGTGTTTCATGATAGGTGAAATAGCTGCACGTTATCATTCCCGGCAATTTGTCATCACAGACTGCCGGGAAATTGTTCTTAAGATAGAACCGCCTGCTCTGCAGGACGACGTACCACCAGCGCTCCCGCAATAATGAAGCCCACCAGTGCCACATACAGCGCCGGCTCCAGCCGGTGGGTCAGCGAAGTCGAGAGCGCGGATAAAATAGGCCCAAACAGCTGGCCGATGGCATATCCGGTGGTCAGCAACCCTGCCAGATAACGGCTGTGATTAGGCGCCAGCTCGCGGCCACACTGTAGGGCCAGCTGCACTACGCTGAGAAATCCCCCCCCCACCAGCAGAGCACCGAGCACCAACCCTGTGACACCCCTGTCTCTTATACACATCT
>CAMLBO010000005.1 GCA_946478305.1 uncultured Enterobacterales bacterium
CAACGCCTACAACCGTATGGGGCTGGAGGAGCACCTTAAGCGGGTCAAAAAGGGGTCTCCGCAGGTGGGGCTGGCGATGCTCGATATCGATTTCTTCAAACAGGTGAATGACAACTATGGGCACCCCGTTGGGGATGCTGTGTTGGTACGCGTGGCGGAGGTCATCCGCATGATGATCCGCAAAGAGGACGTGCTGGCCCGTTTCGGGGGCGAAGAGTTTGTGATTCTGTTTTCCAGCGACAACATTTATCAAATGGTTAAAAGCTGTGAACGCATCCGGCAGGCGATCGCAAAAACGCCTTTTGCCGCGACCGACGGTACGCCTTTTAGCATCACGGTATCGCTTGGGGTGACACGTTACCAAAAGGGCAAAAACTTGCAGGAAAACATCATCGTGGCTGACAAAGCTCTCTATCTTTTCAAAAACGCACGGGCGCAATAAAACCACCAGTATTTGAAAGGCGTTCGTGGTGGGCGAAAATTAATTGAGCAAAGTATCGAATTAAAACCCAAATTCAGGTATTTACTTCTCATACCGTACTCACAGGCGCTCCCTTGTATGCAAATAAAACCGGCTCTTCCCGTTTCATCTGCGCGTCATCGTTATGATGGCCTGACGATCACCCTGCACTGGGTGACAGCGCTGATCGTTATCTTTATGTTTGCCAGCGCCCATATCTGGGAGGTGCTGGAACGCGGCACGCCGCTGCGCAAAGGATTGCAATCGGTACATATCTCGATGGGGATTTTGCTGGCGGTGATTATTATCGGGCGTTTGCTCTGGCGGCTATTCACCGTTAGCACCGGGCGCAGTAAACAGGCGCCGATTGCTATGCCTAGGCTGATGAAAGCGGCGGCGCACCTGACGCATCTGGCGCTCTATTTGTTGCTGATTGCTCAGGTGGTCCTCGGATTCTTATATCGCTGGTCACAGGCGGAGCCTTTCTATTTCTTCGGCTTATTTCCCATCCCTGATGTTTTTGATTTCGACAGTGTAATGACCAGCACTTTTCGCATGTTACATAACAATGTGGCCTGGGCGCTGATCATTGTGGCCGGGGTTCATGCCCTGGCTGCGCTGTTCCACCATTATGTATTACGTGATGGTGTTCTGCGGCGGATGCTGCCAGGCAGACGCGGCCAATAAAAGGGCTGCGCAGGGTAACAATTTGTTGAAAAACCTGGCCTGGCGCACTAAGCCTTCAGCCCCAGATGGAAGGTTCCTCGACCTTGGCAGAATTGGCAGAAATTGAAGACTTTCTGACGTGCCATTGCTGATTTTGACGGTTTATCGGCAAGTAATCACACACTGAAATTATCTTGCTAAATTAGTTTAAAGTTTAAATCTATTTTTAACCAACGTAGCATTAATGTTATATTGGTTACGAAAGGTTGATATTTGGAATATCCAGCAACAATGTGTGTGTTTCTTTTGTTAATGCGGCTGTTAGCGCCGCGCGCTATACCCAAATAACTCGAGGTGCATCGAGGCGGCATAGGAACGAATCACGATGAGCTTACTCAAGTAAGTGATTCGGGTCAGTGAGCGCCGCCAACAAAGATGCAGCTTGAAGTATGACGGGTATATAAAAATCCTTTCATTTTGTCGGGGATAATCGCTTATTCCCGCACTCATCAGGTTGCTGATTTCGCTTATCCACAGGAAATCCGAACACTTTTTTCACCTGCAAGCTTCAAAATTAAACCTACAGAGATACAGAAAATCATGAGAAAGCACCTCGTCATGATCTTCTGCCTGGCCGCATTTGCGCTTAGTCCGCGTGCGATGGCAGAAGAAGAGAAATCCGTTGATGTTGTTCTGATTGGCGGAGGGATCATGAGTGCCACGCTGGGTACTTACCTTCAGGAACTGGAACCTGACTGGTCCATCGATATGGTTGAGCGCCTGGACGGCGTGGCACAAGAGAGCTCGAACGGCTGGAATAACGCCGGTACCGGTCACTCTGCACTGGCAGAAATGAACTATACGCCGGAAAAAGCCGACGGTTCGATCGACATCTCTAAAGCGGTAGAAATTAACGAAGCCTTCCAAATTTCCCGTCAGTTCTGGACTTATCAGGTAGAGAACAACGTTCTGCATGATCCGCGTTCGTTCATTAACAGTGTGCCGCACATGAGCTTTGTGTGGGGCGACGACAATATCAATTTCCTGCATAAACGCTACCTTGCGCTGCAAAAAAGTACGCTGTTCCGCGGCATGGAATACTCTGAAGATCAGTCACAAATCAAACAGTGGATCCCACTGGTGATGGAAGGGCGTGATTCGACTCAGAAAGTGGCGGCGACCCGCATTCCTATCGGAACGGACGTGAACTTCGGCGAAATCACGCGTCAGCTGGTGGCATCGTTGCAGAAAAAACCAAATTTCTCGCTGAGCCTTAGCCACGAAGTTCGCGACATCAAACGCAACCCGGATAATACCTGGAGCGTGACGGTGGCAGACCTGAAAAACGACGGCAAAGAGCGCGTCATTAAATCGAAATTTGTGTTTATCGGTGCGGGTGGAGCGTCCCTGACGCTGCTGCAAAAATCCGGTATTCCTGAAGCCGACAACTACGGTGGCTTCCCGGTAGGCGGTCAATTCCTGGTGACTGAAAACCCAGAAATCGTAAACCGTCATCTGGCGAAAGTGTATGGCAAAGCCTCTGTGGGCGCGCCACCGATGTCGGTTCCGCACCTTGATACCCGCGTATTCAACGGCAAACGCGTACTGCTGTTCGGGCCATTTGCCACCTTCTCCAGCAAATTCCTGAAAAACGGTTCGCTGTGGGATCTGTTCGGTTCGATGAACTTCTCTAACATCGGCCCGATGACCGACGTAGGTATCGACAACTTCGATCTGGTTAAATACCTGATTGGTCAAGTAATGTTGAGCGATAATGACCGTTACGAAGCGCTGAAAGAGTACTTCCCAGACGCGAAGAAAGAAGACTGGAGACTGTGGACTGCCGGTCAACGTGTGCAGATCATCAAGAAAGATCCGAAAGAAGGCGGCGTACTGCGTCTGGGCACCGAAGTGGTTAGCTCGAAAGATGGCAGTATTGCGGCATTGTTAGGCGCATCTCCGGGCGCATCGACGGCGGCACCTATCATGCTGCACCTGATGGAAACCGTGTTCAAAGACAAAGTCGCCACGCCAGAATGGCAGGCCAAACTGAAGGCGATTATTCCTTCTTATGGCACGCAGTTGAACGGTAACGTTGAAGCGACCGAGAAAGAACTGGGCTACACCAGCCGCGTTCTGCAACTCGACAACCCAACGCCAGCCGCGAAACCTGCTGAAGCTGCGCCAGCCACAGAAGCTGCGCCTGCGACGCAAGATTCAACCGAGCATAAAGAGCAGAAACAACCGGCCGATATCGCGCTGTAAGTTCTGCTCTGAGTTTCTGTTTCGAAAGTAAAAACCGCCTTAATCGGCGGTTTTTTTATGCCCTGATTTCAGGTATGGCTTAATTAACTGCGCGAGAGTGATTTAGCGACGCCCACCTCCGTGCTGTTATTTCGGGCCAACTGAGTTTCCAGCGTTATTTTTGCCAGCGGTGTATCTTCGTGATAACGCGTTTTTTCATCCAGACCCTTCGAATATTTATTGTATTTCCACCACGCATAGCCGAGGAAAATCACCAGACCGCCGACATTATAGAAAATAATGGTCATGATGCTGGCACCGGTTGGGAAAGTGGAGGCAATAAAACCGACGGTGAAAATAAAGATCAGCGTACTGACAATCGTAATGCCCTGCATTCTTGAGCCCATGCGGAAATCACGCTCAACGTCATCGTACTTCAGGCGTAAATTAAGGTATGCCAGCATAATAAACAGCGGTGGCAACATGGAGGCGGCGGCGGTCATATTGATCAGCGTATTCATCAACTCTTGTACGCTGTCGGAACCTAATGTCGGGATCAGCATCAGCGGGATAACAATCAGGAATTGGAACCACGCTGCCCGGGTCGGCACGCCGTGCTTATTCAGGCGAATGGTTTTTTCACCAAAAATACCTTTAGGAATCTCAGTAAAGAAGATTTTAACCGGTGCGGCGGTCCACATCAGTAATGAACCAAACATGGCAGTGAAGGAGACAATGCCGACAAAACGATTCATCAGTACCGCAGGTAAACCGAAGTGTGCGGATAATCCTTCAAATACCTGCACGGTGCCACCGGTGAAATGCAGCGCGGACTGGGCTACAAACACGTTAATCAGCAGCGAGGCGATGGAGTAGAGCACGCCGATCACCAGCCCGGAAATAATGATCACTTTAACAAACGAGCGGCTGCCGCCTTTGACGTCATTGACATACACCGCGACCGACTCCGCGCCGCCGGCGGCCTGGAATATCCAGGCGATAATGCCTAAGAATGCCCAGTTAAAGTGCGGCGTCATGGCTTCGACATTAATCGGGTTGGCAGGTTCAACGCCGCCAATCAGGGCTGCTCCGGCCAAAATAATATAAGAGAAAGTCAGCAATAACATTAAGGTGGAGGTGACCGACGTCATTGGCCCCAATAATTTTGCGCCACTGTTGGAAATAAGCGTAGAGAACGCAAACAGACAAATACTGATAATCGCGGTGGTGATCGGCGTGAAAATATAGTCATGGCCTAAGAACGCGTATGAGGCGTAGGCGATAACTCTGGGCAGCAGTGCGGTAAAGAAGAACAGGTTCACAAACCAGTAGGTATAGGCGGTCATAAAAGCCCAACGGCCGCCCAAGGCACTTTTCACCCAGGCATAAACCCCCGCTTCGGAATTCTTATTGAACGAGACAAATTCGGCGATGATCAGGCAAAAAGGGATGAAATAGAGCACCGTCGCCACCAAAAATACCGGTGCCGAGGCAATGCCCAACTGGATATTGTTATTAATGACATTATTGAAGCTGAACACAGCGGCAAATGTCATGGAGAGTAATCCAAACTTTCCTATGGTGTTGCGGTTCGACCCGGCCATAAATTCTCCAACTGCAATATTTGTAGGGTAAGTGATATTTTATTTTTATAAGTGCAATGCTTTATTTATTAAGAAAATAACTCTCTTCAACCGTCACTTTTAATATGACTTTTCTGACGTCTTTTCCGGATAAAAAGCGTCGGGCTTCATGGTTTTCAAAAATCACCACGTTGCCTTTTTTCACCGTGATTTTTTCACCCTGACCGTCTAAATACTCACGGTCCGTTTCGTCTTCATAAGGCACAACGCCTTGCAGCGCAGATTTGGCGGCAAATTCGATCTCCTCTTCGCCGTCGAGGTAATAATGCATATCGAAATAACGCCGGTTACCTTCGAATTTTGACTGCTGTGCTTCAGCGCCGCCGGTCAGACGGTAAACCAGTGAATCACCAATAGAGTGGAAAACGTTGGGGCGGATAGTGCCCAGATTATTAATGGCTTCCATACAGCGCTGCCATTTCTTACCAGAACGGTAACGCTGCTGAAATTCAGACAGCGAATCGAGAATGATCATCAGTGAGCCTCCTGAGGCTGGACGTTAAATGCAGCGAGGCGCATGCCATCGGTCTCTTGCTGATTAAAGGGCACCAGCGTAAATCCGTAGCTGAACGCAGAGAGATAGACGCGGTAGGAATCCAGCACCTCTGAACCCCAGGAGTTGGAGCCCAGTCCAAGAATTTTGTGGTCGAGATTGAGTGTCAGGTAATCCGCCGGGATTAATTCATCGATATGTTGCGACTGTTGCAGCATCTGTGCGCTGTAAGGCCACAGACTAAAATTAATGGGCTGTCGTGGCTGAATAAAGAGTCCCTGGCCTGAATTCGCTTTCAGCGCCAGCCAGCGCACATCCTGCCGGTTGCCGTTATCCTGCGGCATCGGGTAATTTTCAAACAGGCTCTCAACCGGCTGTTGATAATGACCAATAAGATTGGCCTGGCAGCTGTCCTGATAATTTTCACCCGGTCCGCGGCCATAGTATTCCACCTGTTCAAAACGGCGGCTGATGCCAAAATCCAGACCGATTTTCGGGATCACCTGCGTAAAGTTACCGTATGGCGTGCCGGACAGATCCAGAGTGACCGCGCCCTGTGGGGAGATCTGCCAGCGGTAGGTGCAGCGCATACCGAAGTCCAGCACCGGCGGGGCAATCAGACTGTGAACGTCGACCACCACGTCGCCAGCGGCCAGTTGTTCCCAGCGCAGAGACCGGAAGTGCTGCTGCATGATATCCAGATGGTTGGGCTGCCAGATCCCGTCATATTCCTGCTGATGGTTATCGATAACGGGTTTGAAGAAGCTGAGCGTGGGCGAGCGGCCAACCATCTCTTCGCCGCCCACCTTCCAGGATTTCAGCGCGCCATCGAGGCGTGAAAACTCAAGGCTAAAGCCCTCACCGTTAATCGTCAGCCGGTGTTTTTGTTCGTGGCACACCAGCGCCGCCGCGTTGCTCTGTTTTGGCAGGGCGGCCGTCAGCGGAGCCGCGGCCTGCAACAGCACCTGATACTGGCCGAGGTTGTGCATCGCCTCGCTGTATGCCGTTTTACTGTTTTTAAAGGCGGCAATATTGAGGAAAACCTCCTGCCCGTCAGCGGTGAATTCCGGCAGCGCAAGTGCCTGTGATTCGCCAGGCTGCACACAGGGCAGGGTGATGTCATGGGTTTGCTGGCTGCGCCCGGCAATCTGCACCGTCAGAGAAAGCCGAATGTCGTCGAGTGAACTGAACCAGTAACGGTTTTTGACGAGCAACGCCTTTTTGTCGGCGGTCAGGCTGACGTCTACCGGGCAGAGCACTTGTTTGTATTCGCGCAGGCCGGGGCCGGGCGTCTGGTCAGGGTAGATCAAGCCGTCCATGCAGAAGTTGTAGTTGTTCGGGTAGTCGCCGTAGTCGCCGCCGTAGGTATAGCGAATTTGCCCGTTTTCATTGGTTTCCAGCAAGCCGTGATCGCACCACTCCCAGATGTAGTGACCCTGCAGGCTGGCGTGGCGGTTGAAGACGTTCTGATATTCGGCCAGTCCGCCGGGACCATTACCCATCGCATGGGCGTATTCACAAATAATGCGCGGTTTGGCATGTGGATATTCACCGAAGGCATTCATCATCTGCACGCGGGAGTACATGGTGCTGATGACATCGGCGACTTCGGCGTCGCGGTCTTCTTCGTAGTGAATCAGCCGGGTCGAGTCGAGCTGTTTACAGCGCGCCGCCATAGCGCGGATATTACAGCCATAGCCTGACTCATTTCCCAGTGACCACATGATGATAGACGGGTGGTTTTTTTGCGCCAGAACGTGACGTTCGATGCGCTCAACATAGGCGTGTTCCCAGCGCGGGTCGTCGGTGATACGGCTCAGATCGCCGACGTTGGCAAAACCGTGGCTTTCCAGATCGGTTTCTGCCATCACAAATAAACCGTAGATATCGCACAGATCGTAGAAGCGCGGGTCGTTGGGGTAATGCGCGGTACGCACCGAGTTAAGGTTATGCTGTTTCATGAGGATGATATCGCGCTCAACCCGCGCCATATCGACCGCGCGGCCTTTGCGGTGGTCGTGATCGTGGCGGTTCACGCCATGCAGCTTGAGGTAACGACCATTGACATAAAACAGCCCGTCACGTACGCAGATCTCCCGGAAACCGACGCGCTGTGGCACCACGGAAATCACGGTGCCGGCGCCGTCGTGCAGCGTGAGGAGGAGTTGATATAACTCGGGATGCTCGGCGTTCCACTGGCGTGGTTGAATGACGGGGATCTCAAACCGGCAGCGGGCCGCGTCAGGAATGTCTTGCCACTGTTGTGCCACGCAGCGTTGGCCATCAAATAACTGCGCATGCAGTCGGTAATCGGTCAGCGGCCCCGGACCGGCATTATGCAACAACGCGTCTATTGTCAGCTGGGCATCGCAGTAGTTTTCATCGAACGTGGTAACGACGGTCATGTCCTGAAGATGAACCGGGTTCTGGCCAATAAGGTAAACGTCCCGGAAGATGCCGGCCATCCACCACATGTCCTGATCTTCGATGTAAGTGGAATCCGCCCACTGTAAAACGCGTACGGATAACAGATTTTCCCCCTGTTGCACGAATTTGCTGATATCAAACTCGGCGCACAGGCGGCTGCCCTTGCTGAACCCTACAGAGTGGCCATTCACATAGACTTCAAAATAGGTTTCAACGCCGTCGAATTTAATCAGGGTTTGCTTACCTGCCCACGAGGCATCAAGCGTGAAGCGGCGCTGGTAGGCACCGGTCGGGTTATTGGTGGGCACGAACGGGACGTCAATCGGGAAGGGGAATCCTTCATCGGTGTATTGCAGCTTGCCGTGGCCTTCCATCTGCCACATGCCCGGTACGGCGATATCGCCCCAGTCTGTCATCGGTTGGCGGTAAAATTCATCCGGCAGCAAATCCGGATGTTCGAAATAGCGGAACTGCCAGCGGCCGCTGAGCAATTGAAAATGCTGGCTAGCAGCGCGGTCAAAGCTTAACGCTTTGTCGGCACTGGCGTAACTGAAGAAGCTGACGCGCGGCGGTAAACGGTTTTCGGACTGTTTGTCGATATTTTCCCAATTATTCACGTGAACTCTCCTGACGTGGTTTCTGGGAGAGACAATAGTAAATATTTAGTAAAAATATCGGATAATATTTACCGATTGTCAGAGCGATCACAAAAAATAAAAAACAGGTAGGAATATCAACAGGTTAATTTTTACCGTAGAAGATCCATCCCCCTGACGCCGCAATGGGGTGTCAAAGGGAGATGATTTTTGAAGTGGGGAATTAACGGCGGGTGGTGTCGCGCAGCTGCAATGAGCTGGGTACAAATACCGATAACGGCACGCTGCGTTCATCGCGCAGGCGGTCCATTAGCAGGTTTACTGCCTGAGCGCCCATGGTTTCTGAATGAATGCGCACCGTTGATAATGAAGGGAAAACAAAGCGCGCGGTCGGGATATCATTGACGCTTATCAGTGCTACCTGTTCCGGGATTTTCACTCCGTGCTCCAGCAGGGCACGCATCACGCCGAGCGCGATAGTGTCCGTGGCGATAAACAGCGCCGGAGGATAAGGCGTATTTTCCTGCAGCATTTTCTTCGCACAAATGTAGCCAGACTGGCTGGTGAAATCACCGTAGTAAATATCCTGCGGTTGTACGACGTTTTTTAACCGCCCGTATTCCACAAAAGCCTGCTCGCGCTGGTCAACAAAGCTCGGCAGATCGCGTCCGCCGATAAAACCAATCCGCGAATAACCCTGGCCGATGAAGTGATCGATGACCTTCTGGCTGATCTTAAAGAGATCGACATTCACGCAGTCAAACTGGGCATCTTCCATCACGCCATCAATGAACACCCCCGGCGTTTTCTGTTGCTGTAATTGCGCAAGCAGGGCCGGTTGCGGTTGCCCGACGATCAGGAAACCATCGGCCTCAGGCAAAGGTTTATCGCCCGTGAAGTCATAACAGGAATTCAGCGAGATGCCGAGTTTTTCGCATTGTGTTTCAATGCCATAGCGCATGGAGAGATAGTAAGGGTCATCAATTTCCAGCGCCTGTTTATAGCTAAACAGCGCGGCGAACGTCATGCGGTGGGCGGTGTTACGTTTAGAAGGCGAAACTTTATATTCCAGGCGTTCTGCGGCTTCCAGAATCTTCTGCCGGGTTTGCGCTTTCACGCTCAGGCTCGGATCGTCATTAAGCACGCGTGAAACCGTCGCAACGGATACGTTCGCGGCCTCAGCGATTTCCTTCAAAGTAGCCATCAGCGTCTCATCTATAGGTAAACCAGTGCCGTAGCTTAATGTGAACAGGGACTTATGTACACCAATCACGGGCACTGAGGCAGTCAAAATATCAGTGTGACCCGGTTAACGCTTTACTGATCATTACCTGTATTTTACTAAAATATTTACTAGTATGCGTTTTACTTTTGGGAGCATAAATAGAAAAGAAGCGCATACGAATGAATAAAATATCACTCAATAAAATACTTCTATTTTTATTATTCAGTACACCTATGACTCTAATGGCTCAGGAGCCGGTGGTGCCCGCTGAACATAATGAAATGACGCCGCCGGACATCACACCGAAGGATCCTGCTGCGACCGCACTGCGCTTTTATGGCGAAATGGGCGGCGGCGGCAGCGTCTATTTAAACGGTGAGCATCAGCATAAATATAGCGACGGCACCTATATTGAAGGCGGCCTGGAAATAAAGCATGGCAACTGGTTCGGTCTTATTTATGGCGAAGGCTGGACGGTGCAGGCTGACCACCACGGCAATGCCTGGGTGCCGGACCACAGCTGGGGCGGATTCGAGGGCGGCCTCAACCGTTTTTATGGCGGCTACCGCACCGATGACGGCACCGAAATGATCCTCAGTATGCGCAACGACTCCTCGTTGGATGACCTGCAGTGGTGGGGGGATTTCACACCGGAATACGGTTATGTGATCCCTAACACCCGCGATTTAACGCAGGCAGCTAAAATCCAGAACCTGACCGGCAAGTTCCGCTATAGCGTGACCGCTGCGCCTCAAAGCCGCGTCAATGAGAGCACCGCGCTGCTGCACTTCGGCAAATATGACCGTTATTCAGACAAATATACCTATCAGGCGATGGTGAACGGCTACACCCAGTATGACCTGCTGGAGGGGCTGACCTTACTCAACGGGCTGGAACTGACCGACGGCATGGGGCAGTTGTTTCTCGCCGGTTTACAGGGAAAAAATCTGGCGGGCCGCGTGTGGCATCACACCGGCAAAGGTGATGGGCATAATCCGGGTACTGAAACTGGGATGATGACCAGTGCGATGGTTGAAGCCGCCAAAGGTCTCTACCTCTCTACCGCTTACAGCTATGCCCAGCACCGGCTGGATAACGCGCCGGACACCACGACTTCTTACGCGCAGGCAGGTATCTGGTACGAATATGCCGGAGGCCGGTTTGCGACCGCACTCGACAGTAAATTTTATATGACCAACGACACCACGGGTGCCAGTAACTCGGTCTTTCTGATGCAATATTTCTATTGGGGGAAATCATAATGAACAAAATCAGCCTGCGAACACCTCTCGCCATTTTTATCTCTGCGAGCCTGCTTATTTCCGGCGCTACGGCGGCCAGCGGCAGCGATAATCAACTACGTGCTGATGCATATAAAAACGTCATCAACCGCAGCGGTGCGCCGCATTACATGCTTGATTACGACGCCGACGATCATCAGCGTTTTAATCCGTTGTTCGATGACGGCTCATGGCATGGGCATTTATTGCCAGCAGGCCCGGAAGGGATGGGCGGATTCCCCGGTCCCGCGCTGCTGACCGAAGAGTACATTAATTTTATGGCGGACAATTTCGACCGCCTGACCGTGTTTTATAAAGACAAAGACAAACAAGGCAAGAAAGTCGATTTCAGCATGAACGCTTACAGCATTCCCGGCGCGCTGATTCAGACCCTGACCGCGCCCGGTATCCGCATCGACATGACCTTACGTTTTGCCAGCGCCCGCACCTCGCTGCTGGAAACCAACATCACCACGAAGGTGCCGCTGGAACTGGTGTGGGACGGCCAACTGCTCGAGCAATACCATGCGAAGGAGGGCAAACCGCAGTCTGACCAAACCATCGAACAGGCATATCCAGACTACAACCGTAACATTTTGCCGACCGCCGATGGCCTGGCCGTCACCTTTGGCAAAGTACGTGCGCCTTCCAATTTGATAACCTCCGGTGAGTCTGAATACCAAATCCATAAATCGATACCGATGCAGACCACGGTCGATGGCCATCGGTTTGTAGCGAAAGCGGATATTTCTGGCTCAACCACCCTTTACACCACCTATTCGCACCTGCTCACTGCGGAAGAAGTGCAGAAAGAGCAACCCAAAATCGCCGATATGCTGGCCCATCCACAGCCCTACCTGACGGCTTCCGCTCAGCGCTGGGAAGGGTATCTGAACAAGGGGCTGACCAATACACACGCCACCCCGGTTCAGGAACGCGTGGCGGTAAAAGCCATCGAAACCCTCAACGGTAACTGGCGCGGCGTGGCCGGCGCCATGAAGTTTGACTCGGTCACGCCTTCTGTTACCGGGCGCTGGTTCTCCGGCAACCAAACCTGGCCTTGGGATACCTGGAAACAGGCCTACGCGATGGCGCATTTCAACCCGGACGTCGCCAAAGATAATATCCGCGCGGTCTTCGCGTTTCAGGTTCAGCCCGATGACCCGGTGCGCCCGTGGGACGCCGGTTTTCTGCCGGATTTGATTGCTTATAATCTAAGTCCGGAACGCGGCGGCGACGGCACCAACTGGAACGAGCGCAATACCAAACCGAGCCTGGCGGCCTGGTCGGTAATGGAAGTATATAAAACCACCGGTGACAAACAGTGGCTGGCCGAAATGTACCCGAAACTGGTGGCCTACCACGACTGGTGGCTGCGCAACCGTGACCACAACCATAACGGCGTGCCTGAATATGGCGCAACGCGCGATAAAGCGCATAACACCGCCGACGGACAGATGCTGTTTACTGTCAAAGAAGGGCAAAAAGAGCAGACGGAATCCGGGCTGAAAAATTACGATCAGGTCGTGAAGTCAGGAAAATACGACAGCATTGAAATCCCGGCGCAAGTTGCGGCTTCTTGGGAGTCCGGCCGTGACGATGCCGCCGCCTTTGGCTTCATCGATGCCGAACAGCTGGCGAAATACGTCGAAAATGGGGGTAAAAAACAGGACTGGCAAGTCAGCTTCGCCGAAAACCGCGCCGCAGACGGCACCCTGTTAGGCTATTCGCTGTTGCAGGAGTCGGTGGACGAAGCCAGCTATATGTTCAGCGACAATAAATACCTCGCTGAAATGGCCGATATTTTGGGTAAAAAAGCCGAGGCAGATACCTTCCGCAGCAAAGTCGCCAAACTGGCGGACTACATCAATACCTGTATGTTCGACAGCCGCAGCGGCTTCTTCTACGACATTCGTATCGAAGCCAAAGCGCTGGCAAATGGCTGTGCAGGCAAGCCGATTGTCGAACGTGGCAAAGGCCCCGAAGGCTGGTCGCCGTTGTTCAACGGCGCAGCGACGCAGGCCCACGCCGACGCGGTAGTGAAAGTCATGAAAGACCCGAAAGAGTTCAACACCTACGTGCCACTCGGCACCGCGGCGCTGACCAATCCGGCGTTCGGTGCAGACATCTACTGGCGCGGCCGCGTCTGGGTGGATCAGCTCTATTTCGGCTTAAAAGGCATGGAGCAATATGGCTATCGCGATGATGCCGTTGCTATGGCGCAGACCTTCTTCGACCACGCAGACGGACTGATCACCGACGGCCCGATCCGTGAGAATTACAACCCGCTCAACGGTAAGCAGCAGGGCGCCCCGAATTTCTCATGGAGCGCCGCGCATCTATATATGTTGTATAACGATTTTTTCGTGCAGGGGAAATAAGGTGAGCCGTTCGCCGTAACGGCTGAATTTCAGGCACAAAAAAACCGCTTTAGAGAGCGGTTTTTTTGTTGGGGAGTTCTCGCCCTTCGGGGCGGTTTTTTTAGCTATTTACCTTCCGCCCTAACCCCCAGCAAACTATCGCCGCGACAATCAGTGACGGTATCGTCGCGCCGACGTCCGGCAGGAAGTTCGCCATTGCCTGATACACCGCAATACCGATAACCCACGCGGCAAGCGACCGTCCGTTGAGGTCGCGGGTGGTCTGCTGGCGCAATACAAAATGATGCGTCAGCACCACGCCGAACAGTGGCGCAAAGACAGAACCAATCAACAGCAGGAAGTTTTCGTACTGCGTGAGCGGAACGCGCCAGGCGATCAGCGTACACAGCAGACCAATGCCCAGCGTCAGTTTGCCAATACCGACCGGTAATGACGTACCAGCAGATACCGCCGCCGAGTGAATATCGGCAAAAGCGTTCTCGTGTTCATCCACCAAAATCAATAACAGCGGAATACCCAGCGCCACGCCGGACAGCGCAAGCAATAGCGCATTGGCATCGGTTGACGTGCTGACAAACGCCAGCGTATAAGCCACGCCGAGCGACATCATCCACACGCTGCCGAGGAAAAATCCGCAGGCCGTCCCCCAGAAGTTTTGCCGGGCAGATTTGCCAAAACGAGTGTAATCGGACACCAGCGGCAACCACGAGAAGGCCATCGACACCACGATGTCACAGGCCATGGCGAATGGCATCGAGCCGTCACCTGCTTTGCGCCATAAGGCCATGAGGTCGGCATGGCGGAACAGATAAACCGTGAGCCATGCGCAACTCGCCAGCAGCAGCCAAATTCCCCAGCGCCGTAATACCACGCGGATAAACGCCAGCGGGCCACTGGCTGCCAGCAACGTAGCCACTGCGCCAAAAACAAAAGTCCACAGCGTCGGGCTGGCCCACAAACTGTCAGTGCCCCACGCCCGCTGCGCCAGCAAACTGGCCGCATCGCGCATCACCACAATTTCGAATGCGCCCCAGCCGACCAGTTGAATCAGGTTAAACAGCACCGGCAGCGCCACGCCGCGTTTGCCGAGGCTCAGTTTCAGCGACGCCATCGACGACATACCCGTCTGCCCGCCAATCACGCCAACCAGCGCCAGCAGCGCGACACCCACTGCCGTTCCCAGTAAAATCGCGGTAATTGACCCTGCCAGCCCCAGACCCGGAGCCAAAATCGCCCCCGCCTGCAATACCATCAGGCCCATGCCGAGCGAGAACCACAGCGAGAATAAATCCGACCAGCCGAGTACCCGCGATGCTGCGGGGATCGACGCTTGAGGTGAGTAAATACTATTATCTTTCATGAGGTTAATTTCG
The DNA here is from genome assembly GCA_946478305.1 of uncultured Enterobacterales bacterium. Classification (GTDB taxonomy): domain Bacteria; phylum Pseudomonadota; class Gammaproteobacteria; order Enterobacterales; family Enterobacteriaceae; genus Ewingella. Next base: position 14,789 of record CAMLBO010000005.1, read on the forward strand.
TTAATGCTGCGAAGGGCTGTTATAGCATATCTGTACGCGATTCTGATGATGTGGGGGCGGGAAGCGCACTTTTCGGTGTTGAATGAGGGTTATCGGCACACGGCTATTTTGGCAAACAGGGGATGAGGGTAGAATGCCGCCATGCTTTTTACCGACTGAAATAGAGTGGCGAACCTGAATGAACGATAAAGTAAAACAAGACGATATTAACAAAGCCCTTTGGGACGCCTGCGATACCTTCCGTGGCACCATCAGCGCGGACACCTACAAAGATTTCATCCTCACCATGCTGTTTCTGAAATACATCTCCGACGTCTGGCAGGACCATTACGACACCTACGCTAAACAGCACGGCGACTCGCCGGAGCTGATTGAAGCGCTGATGAAAAGTGAGCGTTTTGTTCTGCCGAAAGACGCCAGTTATTACGCCATTTACGCCCGCCGCCATGAAGCCAAAAACGGTGAGCGTATCGATCAGGCGCTGCACGCCATTGAAGAAGCCAACGGCACCAAACTGAAAGATGCCGGGAAAAGCGTGTTTCAGGATATCTCTTTCAACACCGATAAGCTGGGCGAAGAAAAGCAAAAAAACGGCATTCTGCGTGAACTGATCGAGCATTTCGATAAACCTGAGCTGAACCTTAAACCGAGCCGCGTCGGCACGCTGGATGTGATCGGTAACGCTTATGAATACCTGATCAAGAAATTTGCGTCTAACGGCGGTCAGAAAGCCGGTGAGTTTTATACCCCGCCGGAAGTCTCGGATTTGATCTCTGAACTGTTAGACCCGCAGCCGGGTGACAGCATTTGCGATCCGGCCTGTGGTTCGGCCTCGTTGCTTATCAAATGTGGTGCCCGTGTGCGCACCAATCACGGTTCGAAGCATTATGCGTTGTACGGTCAGGAAGCTATCGGCTCCACCTGGGCGCTGGCAAAAATGAACATGTTCCTGCACGGCGAAGACAACCACAAAATCGAGTGGGGCGATACCATTCGCAACCCGAAATTGCTGGATAAAAACGGTGACCTGATGCTGTTTGATATCGTCACCGCCAACCCGCCGTTCAGCCTGGATAAGTGGGGCCACGACGATGCGGCATCTGATAAATTTGATCGCTTCCATCGCGGTGTGCCGCCAAAAACCAAGGGCGACTATGCGTTTATCTCACATATGATCCAAACGCTAAAACCCGCCACCGGTCGCATGGGCGTGGTTGTCCCGCACGGCGTGCTGTTCCGTGGCTCCAGCGAAGGGAAAATTCGCCAGCAGCTGATCGAAGAAAACCTGCTCGATGCGGTGATCGGCCTGCCGGAAAAACTGTTTTACGGCACCGGTATTCCGGCGGCGATCCTTATCTTTAAGAAAGATAAAATCGACAACAATGTGCTGTTTATCGATGCCAGCCGGGAATATAAATCCGGTAAAAACCAGAACGAACTCAGCCCGGAAAATATCGCTAAAATCATCGCGACTTACCGCGAAGGCGGCAGCGTCGATAAATACGCCTATATCGCCAGCCTGAAAGAGATTCAGGATAACGACTACAACCTGAATATCCCGCGCTATGTCGATACCTTCGAAGAAGAAGATGAAATTGACTTGGTGGCGGTGCGCGAAGAACGTCTGGCGTTAACGGCGCAGCTGGATGCGCTGGAAGTGGAAATGGCGGGCTATCTCAAGGAGCTGGGTTATGAGTAAGGTTCCGGCGGGTTGGTATGAAGACGTTTTTGGTAATGTTATGTCATTCAAAAATGGGCTTAACTTTACCAAGTCCGCTTTAGGTGAAACTATAAAAATAGTTGGTGTTGGTGACTTTAAAGACTATTCAGAGTTGCGTAATACTCAATGTCTTGAGTTTATACAGGTCGCAAATAAGATCCGTGATGAAGAGTTACTAAAGGACGGAGACTTGTTGTTTGTTCGCTCAAATGGCAATAAAAATCTCATTGGACGTTGTCTATTTTTTCCTTTTGTCAAAGAACGTCTTTCATTTTCTGGTTTTACTATCCGTGGTCGAGTCGATAGTAAGAAAATCCTTCCTGAATATGCTTCATATCTTTCAAGGTCATCGTTGGTCAAAGAGCAAATTAATCAGAATGGCGGTGGAACTAATATTTCTAATTTGAGCCAACAGATTTTAAATGACATTGAGTTTCTGCGGCCCCCACTCCCAGAACAAACCAAAATCGCCCAAATCCTCTCCACCTGGGATAAGGCGATTGCGACCACTGAACAACTAATTAGCAACAGCCAGCAGCAGAAAAAAGCGCTGATGCAGAGTTTATTGACGGGAAAGAAACGGTTACCGGGGTTTGAGGGGGAGTGGGTAGTTCAGCCTTTAGATAATTGGATAGAAGAATATAAAAAGAAATCATCTGAAAATGATCAGTATGAAGTATTAACCTCTTCAAGGAATGGTCTTGTCCTACAAAGTGATTACTTTGAAAATAATAGAATCTCATCGCGTGAGAATATAGGGTTTAATATTATACCTGAAGGTTATGTTACTTATCGCTCCAGAAGCGATGACGGACGATTTACTTTCAATATTAATAAGTTAGGTTTCACTGGGCTCATCAGTATATATTACCCCGTATTTTATTTTCCAAATGGTAGTCTGGAATTTTTCATTAATATGCTTAGCTTCAATGAGCGTCTGTTTGAGGCTCATAGTGTAGGAACATCTCAAAAAGTTCTTTCGATTAATGCGTTGAAGTTAATGAGATTTAAAATTCCCCCACTCCCAGAACAGCAAAAAATCGCCGCCGTACTCACCGCTGCCGATAACGAAATCGAACTGCTGCAAAAGAAACTGTCCTTTCTAAAACAGGAAAAAACCGCATTAATGCAGCAATTGCTGACCGGTAAGCGCCGGGTGAAGGTGGAGGCAGCCTGATGGATGAGAAGAATTTGCCGTTAGCACCTGAAGGTGAGTTTGTGCTGTTTCAAAGCGCGGACGATCGCGTACAGGTGGAATGCCGCTTTGAGTCGGAGACGCTGTGGCTTTCACAGGCGATGATTTGTGACTTGTACGGTAAAGCCAAGGCCACCATCAGCGAGCATATCAGCCATATTTTTGCTGAGCATGAACTGGAAGAGAATTCAGTTGTTCGGTTTTACCGAACAACTGCGGCTGATGGAAAAGCCTATAATGTTCAGTATTTTAGCCTGCCGTTAATTCTGGCTGTCGGTTACCGTGTCCGTTCCGCTCGCGGCACCCAGTTCCGCCAGTGGGCAACGCAAACCTTGCAGGAATATGTCATTAAAGGGTTTGTGATGGACGACCAGCGGCTGAAAAATCCGCCGGTTGGGCAGTCGGTGGTGCCGGATTATTTCGACGAGATGCTGGAACGCATCCGCGATATTCGCGCCAGCGAACGCCGGGTGTATCTGCGGATTAAAGATATTTTTGCCATGGCGGCGGATTATCAGCCATCGGATAAAGACACTGCCCGTTTCTTTCAGGCAATTCAGAACAAACTGCATTACGCCTGTACCGGTCTGACGGCGGCGGAAATTATTGCTCAGCGTGCGGACGCCAGCCAGCCGGATATGGGGCTGACCAGTTTCAAATATGATAACGTGCGTAAAACCGATATCACCATTGCCAAAAATTATCTGCGTGAAGAAGAAATTGACCAGCTTAACCGCATTATTTCCATGTGGCTGGATTATGCCGAAGACCAGACCAAACGCCGTCAGCAAATATTCTTAAAAAGCTGGCAGGATAAGCTGGAGCAGTTTCTTAACTTTAATGAACTGGATATTTTGCAGGGTAGCGGTAAAACCAGTAAAAAAGCAGCGGATGAAAAAGCCTGCCAGCAATATGAACAATTCGCCGAACAGCGCCGCCGCCTGAAAGAAGCCGAAGGCGCCAAAAGTAATATCGAGGCGCTTCACGCCATTGCGCAGAAAAAGGACTAACGGATGTCACAGCCTGAACCACACCCCCTGCCAAAGTTTGAAGAAGAGTACATCGCCAAATTACCGGCGCTGACGCTGATGACCCACATGGGCTGGACGTTTCTTTCCCCCGCTCAGGCGCTGGCGGCACGCGGCGGCAAGCTGGATCAGGTGGTATTGCGTGATGAACTGCACCGGATGCTGAAAACCCGCCGTTTTCATTACGCGGGCAAAGTGTATCCGCTGTCTGAAAAATCCATTGAAAATATCATTAGCGAAGTATGCAGCCCGGCCCTGAATGAAGGATTGATGTCGGCTAATCAGCGGATGCACAACCATTTGCTGTACGGCATCACGGTGACCGAGTTTGTCGATGGGCGTAAATCCAGCCAGACCGTCGAACTGGTCGACTGGAAAAATATCGCCAACAACAGCTTTTTGGTCACCGAAGAGTTTCGCGTGACCCGCACCGGCGGCATTGGCTCATCGCATTATGATTGCCGCAAACCGGATATCGTCGGTTTTGTGAATGGCATTCCGATGGTGGTGATCGAGGCTAAACGCCCGGTCAGCCAGGGCAAAAAAGGCCCGACTATCGACGAAGGTATTTCCCAAAACCTGCGTAATCAGATGCACGACGAAATCCCGCATCTGTTCGTCTACAGCCAGATTTTGCTCTCGATTAACGGCAGCGACGGGCGTTATGGCACCTGCGGCACGCCGTTAAAATTTTGGGGCGGCTGGCGCGAAGAAGATATTACCGATGCTGAAATGCTGGCGGTGAAGAACAAAAGACTGAACCCGCAGCAGGTTTCCGGCTTGTTCAGCCACCGTAAGCCGGAAGATTTACACTGGTATCAGAATCTGATTGCCGGCGGCCATCTGGCGGTGACGGGACAGGATCAGATGCTTATCAGCCTGCTGTTGCCGGCGCGCTTATTGGAGATGGTTCGCCTGTATACGCTGTTCGACAAAAAGGTTGGCCGGGTGATTGCCCGTTATCAGCAGGTGTTTGGCATCAAACGGCTCACCGATCGCATCAAGCTCAAAAACGCCCACGGCGGTCGCGAAGGAGGGGTGATTTGGCATACCACCGGTTCCGGTAAATCGCTGACCATGGTGCTGTTCAGTAAAGCGCTGCTGCTGGATGAATCGCTGAAAGCCTGCCGTTTCATCATCGTTACCGACCGGGTGGATCTGCAAGCCCAGCTGAGTAAAAGTTTTCTGTCGGGCGATCAGCTTTCCGGTAAGCATGATTTTAAGAAAGCGATGGCCAACTCCGGTGCGCGTCTGGCGCAGCAAATTAGCCAGGGTAAACAGCGGATTATCTTCTCGCTGATCCAGAAGTTTACCTCGGCCACCGAATTACCCGAGTGCCATAACGACGATGCCAATATCGTGGTGCTGATCGACGAAGGCCACCGCAGTCAGGGAGGCGAAAATCATATTCGCATGAAGCTGGCGCTGCCTAATGCGGCTTTCGTGGCGTTTACCGGCACGCCGCTGCTTAAAGACGATAAAACCACCAACAAATTCGGCCCGATTGTTCACGCCTATACCATGCAGCGCGCGGTGGAAGATAAAGCCGTCACGCCGCTGTTATATGAAGAGCGCAAACCCGAACTGAACGTGAATGAAAAAGCGGTCGACAGTTGGTTTGATCGTATTACTGTTGGTTTGAGCGACGCGCAGCGCGCCGACTTAAAACGTAAATATTCCCGCAAAGGCGCAGTGCAAAGCGCCGACGATCGTATTCATTTAATCGCGCTGGACGTCGCCAATCACTTCAGTAAACACATCACCGAGGGGCTAAAAGGTCAGTTGGCCTGTGACAGCAAACTGTCTGCCATCAAATATAAAAAGTACCTCGACGAAGCGGGCTTGTTTGAGTCCGCCGTGGTGATGAGCCCGCCGGATACCCGCGAAGGCAATACCAGTATTAATGAAGCAACCCAGCCAGAAGTGTCGAAATGGTGGAAAGACAACGTTGGCAGTGAGGATGAGCGGAAATATACCCAGAAACTGATTGGGCGTTTTGAGAAAGACGAAAAGTTGAAATTGCTGATCGTGGTCGATAAGTTGTTGACCGGTTTCGATGAGCCGCTTAATGCGGTGTTGTATATCGATAAATCCCTGAAAGGGCATAACCTCATTCAGGCCATTGCACGCGTTAACCGACTGCATGATAAGAAGAAAGAAGGCTTGCTTATCGACTATCGCGGTGTACTGGCGGAGCTGGACACCACCATCGCCAAATATCAGGATCTGGCTTCGCGCACACAGGGCGGCTATGACATCAATGATATCGATGGTTTATATAATCAGATGAGCAGCGAATATAAGCGCTTGCCGTTATTGCATAAAACGTTATGGGCAATCTTCGACGCGGTGCCGAATAAAAGCGATACCGAGCAGTTGCGTCAGGCATTGGTGCCTAAAATGGAGCAGCGTAACGGCGAGTTTGTCGATATTCACCTGAAGGCACGTGAAGATTTCTACGAGGCACTGAGTGAGTTTGCCAGTTGCCTGAAAGTGGCATTGCAATCGGCGACGTTCTTCGAAGACAACAGTTTTAGTGATGCCGACCGTAAAAGTTATAAAGAGACCGTGCGCCAGCTTTCGATTTTGCGTCAGCAAATTAAAGCCGATGCCGGTGAAACGGTGGATTACGACGAATACGCCGAACAGGTGAAAAAACTGCTCGATAAACACGTGGTCGGCGTGCAAATCAAAGAGCCTGACGCAGTGTACGACGTGTCGAAAATGGGGCAGCAGAAGCCCAAAACACCACATCCGTCGTGGTCAGAAGATAAAACCCGCAACGAAACTGACATCATTAAAACGCGTGTCACCAAAATGATTGAGCAGGAATTGCACGATGATCCTTATGCGCAGGAAGCATTCTCGGCTCTGCTACTAAAAACGATAGAGGAAGCGGAAAAACAGTTCGATCATCCTTCCAAGCAATATTTGCTTTATACCGAGTTTATGCAGGATGTTGAAAACCGCCGGTTGCAGGATATCCCCGATGCTTTTGGTGGTAATAAACACGCACAGGCTTATTACGGCGTTTTCAAGAAAGAGCTACCTCAGGTTTTTGCAGTGGCAGATGCTCAGGTCGAAAAGAAATGGGTGGCACTGGCGTTTGTGATTGATACTGTGGTCCACCGCGCCGTCACCGAAAACTCTATCAACACGCAAAATATTGAAGCTGAGATTCGAAAAAATCTTCTCACAATGCTGTTTCACGAGTGCAGGGACGTAGGTGCGGGTATCGATCAGGTGAATAGGATTGTCGAAAGCGTGGTGCAAATCACCCGCGTCGGCCTGAATGGTGTGTCATAAGGCAAAAATGAGCGTACGCATCGCAATTCCGCGCCCGAAAAAACATTCGCCAGATCTCTGTTTTCACTATGGAGATGAGCGCATCTGTTTTGAGATCAGCGTCCGACGCAGTGTGAAAAGCAAGGTGCTGATCAAAGTACACCCGGATTGCAGGGTGCTGGTCGCCGCGCCTGAAAACAGTTCCGACGAAGAAGTGCTCGGTGCGGTGAAAAAACGTGGGCGCTGGATCTGGCAACAATTGCGGGATTTCCGTGCCCAGCAGCAACATATTACTGAACGACAGTACATCAGCGGTGAAAGCCACTTTTACCTCGGCAAACAGTACATGCTGAAAGTGCTGGTGGAGCCGGAGGAAAAGCAGCGGGTTAAAATGCTGCGCGGTAAATTGGAAATTACTGTGCGGGAAAGAAACCCCGAGCGTATCCGCGTGCTGCTCAATGAATGGTACAAAGACCGAGCTAAAGAAGTGTTCGCTCGCAGACTGGAGGCGATGCTGGATCAGGCATTATGGGTTAATGAGCGGCCGCCGCTGCGCGTGCAAACCATGCAAACTCAATGGGGAAGCTGTTCACCTCAGGGGCGTATTACGCTGAACCCACATCTGGTTAAGGCTCCGCGTGAAAGCATTGATTACGTCATTTTGCACGAGCTTTGCCATCTGGCGGAACACAACCACAGTGAGCAATTTTACCGGCTAATGAAGCAGGTGATGCCGCACTGGGAGAAAATCAAATCACATCTGGATGGCATAGCGGCGGCGTTGCTCAATGGCAGTCATTCGGCGTAATTTTTTTCCATATATAAAGGAGCAAGCTAATGAAAAAACAACGTGGTTTGGTGGATGACCTCGCTTTACTGGATAGCGTAGTTTTAGCCAGCTTTATTGCCTCACTGTATGGCGAATATGAACTCCTGGATACGAGAATAGAACGGCTATTGTTAAAAAACGACACCAGTGCATTAATTAAAACGCTTAAAAAAGAGATAAAATCTCTGGGTCGATCCTCCTATTTTTACAGTTATTATCAAGCCGGTGAGTTAGCTCACAATGTATATCAATTAAAAAGTGAAATCGAAGATAATGTTTTACCTGACTTTCCCGATCAGGCATTTCAATTGGTCAATGATCTACTGGAGACTGCTGAAAATAGCCTGAACCGATGTGATGATTCTGATGGTAGCGTCGGTGATGTTTACTTGGATATTTGTTTATTATGGTTAAAATCAGCCAGCCTGAGTTCTGTGCCTGCGACAGGTTGGTTGCCGATCATTAAACAATTAGCCGATAGTAATGATTATGGCGTGCTTGATCCTTTATTACCCAACGCCAATATCCTTCTTTCGCAAGGAGAGTTACGCCAACTGGCCGCTTATTATGAAGACGGATTACGTGCCTCGCTCAAAACGAAAAAAAGGGATGAATTCCGTGATATTAGCTGGTCAGTTAACCTCCATAGCGTGGCTGAAGCGTTAAAAGACCCGGCAATCTATATTCAGGCAACATTACTGGTCAGCCCTTCGCCAAATCATATGCAGATGGAAAGCATGGTTGAGTTTAGCCTGCATTGTGGTGCGTATGATGAGGCAATGAAATGGCTGCAAAAAGACTGGGGAGAAAGTGGCTGGAAAAAGCCCAATGCAACACGCCTGTCACTATTAGCCGACTGCTATCAGGGGCTGAATCAGCCAGAAAAACGCCTGGCTGCGCTGATTGAGTTGATGGATATAGAACCCACGTTTGAGAATTTCCAAAAAGTGGAGCCGCTGGTTTCTGAAGATGACGTCCGTCAATTACGTGAGCAATTGATTATCGCTGTCCTCAAAGAGTCTGAACTTGATGACCAGTTAGACCCATTACTCAAACTCAATGAATACAGCAAAGCTGAAGAGCTGGCGATAAAGGGCGTCAATGAAATCGCTGAGTGGCATTATACCCAGTTGCTTTCGTTGTTGGATGAAGTGCCCGAACATGGCCATATCCTGCGTATTATTCTGCTGCGTTGCTTGGCAGATGATATTTTAGAAGGTGGCAGGACCCAAGCCTATCATCATGCCGCCCGTTATTTACATCAGTTAGATAAGCTGGATCAAGAAGTGAATACTTATTCTTCTTTACCTACCCATGTTGACTATATGGAGAGGGTTAAAGCGAAGCACAAACGTAAATCAAGTTTCTGGCCGCAATACAATGTGCTGTGATATTCCCTACTTCGAATGAATCACAATCACGCCCAATTTCTCCAGCAAGTGGCTTTGCTGCCAGTCGTCGATTTTCACGCCGTCGAGATCCACTTTGCGCAGGTTGAGCTCACCCAGATCGGAATTGGTCAGGTCACAGTGGGTGACGTTGACATCGTTCCAGTTGAATTCGGTGAATTCGCCGCCGGAAAGATCTGAACCGTTCAGGTTGCTGCCCTGCATGTTGGCGCCGGTCCAGCGGTTCTCCCACAGCTCGCACTTCTCCAGAATCACTTTGCTGAAGTTGGCGTAGCTGAAGTTATTTTTGGTCAGGAAGGCACTGCAAAACCAGGTGCGGGCGGTGATCATGTTCATAAAATTGGCACCGGCAAAATCCGCGCCGGTGGCCTTACATTCGCGCATCTCAAGACCCAGCGCCTGAATATTTTTGAAGTCCGCCATAGTGAGATCGCAGTTTTTGAAGCTGGCATCCTTAAGCTGTGCATGTTGAAAAGAGCAGCCCGTTTGCGTTTGATCGTCATAGAAAATGCAGTTAACGAACGCGGTCTCTGACAGGTCGGTGCTGTCAAAACGACAGCGCAGGAAATGGCAATCATGGTAAATTTCGCCCGCCAGCGTGTGCTGCTGGCTGAAGCGCTGTTCGGTAAACGTCTGATTTTTAATCATGAGGAGGCCTGTAAAAATGCACAGTGGTTATGCGGCAAGACTAGCAGAAATCACATTAATGCCGCCATGATTTTGCTGATTTCCCAACCTGTTACTATGATCAGGGCCTTACTGGAATTTATAGCAAAGGAAATTATCGATGCGTTTTTCAAACCTCTTTCTGGCCATTACTCTGGCATGCAGTCAATACGCGGTAGCAGCAGAGACTGCATCAGCGTCGACCCCTTCGCAGGAAAATGTCATGAACAGTCCGGCAAAACACGTTAATCCGTTCTTCGAGCGCAGTCCGCTTGAGTATCAGGCGCCGCAGTTCAATCTCTATCAGGAAAGCGATTATGCCCCGGCGATCACCGAAGGCATTAAGCAGAAACTGGCCGAAGTGGAAAAAATTGCCAACGACCCCGCGCCACCGACCTTTGAGAATACTTATGTTGCGCTGGAGAAATCCGGGCAGCTACTGACCCGTGTGATGAACGTTTTTGGCGCGATGACCGGTGCAAATACCTCTGACGGCCTGCAAAAAATTGATGAAGAGATGTCCCCGCAACTGGCAGCGATGAGTGACAGTATTTATCTCAATAGCAAACTGTTTGCGCGCCTGAAAGCCGTCTATGACCAGCGCAATACGCTCAAGCTGGACCCGGAATCCCAGCGCCTGATTGAAGTGACCTACAAAGAGTTTGAACTGGCGGGTGCGAATCTTTCTGATGCGGATAAAGAGAAACTCAAGGCGCTGAACCAGCAGGCTGCCACGCTCAGTACCCAGTTCACCAATAAGCTGCTGGCGGCGACCAAAGCGGGCGGCCTGACAATCAAGGACCAGAAACAGCTGGCGGGGCTGAGCGAGGCTGAACTTACTGCCGCCGCGCAGGCGGCCAAAGATCGCAAGCTGGATAACGCCTGGTTGCTGGTGCTGCAAAACACCACCCAGCAGCCCCTGTTGCAGCCGCTGGAAGATCGCGATACGCGCAAAGCCCTGTATGACGCATCGATTAATCGCGCTGAACATGGCGATGCCAACGACACCCGCCAGCTTATTTCTAAACTGGCGAAAGTGCGCGCCGAGCAGGCGAAAATCCTCGGCTTCCCGTCCTATGCCGCGTGGAAGTTACAGGATCAGATGGCTAAGACGCCAAAGGCTGCACTCGATTTTATGCACAAAATTGTTCCGGCCGCGACGGCGCGCGCGCAGCGCGAGGCCGGAGACATCCAGGCGTTTATTGATAAACAGAAAGGCGGCTTCAAACTGGAAGCCTGGGACTGGCAGCATTATTCCGAGCAGGTGCGCAAAGCCAAATATGACCTCGACGACGCGCAGATCAAACCCTACTTCGAACTCAACAATGTGCTGGAAAACGGCGTGTTTTACGCCGCCAACCTGCTGTACGGCGTGACCTTCAAAGAGCGCCACGATCTGCCGGTGTATAACCCGGACGTGCGGGTGTTTGAAGTGTTCGACAAAGACGGAAAATCGATGGCGCTGTTTTATGCCGACTACTTTCAGCGTGATAACAAGGGCGGCGGCGCGTGGATGAGCAATTACGTCGATCAGTCTAAATTACTCGGCACTAAACCGGTGATCTACAACGTCGCCAACTTCCAGAAACCGGCTGCGGGCCAGCCTGCGCTGCTGTCGTGGGATGACGTGATCACCCTGTTCCACGAGTTCGGCCATACCCTGCACGGGCTGTTCGCCGATCAGCAGTACCCGAGCCTGTCCGGTACCGCGACGCCGCGCGACTTTGTCGAGTTCCCGTCGCAATTCAACGAACACTGGGCCAGTGATCCGAAAGTGTTCAACCACTTTGCGAAGCACTACCAGACCGGCGAAGTGATGCCGCAGGCGTTACAGGACAAAATTGAGAAGGCCAGCAAATTCAACAAAGGTTATGACATGACCGAACTGCTGGCCGCCGCGCTGCTCGATATGCACTGGCACAGCCTGAGCGCCAGTGAGCCGGAGCAGGACGTGGATAAATTCGAGGCAGCGTCGCTGAAGAAAGACAATATCGATCTGGCATATGTTCCGCCACGCTACCGTTCCAGCTACTTCCAGCACATCTGGGGTAACGGCTATGCCGCGGGTTATTACGCCTACCTGTGGACCGAAATGCTGGCCGACGATGCCTTTGCCGGTATCGAAGAGCAGGGCGGGCTAACGCGTGAAAACGGACAGAAATTCCGTGACCAGATCTTGTCTCGCGGTAACAGCGAAGACCTGGAAAAGTTGTATGAAACCTGGCGCGGTAAAGCACCGTCGATAGAACCGATGCTGAAGAACCGGGGTCTGGAGGAGTAAATAGAATGCGCCCGGGGTGTTCCGGGCGCTGTTTTCTCGCTGTTCTCCCTTTACTTTCTGCTAGCAAAAATAGACGCCCGAAAAACGTCGCATCCCATGCTGAAAATCCCCTATGCTTTTTGTCACCTATCCCGCCAGTGAGTTGAATCATGCTATTTGATTTACCCGACGACGATGTTCTCTATGCTGCGCTGATCGCCCGCGATCCGGCCTATGACGGTTTTGCGTTTGTAGGGGTAAAAAGCACCGGTATTTTTTGCCGCCTGACGTGCCCTGCGCGAAAGCCGAAACGCGAGAACTCAGTATTCTATTCGTCGATGGTAAGTGCCATGGAAGCGGGATATCGCCCCTGCCGGCGCTGCCGGCCGCTTATGCAGGGCGGAGAAAAAGACCCGTTGGTACTTAAGCTGCTGACTGCTCTGGAAGCTGAGCCTGACAGAAAGTGGAGTGAAGAGGATGTGCAGGCGATGCGGGTGGATCCCTCTACGGTACGCCGGGCGTTCAAACGCCAGTTTGGCATCACCTTTCTGGAGATGGCGCGCCTGCGCAGGATGGGGAAAGGTGTTGATGCACTGACCGGCGGCAACACGGTGATCGAAGCGCAGCTGGACGCCAGTTATGAATCTGGCAGCGGATTTCGTGCGGCCATCAGCCGCCAGATTGGCCTCAATCCTTCTCAGGCGAGGAAGCACCTGTTTCTGAAAGCGGACTGGCTGGATACCCCGATTGGTTCGATGCTGGCTGTGGCCAGCCGTGACGCTCTCTATTTGCTGGAGTTTATCGACCGGCCTGCCTTACTCAATGAAATCGAACGGCTCAAACAGCTCACGTCCTCAGAGATTATTTTCGGCCGCACTGCGCCGGTTGATCAGGTTGAACGTGAGCTCGCGGCTTATTTCACCGGACACTCGCCTGCATTCCATACGCCGCTGGCCGAGTTTGGTTCCGTATTTACCCGTAAAGTCTGGGATGCGCTGAGGGCCATTCCGCTGGGCGAATTGCGCAGTTACTCCTCGCTGGCGGCGGATATCGGCCAGGCGTCGGCTTCCCGGGCGGTGGCCCGTGCCAACGGTGCTAACCAGATTTCGATTCTTATTCCTTGCCACCGTGTGATTGGCGCAGACGGTTCGCTCACGGGGTACGGTGGCGGACTGTGGCGCAAACGCTGGCTGATTGAACACGAAAGAAGAATGGCGTTAAGCCAGTGATATAAGGAGCAAGGTATGAGTCAGCAAAGTCAGGCATTGGATTTCACCCGGCAGCATAAAAAGCACAGCCCGGTGATGTTGTACAACATCTGGGACGCCGGAAGCGCACAGGCCGTAGCGCACGCAGGAGCAACGGCGATTGCCACCGGAAGCTGGTCCTGTGCGGCGGCGCAGGGTTATCAGGATGGTGAAGAAATGCCCTTTTCAGCCCTTTTGCATACGGTGCAGAGAATCGCTTCTGCGGTCAGCCTGCCACTTACCGTAGATTTTGAAACCGGTTATGGCGCGAATAAATGCGATAATCTGGCGGCGCTTTTACAGGCGGGCGTGGTGGGGATTAACGTTGAGGATCAACAGTTGGGTCTATCGGCGTTAAACGGCATTACGGAACAGTGCACACTACTGAGCACATTGCGGCAGGTTGCAGAAACCCACGGAATTGCTTTATTTATCAATGGCAGAACCGACGTGTTTCTGCAGGCCACTCATTCGGCACAGCATCCTCAGTTAATGGCCGAAGCCAAACAGCGGCTGCTAGCCTATCAAGATGCGGGGGCCAGCGGCTTTTTTGCTCCCGGTTTAAACGACCCTGCACTTATCGCTGAACTGTGCGAGTTCTCATCCTTGCCGGTCAATATCATGATCAACGACCTGACCCCTCCGGTTGTGCAGCTTGCTGAACTGGGCGTCAGCCGCATAAGCTTCGGCCCGCGCCCTTACTGTGAACTGATGGCCCGTCTGAGGGAACAGGCTATGGCTATATTTTAACCGCCATCCGGGTCGCCAGCCGGTGCCCCATCCAGAAGAAGAGCAGGCCTGCGATAGCGGCGATGATCAGTGCGATAAACATCACCGGCGGGGCGGCGTAACTGAGCAGAAAGCCACACAGTACCGGGTTGATCGCGCCGCCGAGGTTGCTCAGGTTCTGCATACCGTAATAGCTGCCTTTCATGTTTTCCGGAGCGATAAAGTCGATAAACATATATTCCACCGGAATGACGATCAGTTCGCCGAAGGAGAAAATCACCATCGCAATAATCCAGAACAGGACGGATTGTCCGGCGGTCATAAAACCCAGGAGCCCGACAATAAAGAAAAGGGTGCCGAGGCACAGCCATTTGAGCAGGGTATTTTGTTTCATCCGGCTGCTGAGTACGTACTGGAAGGCAATAACAATGACGGCATTGGTGATCATCACTGCGCCGATAATCTTGTAGGCAAAGGTCGCGTCCGACACCAGGATCAGATACTGCGACAGATAACCGGCGAATTGCCCGAACACTATCGATCCCAGCGTACTGCCCAGAGTGAAATAGATCAGGCGACGGTCATGGGTCAGAATGCTCAACGTCTGGCGCAAATTGGGCTTCGGCAGCGGTTTGTGTTCCTGCTCCGTTTGCGGTGGCGTGTGAGGAATGTTGCGTAAACCCCAGGCCAGCGAGAGTACCGTACCGAACGCCAGCGTGCCGGAAATCACAAAGGGCAGCATCGGGCTGTACCCGGCCAGCCACACGCCAAGGGAGGCACCGACCGCCCAGCCGACATTCACCAGCGTATAGTTCATTGAGAACGCTTTAATGCGTTTCTCAATAGGTAACCAACTGGCAATGCAGGCTTTGAGCGTAATGCTGAGCAGCGCGTAAGAAGCATTGAGCAGGGCCAGCACCAACAACACGCCGGTGACGTTGGGAAGGATGGGCAGCAACAAAAAACTCAGACCAAACGAGCTGATCGACAGCGTGATCAACGTACGGTGATTGAATTTATCCACCAGATAGCCGCCGTAAAGGCTACTCAGAATACCGATCGCCAGGCTGGCTCCGAGAATAATCCCCACGCTTTTCGGCAGCAGATGGTAGTGCTCGGTCAAATAAATGGTGATAAACGGCAGTGTGACACCCCGTCCGATAGTCAGCACTAGCGAACTGGTAAGCAAAGCGAGGATCAGTGGCGGCATTCCCTTCATTCTTAAAATCATTCCCTATTTCGCTGCAACAATTTCGTTACATGATAATAGAGTCAGCGCAGTATTTTCCGATACAAAAATGAGGGATTAAAGTGAGTTGCGCGGAGATCCCCCGCGCGGATAAGGATTCAATCTAAGGCTTTTGCGGCGCAACGCCGTGGAACAGCAGAACGGAGACATGTTTACGCAGCATGTCGGGGGTAATGAGCGATGCCGTCCCTTGTCGCATCTTCATGGAGGCGAGCGGGAACAACGTCAGACCGAACAGGGAGATAAACAGCAATGCCGGGTCGAGATCCGGATTCAGACGGCCTTCGGCCTGCCAGCGGGTGATCGATTCATGCACGATTTTGCGGTTTGCATCGCCATTGCGGGCTTCCATCCGCTTTTTCAGCATCCCACTTTCACTGATCACTTCCCGCACCCACAGCGGTGCCACCCACGGGTATTTGACTGCCGCATCAATCATGCACTGCGCCATGGAGGTGATCGCCATGAGCGGGTCGTCGGCATGGGTATCAAATATGTCAGTGAAACCGGCGCGCACTGGCTGGAAACGCTCGTCGATCAGGACATCCAGCAGCTGTTCTCGCGTATTGAAATAGTAATGCAGCATGGCGGTGGTGACACCGGCTTCTTTGGCGACTGCGCTGAGCGGGGTTTCGGCGATACCGAACTGGGCAAACAGCTTCAGGGCAGCATCGAGCAGCAGTTCGCGTTTATCGCCCCCCTTTTTAACCCCGCTCGGGCGACCAGGACCACGCGCCGGCGTCACCGCCTCAGTTTGATCTTTTTGTGCGGTTCCTGTCTTTTCTGAGATTTTTCTGCCTGTCATAAGCGGGGTGATCCATTGACCAGATGAAAGTGATGCGTCAATATTAATTATACAGTTAATTAATTACAAGCCAGATGACTCTTTATGACAACGATAAATTCGATGCAGGCTGAAGGGACGGAGCAGAAGCCCTCTATCAAACTGCTGTTCTCCGCGCTGATGCTGGTCATGCTGCTGGCTGCGCTCGACCAGACCATTGTGTCCACTGCATTGCCGACTATCGTCAGCGAGCTTGGCGGGCTGGAGCAGCTTTCGTGGGTGGTCACATCCTACTTGCTGGCTTCCACCATTGTGGTGCCGCTGTACGGTAAGTTCGGTGACCTGCTCGGCCGTAAAATTGTGCTGCAAACGGCGATTGTGGTCTTCCTGCTGGGTTCGGTGCTGTGCGGACTGGCACAGAACATGACGCAGCTGATCCTGATGCGCGCCTTGCAGGGGCTGGGCGGCGGCGGGCTGATGGTGGTGAGCATGGCCGCAGTGGGTGATGTTATTCCTCCGTCAGAACGCGGGAAATACCAGGGGCTGTTTGGGGGTGTTTTCGGTCTGGCGACCGTCATCGGGCCGCTGATTGGTGGTTTCCTGGTGGAACACATGTCGTGGCGCTGGATTTTCTACATCAACCTGCCGCTGGGTATTTTTGCGCTGCTGGTGATTGGCGTGGCGTTGAAATCGCAGAGCGCACGTATTCGCCATGAGATCGACTTTCTCGGCGCGGGTTATCTGGCGGCGGCCCTCACCTGTATCATTTTGTTCACCAGCCAGGGCGGTACGGTGTACGCGTGGTCTGACCCACAGCTGTGGTGCATCCTGGCGTTCGCCATTGTTACGCTCGGCGGCTTTATCTATGAAGAGCGGCTTGCGGCGGAGCCTATCATTCCGCTCAGTCTGTTCCGCGACCGCACGTTCCTGCTGAGCTGTGCCATCAGTTTTATTATCGGTATGTCGCTGATGGGATCCATGACCTTTCTCCCGCTCTATTTGCAGGTGGTAAAAGGTTCTACGCCTTCGCAAGCAGGGATGCAGCTGCTGCCACTGATGGGGGCGTTACTGGTCAGCTCAATCATCAGCGGGCGGTTGATCAGCCGCATCGGCCGTTACCGCATTTTCCCGATTATCGGCACATTGCTGAGTTTTATCGGCATGGTGTTGCTGGGTTTTTTGAAAGTCAGTACACCGCTTCACATGCTGTATCTGTATATCGGCGTACTGGGTTTTGGTCTGGGCATGGTGATGCAGATATTGGTGTTGGCGGTACAAAACTCAGTGTCGATGAAACAGATGGGAGTGGCGACCTCGGGTGTAACGCTGTTCCGTTCGATTGGTGGGTCAATCGGTGTGGCGATGTTTGGCGCGATTTTCACCCATGTTCTACGCAACCAGCTACAGGCGCGGATCCCCGAGGGTACGGTACTGCCCCGTTCACTCGGTGCGCAGGCCGTGCAGCAATTACCGGCGGCTATCCGCGATGATTACCTGCAAGCTTTTGGCTCGGCGCTGCACTCGGTTTACCAAATTGCGGCGGGAGTGATGGTACTGGCGTTTGTGCTTTCGCTATTGCAGAAGGATTCGGTATTGAAGAAGTAGGTTTTGCCACTTTGAAAGTGGCGTAAATTTTATTTTTTAAATGCAATGTCAAAACCTTGGGTTGCCACCCAAACTGGCCTTAAGAGGCGCCTATCGCCGCGCCTCTTAAGAATCTCCGGCTCTTTAACTGCGCGCTATCGCTGAATCGGGATGACCGTGTTTCAGGTACCGACGTGATAGCCGCAAAATGTCAGCCCTGACGGGCTTCCCGGCTGCGGGTTCGAGCCAACGGTAAAGATGTTGTCTCTCCACCGACTTGCCGGTGACATTTTTGAACGCGGCCGAAGCTTCTTTAAATTCAAAATCAAAATCTGCATGGTGTTTGTCTTTAAAAAAAAGCCTCGGCCGCGTTCAAAACGACGTCGAGGGAGTGGCGCAAAACCGCGTGGTTTTTTACGCGGGTTGAAGCCCGAACTGAGAGAACCGCGCAGCGGCGGAGTTTGCGGCTATCACGTCGGTACCTGAAACACGGCCATTGTGACCAGCGCAGCTGCGGTGTGACAGCAGCAAAAAAACGCAGGATTCCAAAGGGTTTCGTTTAAAACCCTTTGGGCCAGTGTGGGCGGCGAGCCCACGGTGTTGATGTTGAATCTAAAAGCGCTCATGAATCGCCATTCATTTAAAAGGAGCTTCCCCCGCCAGCACCTTGTCGATCACCTTCAGTACCCCTTCTTCATTATTCGAGACCGTCCTGTAGCGTGCAGCTGCCGTCGCCACCGGCATAGCGTTCGCCATGGAGAATCCGAAGCCGGCTTGTTGCAGCATTTCGACATCGTTGCCGCCGTCGCCGAAGGTGACCACTTCGCTGTCGTCGATGCCCCAGATTTTCTGCAAGATGCGCAGGCCGTTGGCTTTATGGCGGCCGGGGATAATCAGGTCTGCGGAACCATGGCCGCTGGAAACCGGGGTGATGATATGGCCGAGGGCGTTATCGAGGGAGGTCATAAATTCCGCCAGATGCTCGTCGGAAATATTGAGGGCGAATTTGAAAATCGTGTCGTCAATCTCCTCATAACTCTCGATTTTCTGCAGGCGGTGGTAGTAGCGGTTCATCTTGAGATAAAAATCTTCGGGCTGCGAAGATTGGATCCACGCGCTGTTTTTACCGCAAATCACAGTGCGTAAACCGGGGATCTTGTCCAGGAACTCAAGAATTTGAACGACCGAAGCCATGCTGATTTCAGCGACAGAGACATCCTGGCCTTGGTTGACGATATACGCGCCGTTTTCGGCAACAAAGGCGATCTCAGAAGCAATCTCCGGAAAGAAGGATTT
This sequence comes from uncultured Enterobacterales bacterium, assembly GCA_946478305.1. GTDB lineage: Bacteria > Pseudomonadota > Gammaproteobacteria > Enterobacterales > Enterobacteriaceae > Ewingella. The sequence goes on from CAMLBO010000005.1 coordinate 34,070, forward strand.
TAGCTGGAAATATTGGTTACCGCTGGCGACAACAAATTTTATACCCTGCTGTTTTAATTGCGCATATTGCGCTAAAAATTTGGTTTTATTGTATTTCTTTTCATCATCGAGAAATGTGCCATCCATATCGACTGCGATTAACTTTACTGACATAAATTCCTCTCAGGGGGCCTATCGGGGTGCTCAGAATGTAATCTTCATGATAAAAGCTATGGGACAAAGATCAAACGAAAAGGCCCGTCAGCATCTACTCTTATAGGTTCTGCAAGAAAATCCATACCGATACACTGGGAAAACATCAGGGCGGGACAGCCCTGACGATAAATAACTTAAGAGGTGTACCATGCTGTTTCGCCGTTTTGAGCGAATAATTGATATTTTCCGTGAGGCGCCGGGCGCAGAGCCGCCTGATAAAGTCTTTCCTTTCTACTTCTATTATCTGCGTCAGGTGTGGCCGAGTTTTGCCGCACTGCTGGTGGTTGGACTGATTGCATCACTGATTGAAGTGTCGTTGTTCAGCTACCTCAGCCAGATTATTGATCTGACCAAAGAGACGCCCGGCGATCGCTTTTTCTCCGATCACGCCGGTGAATTGATCTGGATGGCGGCGGTGGCGATGATCTTACGGCCGGTGTTTTTCGGGCTGAATGATTTGCTGGTCCACCAGACGTTGACCCCCGGTATGACCAGTATGATCCGCTGGCAAAATCATAAGTACGTGCTCAAACAGAGCCTGAACTTTTTCCAGAGTGATTTTGCCGGGCGTATTGCCCAGCGCATTATGCAAACCGGCAGCTCGCTGCGGGATTCTGCGGTGCAGACGGTAGATGCTATCTGGCATGTGGCGATTTACGCCGCCAGTGCGCTGTTCCTGTTTGCCGAAGCGGACTGGCGGCTGATGATCCCGCTTATCATCTGGATTGTTTTGTATGGCCTGTGCCTGCGCTATTTCGTGCCGCGCGTGAAGCAGCGTTCAGTCGAGTCGTCGGAAGCCCGCTCAAAACTGATGGGCTACATTGTGGATGGTTACACGAATATTTCCACGCTGAAGTTGTTCGCCCACAGCTCCCTTGAGCAGCAGTACGCCCGCGAAGCGATCAGCCATCAGACGCACAAGACCCAGCTGGCAGGCCGCTTGCTGACCGGTATGGCGTTTGCGATCACCTCTCTGAACGGCATGCTGATTGTCAGCACCACCGGTCTGGCGCTGTGGTTGTGGACACAATCGCTGATCTCCGTCGGCGCTATCGCGCTGGCGACCGGACTGGTTATCCGCATCGTCAACATGTCCGGCTGGATCATGTGGGTGGTGAACGGCATCTTCGAAAATATCGGTACCGTCCAGGACGGTCTGCACACTATTGCGCAACCGCTGACCGTCACAGATAAACCGCAGGCGAAACCGCTGAAAGTCGATCAGGGTGCGATCCATTTCGATCACATCGACTTCAACTACGGTAAAGGGAGTCGGGTGATCCACAATTTGGATCTGGCGATCCGCCCCGGTGAGAAGATTGGTCTGATTGGCCCATCGGGTGCCGGGAAATCGACACTGGTGAATCTGCTGCTGCGCCTGTATGACCTCGACGGTGGCCGCATTCTGATTGACGGGCAGGACATTGCGCAGGTAACGCAGGAGAGTCTGCGTGCGCAAATCGGCATGATCACGCAGGACACCTCGCTGCTGCATCGTTCCATTCGCGACAACCTGCTGTATGGAAGGCCGGAAGCCACGGAAGAGGAACTGCAACTGGCTATCCGTCAGGCGCGCGCCGATGAGTTTATCCCTCAGCTTTATGATGCGCAGGGCCGGACCGGGCTGGATGCCCACGTGGGTGAGCGTGGTGTGAAACTCTCCGGCGGGCAGCGTCAGCGTATTGCCATCGCCCGTGTGTTGCTGAAAAACGCGCCGATCCTGATTCTGGATGAGGCCACCTCAGCGCTGGATTCCGAAGTAGAAGCGGCGATTCAGGAAAGTTTTGAACATCTGATGAAGGGCAAAACGGTGATCGCCATCGCTCACCGCCTGTCGACCATCGTCAAAATGGACCGGCTGATTGTGCTGGAGAAAGGTCAGATCGTTGAGGCGGGCAGTCACAGTGAACTGCTGCAACACAACGGTCTGTACGCCCGCTTGTGGCAACATCAGACCGGCGGCTTTGTGGGGGCGGATTAATCGAAAAGTGAGTAAAAACCCCGTCAGGCTTTGCGATAAGGCAGAGCCTGACGGGCTTCTTCTTTCCACTGCAACACCGCTGCACGTTCATCAACCAGGAAATTTTCCACCGCCGCCTGCAACCCCGGATGACATAAGTGATGCCATGAATGGGTGATCACCGGCTCAAAGCCGCGCAGCAGTTTGTGTTCGCCCTGCGCACCTGCGTCAAAGCGGGACAGGCCATGCGCAATCGCGTAATCCATTCCCTGATAGAAACAGGTTTCGAAATGCAGCCGGTCGAACTCGGCCAGACATCCCCAGTAGCGGCCGTAAAAGGTATCGCCATCCACCAGGCTGAAGGCCATCGCGACCGGCTGACCGCCAAGCCGGGTCAGAACCAGACGCAGGTTTTGCGGCATACCCTCTGCCAATAAACTGAAAAATTCCCGCGTCAGATAAGGCGCACGACCGCGTACCAGATAGGTGTTCGCGTAGCAGGTGTAAACGAAATCCCACTGCGCCTCACTGACCTGCGCGCCCTCCAGCCACTCAAATTCAAAACCCTGCGCGGCGACCCGTTCGCGCTCTTTGCGCATCTGTTTGCGCTTACGTGAAGCGAGGGTCTCGAGGAAATCCTGAAAGTCGCGGTAGCCTCTATTGTGCCAGTGATATTGCAGGCCGGTGCGTTGCAGCCACGCAGGATTGCCACTCAGCAGCGGGTGGTTAGCCGCATCGGTGAAGTTAATATGCGCACCGGAAAGATGATGCTGCGCGAGATAAGCGGGCAGATTTGCCAGCAGTTCTGCGGCAGCGGCAGGTTCGCCAAGCAGGCGTGCACCGGTCACTGGGCTGAAGGGGACCGCGCCCAGCCATTTAGGATAATAACGAATGCCGGCTCGTTCGCTGGCTTCCGCCCAGCCCTGATCAAACACGTATTCACCGGCAGAGTGCATTTTGCGATAACCGGGAATAGCCGCCAGCATCTCGCCATCCTGCTGCCACAACAAATGCTCGGGCTGCCAGCCGGAATTCGGTGCCAGACTGCCGCTCTCTTCCAGTGCACTGAGGAAGGCATGACGCGCAAAAGGCTGTCCGGCCGGTACCATCGCATCCCACCGGGCGGCGGGTAAATCGGCAAGACGGTTCAACGTGATAACAGGCATGAATTATTCTCGCTGTGGCATTGAAAGAGAAAACGGTTACGTGTCGTCCAGGCAGGAAAGTCATGCAGGCAGAAAGGTGTTGAGGAAAATGTAATATATCTTAACTGGCTGATTTATAATGCGGAACAGTTTTAAACATGTTCCGCATTACGTTCCGGTACGACATCATGCCGGAATTTTCTATTAGCAGGTTCTAACTTCTTAGCTGGCTCTCACTTCAGGATTATCTGACAGTGAAATAAAGGTGCTGCTTTTGGCATCAAAAGCTTCAATTGACCCCGTTTCAATATCATATACCCAGCCGTGCAGGGTCACTTCACCTTTCGCTAAGGCCACCGCCACACAAGGATGGGTGCGCAGATTGCTCAGCTGTGCGACCACGTTCTGATGCACCATGCCGTTGACACGCGCCTCGGGCGATTCGTGTTCGATGGATTCATTGATGGCTTTCGCAGCATCAGAATAACGCAGCCAGTGGGCCACCGCAGGCATATGATCCAGACACGCACAATTTGCAATGGCGCTCATTGCGCCGCAGTTCGAATGGCCGCAGACCACGATATCTTTCACCCCCAGCGCCATCACTGCGTACTCAACCGTGGCGGAAACACCGCCCGGCTCCGGCCCGAAGGGTGGCACGATGTTACCGGCATTACGGATAACAAACAGCTCGCCCGGTTCACGCTGTGTGACTAATTCAGGCACTAAACGGCTGTCTGAGCAGGAAATAAAAAGAGTCTTAGGATTTTGGTTTAACGCCAGCTTTTTGAAGAGTGTAGATCGTTGAGGAAACGCTTCTTTTTGGAATCTGAGGAAACCTTCAATTACGTCTTTCATAGGGGAATTCCATATATTTCAATGGCAATGATACTGCCACGAAAAAATAGGCAGATCAATCAGACGAAATATAACTACTATTTATAGGGTAAATCAGTTTGCGAAAAATATTATTACTTTCAAGCCAGAAGAATTTCGCACGCCCTATTTTTTTGTTGTGATACTTTTATCCTGAGGTTACCCCCCTATTTCCTCACTCCCCTGGGTGCAGATATCGTCGTCACGGGGACAGAAGTGCCAAAATATGAACTTACAAAAGCCAGAACCACCGTTCTGGCTTTTTTCTATCTCAGAAACCGTAGCGGATTGCATCCTTACTTTGCTGCATAAGTGCATCAATTTTCTCGGAATAGACTTCCAACCCTTTGCCGTCGCCCGCTTCGGAACACTGACGGCGCTTGGCGTTGTAGGCTTTCATCAACTGCGCCTGGGCAAAGCCGGGTTTGCCGTAGCAGGCCATGCTTTTTTCCCAGCAGGCGATGGCACTGTCGGCATCGTCTTGTTCTGCGTAACCTTTTCCCAACTCGTTAAGTGCTTTGGCACACGCCGCCGGGGCCAGGTTTTGCGCCAAGATGGCATCGATTTTTGCGTTCATAGTCACCTCCGTCAGACTCAGTGGAAGAAGTTAAGGAAATGGCCGAATACCAGCCCGACACTGATGACGTCGGAGTCGCTGAAGGTCACGTTGGAGAAACCGAACTTGCCGAGCAGCGGCAGCAGCAGCGCCGGAAGCAGGGTGATAAACAGGCCGTGGAAGATGCCGCCGATGATGGCTCCGCGTCGTCCGCCCACCGCATTACCGAAGATCCCGGCGGTACCGCCCGCAAAGAAATTGGTCAGCATGCCGGGCAGGATCATCGCAAGGCCTATGCTTGGGAACAGGAACATGCCGATGACTGAACCGAGGGTGGTGGAAATAAAGCCGATGATCACGGCGTTTGGTGCATAAGGGAACAGAACCGGGCAGTCGAGTGCCGGAATGGCATTCGGCACGATACGCAGGGCGATACCGCGGAACGCCGGTACGATTTCAGCCAGCAGCAGCCGGACACCGGCCAGCAACACATAGACGCCGACTACAAACTGCACCGATTGCAGGAACGAGTAAACCAGATAGTTAACGCTGTTGGCGTAAGGCGCGACCACTTCCGGTCCGGCTGCGATGGCCGGGATGAGGTAAATCGGGATCATCACCACCATCATCGACAGGTAGGTGTCCTGTAAGAAGGATAAGGCCTGCGGTAGTTCGAGGTCTTCGGTGCTTTTATTAACATTCCCGGTAACTTTCGCCACCCCGGCCTGAACGATATAGCCGATGGTGCAGAAGTGGCCGAGGGCAAAATCATCTGAGCCAGTAATTTTGCGCACAATCGGCTGCGCCAGTACCGGCATCGCTACCGCCATTACCCCGGCAATCACACCACCGGTGACAATCAGTTCGGTGCCGCGTAAACCGCCCATATAACCAATCACCGAACAGACGGTGGCCATCCATAAAGACGCCTGACCGGTGAGGAAGATATATTTATAGCGGGTAAAGCGAGCGATCAATATATTGACGATAAATGCCAGCACCATGATTAATGCGGTTTCTCGCCCGAGCGTCTGCTGGGCGATCCCGGCAATTGACCCGACGTCCGTTACAATGCCGCGCATATGGAAACCTTTCTGGAATATTTCCCCCAGGAAGGTTAAGGCATTAACAATAATACTGGCCCCTGACAACAGTACTAAAAAACCCAGCAAGGTTTTTAGCGTGCCGGTAATAATTTGTCCCGGACTTTTTTTCAGGGCTATCAGCCCGATCATGGCAATCAGGGATATTAATATTGACGCCTGACCTAATACATCGTTGACAATGAAATGGAGGAAAGACATAGCGAGTCCTTACCCTATTTAAATAGAGTTTGTAGGGGAACTGTTTATTGTATTAGTGCGCCAGGCGCCCCATCTCTTGCAGGACGGGTGTCAGCTTGGTGATAATTTCGTTTTTATCCACTAACCGTTTCAAGTAAATAATATTAGCGTTAATAGTGTAGTGCTGGAATTGTGTTCTGAAATTTTCGCCGGTAAATATAATGTCTGCACGGGTTGATGTGGCACTGGATATATCACAGTGCGATAAATCAGCTTCAATGCCTAAATCTTTCAGGGCAGCTTCTATACTCATTTCGCAGGCAAAGCTGCTGCCCAGACCTGCGCCACAGACTGCCAGAATGGATAACTTTTTCATCGTAATTCCTCAGGTGCCAGTGAATACTACAAGTGATGTTAGAACTGACGGATGGCTAGCAATGCCTCTTGCTTGCTTTGACACCCTCTTAATTTTTTTACGGCCCCATCATCACAAAATAAATGAGACAGGCTGGCAATCATTTCAATATGTGAATGGCTGTCCACGGCGGCGAGCGCGAAGATAATATAAACTGGATCATTATCTTCACTGCCAAATTCAACGCCGTCGGAGACAATCACCAGTGAGAGTGCCGTGTAGATAACGCCTTCTTCCGGCCGGGCATGCGGCATCGCAATACCTTCACCCAGTACATAATAAGGTCCGATCTCACGATGCATATCGTATATTGCCTGCAGGTAGCGGTTTTCCACCGCACCCACATCGATTAACGGCTGCACGGCTAATTGCACGGCCTCTTGCCAATCTTCAATATGATTAATTACGCTAATGTTATTTTCATTAATCCAGTCAGTTAACATATTACCTCTTAACAATAATTGGCGGCTTTTATCAGTATCATAGTTAACAATAATAAAAACTGTGATCTATCTGGTCCTATTTATCATTCGTGGGAAATAATGTTGCTAACTTCTTCTCTTAAATTAATGACATAAAAATACTAAGGTTACTGAAATAATGTCAGTAAACCGCTTTGAACAGTAACGTAATATTATCCCGATAATTGGACTTCACTGATTGTTATTTCAGTGCATTGTCTGTCCAGTCTTTAATAACCTGAATATTTACCGGTTTATCCTGGTCGACATAATATACTGGTCCGAATGAGATTGGCTCAGCGTTTGCCGCCAGTATTTTTAATTCGGGAATATATTCCGCGCCTAAATGTCCGGGAAGACGCTGATCCAGCCGTGCGCCATAACGGGTGGCGGCAAGCTCTGCGGAGATCTGGCACCAGATTTCTACAACCTGTGTCACACCGGCCTGCGTCAGGTAATCCCTGAGTACCTCTTTTGGCTGAAAGCCAAACCAGGCATCGACAATAAAGGTACTGCCCTGCGGAGCATCCGCCACGATTGACCAGATAACCTGATAGCTCGCCTGCCCCAGAATGCGGTTAAACGCGCGGTCTACGCCTTGGAGCCGCTGGAGGAACGGGTTTTTTATGCCATCAAGCGACAATTGCAGCCAGCCTGTTTGTGCAGAGAGCTCAACGGCGAGACGGCTTTTACCGGAGGCAGGGATCCCGTTGACCAGAATGACCCGTTTACCCGGCTGGCAAGAGGTTTCGACGTTAAAAGCAGCTCTGTTCTCAGACATGTTCCACCTGTTGTGCGGCCGCCTTGTTGCCGTGCCGGGACGCATTGAAATATTGTTGAATGACGGCCTGAATTTCATTCAGACGCGGGATTGCCAGTGACTCCAGTTTAGCTTTGGTGGCGCTGCGGTCGAGGGAAATACAGTCTTTCCAAAGTGAACGCCCGGCAATCACGCCTGAAGCCCCGGTACTCATGGCATCGGCCACCTGTTTGAGGAAGGTTTCGTGATCAACACCCGCTGAAAGCACTGCCCAGGGAACGTCACCCGCCAATTCAGTAATGGCCGCGCAGGCTTGCGGTGAGCCAGGATAAGGCAGTTTCAGCACTTTCGCGCCGCATTCGAGGCAAATTTTAGTGCCGCCATAAATCAGTGAGGGCACTTTCTCTTTATAGGCTTCTTCAGTTTCATCTTCGAGTTTGTAGGTGAGGAATTCGACGACAAGCAGCAAGTCTTCGCGGCTGAAGTCTTCTGCACACTGGCGCAGGATAGCGATGTTGTGGCGGTTGGCTTCCGGCAGGTCCGAGCGTAGGTAAACCATGATTTTGCCTCCGGTGGCACCCAGTTCGCGTACGCGGCGGGCATCCACGTTCGGCACCAGACGCGACAGGCGGTAGCCTTCGGGGGACGTGTCCCAGCCGGATGCGTCCAGGCCAATCAGCAGGGCAGTGTCACGGGCGATAATCCCGTCATCCACCAGTTGAGGGACGGCGCAGACCGGGTCAACCAACACGCACGAAGCCTTGCTGGCGAGATATTGGGTGATGTCGGCTTTGATCTGGCCGAGTTCATGTTCGGAAATAGCAGCTTGTTGCTGAGGGTCGCTGGCCAGCAGGCTGCGCATGGCACCGCGCTGATCGCAGGCGACGACCAGCATCGCGCCGTTGTTGCCACAAATCTGCTGATAGCTGCGAAGCTCTGACGTTGACATTTTTGACATGGAACTCTCCTTTGCGTGAAATTTATTACAGATGAAAAAATCTCGATTACACTGGACGCTCTGTCGTATCCCTCCTGATGAAAGGGGGGCCGAAAACCGTGAAAAGTGCCGGTTTACAAGGGATTCAGCCCTGTGAGGAACATTGCATTTGCTGGGCTGTTGCGCAATAATTCCTCAATCGACGATTTGAGTGTAATTCATTACTGAAAGGAATTTCAAGCTGAAAGAGCCAATTTTGCAAGATATTGCAGCAACGCGCGCTATGATGCATATGGTGGCTAAGCTGCACTACGAGTCGGATATGTCGCAGGTGGAGATCGCCCGCAAGCTGGATGTCTCGACGGCAACCATCTCCCGGTTGCTCAATAAAGCCCGTGCGGCGGGCATTGTGCGCATTGAAGTGATCGGTTTATCGTCGCCGGAAAATATGACTGCCGATCTGATTTCGCGCCTGGGGCTGAAAACGGCCTACGTGATCGACGCGCCGCCTAGTAACGTGCTCGGTGCGCTGGCAGCACCGCTGGCATCGATTTTGTCGCAGGCTGAGTTAGGCGCCGGTTCGGTGCTGGGTATCGGCTGGGGCAGGGCAATTCGCGAAGTGACGCTGGCCGGTATGCCGCGTCTGCCGGGCATTTTGACCGTGGCTCTCAACGGTGGCATGCAGCAGGCGGCACCGCATTTCCAGATAACCGAATTCGTGCGCCGTGCCGCCGAACAGATGGAAGGCACCCCTTATTTTCTGCATGCACCCTATATTTCGTCAGCAGAATTGCGCGATGCATTCCTCAGTGACCCGAGCGTGCAGGAGATTATTTCCCTGTGGGACAAACTGGACGTGGCGATCGTCGGTATCGGCCTGACGCACGCGCCAAAACCGAGTGAATCCAGCACGGCGACGCCGGGCGAGCAGGCGCTGAGCCACGCGGCGGGCGACGTCCTGCGCCATTACTTCACCGAGCAGGGAGAGATTCTGCATTGGGAAGGGGAAGAGCGGATGATTGCAGCCTCGGTCGAGCAACTGCGCCGTACGCCGCTGACTATCGGCGTAGCGGCAACGCCGGAAAAAGCCGCCGGGATCATCGGCGCGGTGCGTTCGGGGATGATTAACTCGCTGGTGACCGACGTGAATACCGCGCAGGCGATCCTTGACCGTTTGCCGGTCAATTAAGCATTGGCGGATGCTTGCCGGGCATATATTTACATGACCACATGAAGGCTCTCATTGTGGTCATATTTTAGAAAACCTCTGTTTTATCTCATCTGGATTATTGAACGAGGGTTTCCGGAGAAGTGCGGTCGGTAAAGTGACTCTTTTATAGAACCATGTAAACTTCACTCAAATAGTCAGATAGGATTATTTGAGTGAATGTCATTATCGGCTGTTATTGTTTTAACGAATTTCTATTTTCCTTCATACCCTGCCTGAATTTATTTATCGTCTTATGCTCATCGTCTGTCTGTTCATAATGCTAAAATGTAATAAAGTGATTTAATTTGATTCGTGATATTTTCACAAGTAAATTTATTTAAAATTTAAGTAAAAACATGTGGTTATGCGTGATTCATTTATTTTAATTATGTATTTTTACCTAAGAGTGCTTAGCTCATATGATACCCGTTACTTATCAGGTGTCGCTGCAGGTGTTAAATTATTTTAAATGCGCGCTTTATCACATTTGAACGGTAATTCTCCTTAAATGATCAATTCGCACAAAGTGTATGCTTTATATGTGCATGATCTGTTTTTATATCTTCCTGCAATTTAATCAGGGTCCTTTGTTTGTTAATGAAAGGGATGATGGATACTTTCACTTCACTGGACGAAGTTTATAAATGGATACTTTTAAATTATTAGCACTTATTTCCGCCGCGTTTTTTCCCCCCTTAGCATTGGCTACAGAGAGTGTTCCGGCTGCGGATAGCAGCACGCAAAAATTGATTGATGACGTAGATAACGCGGATATTACTAAGCTCCCCCTCACAAACCCGGTCGTACCGGCACCCGTCTCTTCTAAAGGTCATCCGGTTGATGATATGAAGCCGTCAGATCCTCCGCTGCTCCCTTTTTGGGGTGAGGAGGCAAGGGCCAAAGGCTACGACCTGCCTGAGACCTATGGTATTGGTATTAACTATATGAATATGCGTCAGAACATCGATGTTGATAGCATTAGTTTTTCCGGACTGGCATTGGGACGTATACCTATTGGCCCCGATATGTTCAAAATTGGCGTCGGGAATACCCGGGAGCAAAGTAAAACGGAAACGATGAGGTTGGATGCCTGGGTTTTGCCTTTTATGAATGTCTATGGGCTTCTCGGATACACCAAAGGATCTTCAGTTTCTAAGGTTGGGGTATCGGTTCTGGGGAGTAAACCGCCCTCTTTGCAGAATCTGGATTTTAAACTGGATTTCAAAGGGACAACTTACGGTGTCGGCACAACGTTGGTTGGGGGTTATGACAACTGGTTTACCTCGGTGGATATGAACTACACCCAAACCCAGTTTGATATTTTAGACGGCAGCATTAATGCATTTACCCTCTCTCCGCGCATTGGCTATCGGTTTACTACGCCTGCAATCGCAGGATTGAATACGCCTCAGGGGAAGGTAGATGTTTGGGTAGGCAGTATGTATCAGGATGTTCAGCAGGAGTTCAAAGGCGATCTCAGTAATTTGAATATGCCTGCCGAGTTGCAGCCCATGATTAATTTAGTTAACCAGTCAGGCAATGGGCGTTTTGACGTTAAACAGCACTTGCAGTCCCCCTGGAACGTTTTGCTTGGGACCCAGTATGAGCTTACGCGCAGTTTTAATATCACCACTGAGTTCGGTTTTGCCAACAGAAACAGCTTTATGGTGGCGGCCGAGTACCGGTTCTGATGTATTGGCGTTGCCATGTTTTCTTCATTTTGTTGTGCAGCTTTCCCGCCGTGGTCTGGGGAACTTTACTGCTTCCGTCAAGGACGGACGTTGACGGCTGGCTGAAGGGACTGGGCGACAATAACCAATTTGACCCTGCGTTGGGTATCGACTGGGGCATAGTGCCTGGCCCTTTTTATACGCCTGAGTTGGGTCTCGGTATTGGGGCGGCCGTCGCGGGAATATACCGCCCAGACGCCACCGATAAGGTAAGCCAGAATTCAACCCTTTCCCTGAGCAGTTATGTGAGTTCCACCGAGGCGTTTGGACTGGCTCTTGAGAACCGCAGCTTCTTTTCCAACGACCAATGGCGAATCTTTACCAGTGCAGAGCTGGATGATACGCCTACTTATTATTGGGGAAACGGTTTCACCTCCGCGCGCAAAGAGGGTGACAAACAAAAATATACTTCACAGAATTTTAGCCTTAAACCCGATGTCCTCTATCGGATTGCCCCGGATGTTTATTTTGGGCTGGGGTGGTCATTATCTTCCGTTCATGCGACAGACATTGCTCAGGAGAAAGGATCAGTTAACCTGCAGCAGCAAGTGGGTGGGGTATCAGTATTAAGTTCTGGAGCAAGCATGACTCTTGCCTACGATACCCGTGATTTTGTGAGTGATCCGCAGAGTGGTCAGTTGATGGAGTTGCGATATACCCAGTATTCACCCGATTTTGGCAGTGATACCCGCTTTAACCAAGTAGAGTCACATTACAGTTCTTACTACGCCCTCAACCTTAAGACGGTACTTGCGTGGGAGTGGTATGGGCAATTTACCCAAGGCTGCCCGCCCTGGAATATGTTGCCAGAGTTAGGGGATAGTCACCGGATGCGTGGTTATTACCAGGGGCGGTATCGAGATCGTAATGTGGTCAGCACTCAGCTCGAATATCGTCGCCAACTTGACTGGCGCAATGGTGTCGTCGGTTGGCTGGGAACGGGCACTATGAGCCCAAGGCCGGGAGAGCTTGGCAAAAGTAGTTGGCTGCCATCGGTGGGAACGGGTTATCGTTTTGAGTTTAAACCCCGGATGAATGTGCGCCTTGATTATGGTGTAGGGAAAGGGAGTTCGGGTTTTTATTTTCAGGTCGGAGAGGCTTTTTGACATGAGGTTAGTGAGGAAAATAACTATTTTAGGTCTGATAATTCCGTGGCTGGTATCGGCGCAATTACCTATAGCCCCTGACCTATCATCTTTTCCGACAAATAAGGGAGAAAGTGTCTGGCCAGTTGTCCCGCCCTTACCGGCACCTGATAGCCTGCGGCCCTGCTGCGCTTTTGGTTACGATCTCAAAGCCGAGGCTCTGGGAGTTCCTCTCCCTTTTTACCGCGTCAATAATGTCGTTGAGGCTGACCATCTGGGTGAGCATCACTATAATGACCGCCTGTTTGGCGCTGCCGCAAACCTCACAGGGTTAAGCGGTGAGCAGAATGGAATTATATATACCTCTCGCGGCGGTTTTATCGATACTGCGCATGTCCGTGATACGGCAGACATGACCTTTTATCTGTTCAGTCATATTTTGCCGCAGTTGGGAAAGGCGCATGACATCGTGCTGGGGGAGGAGCTGTCCGCGCGGCATATCAAGCTGTTTGGTTTTACACCTCCGCAAGATGCGTATCAACGCTACCTCCTGGCTGCGCGCCTTGCCGGTTATCTGGCTTTTCAGGTTGCCGCTTGGCATGAGATTGCGCAGTGGTATGGCTATGAATCTGTACCCGGCTTTTCCGAAGGCATTTCGGCTTTTTCCCCTGAGGACCTTTATTCGAATGTTTTGGGTGCCCGTCTTGCCATGACGTTGATTCTGGGAAACCATGGGGCATCGGTGAGTCAGTACAATCTGGCCATGCCGGTTATTCTCCAGCAGGCGCTGCATCAGCTTGGCGCGGTTTCAGCTCAGGAGACGCGTTTTCATTTCGATATGCTTGATGGCCAATGGTGGAACAGCCACCGCTATGTGCCTGAAAAATTTCTTGTTCTGAAGCGCAATTATGAGACTTCAGATGACCGTTTACCGACGATTGTTCCTGGTGAGACAGTGCCGCCTCTGCGGTTACGTTTATCAGAAAGCGTCGGGGGAGTGGCGCTATCTTTGCTGGGTGAACTGCAGTTGTGGCCTGGTCATAGTATGCAATCCCTGCCTGCACCCGTTAACCCTTACTATACTTTCCGCGATTTCCCGGCGCTGGCCCATGATGCCCAGGCTCGGGATATCAGTGAGCTGCAAGCGACACAATAACCTCTTGTGATCCCGGCGAGGCGATTATCCCGCCGAACTCTGGGTTCAATTCATCCACCGGGGTTGATATAAAAAACCACGCTATCTTATGAATAAAATATGGTTTTATGAATTCGGAGGGGGCTTCTTCCCTCGATTATCTATTACTGATCACAGAGTTTTAAAAGCAGTGTCCGCGATGTCCTTTCGGAAGAGGTGCGGGAAGGCGGACGCTGAAATCAGGAGAGAGTGAGTATTTATTTCCATTCTGTTTATACATTGTTTAATAATAATTAATATCCCTTTGGTATCTCAAAAAACAGAACTTAGCAGATAATTCATTATATCCATTTTTTACCCCGCTAAAGCAGGGTTGATTTTATATTTATTAATGAGTCCCTTACAATACGTATCTCAACGTTAACTTCTTCAAAATCGATGCAACTTTAATAACCTGTACAATATTTTTAAGGCTTATTCAGAACATAAATTTTCGCACCGTACGCAGTGCGAATTAATAGATAAATTCCCTCTGCCAACTAAAATGAGATCATGACAACCCCGTCACCAGGACATCCAAAATGGAAAAGATGATGGACAGTAAAGATGAGGAACACCTCAAGACTTTGCGTAGTAAAAGTCAGGAGACGCATGCCACTCTCATCGCTGCCCCGGAGGATGCCGAGAGCGAGGCGACCTACGGTGAAGTACTGGCTGAGAAGATAACCAGTGCGATCGCGACCTGGAAGTTCATCATTGTCCAGACCTCGCTGATCCTCGCCTGGACAGGTTATAACATTCTTATTCGTAAGGCGGCTTTCGACCCTTATCCGTTTATCCTGCTCAATTTGTTTCTTTCATTCCAGTCGGCCTATACGGCCCCGGCCATTATGATGAATCAAAAACGTCAGGCTAAAAACGATCAGATCCGTAATGAAATGGAGTCTGATATCAATGTTAAAGCCGATCTGGAAATAACTGCCTTACACGATAAAGTTGATAACATTACTAAAAAAGAAATCGCCGATTTAAAACAAAGAATTGAACACCTGACCTCGTTGTTAGAAAACTCGGCTGCCTCTAAAAACTGAATTGAATAAAGCCAGAGTGGTGCGCTGGCTTTATTGTTATGTTCGTTATTCCGGGCGGCAAATAGAACTCAGCCCGTCAAACGTCTGTAAGTTCTTGCGCCACCAGAGGGCGGCATTGCCAGTTGCATTGTTATTCCATGCCAGAAAGGCCTGGTCGCGGCGCGTTTCGCAGTCCAACTGCCGTTCCACCAGTGAGCCATCAGCAAGGTAAGGGGCTGCCAGATAACGCGGCAGATAGCCGCAGCCAAGGCCGGCCACCTGCGCCTGAACTTTGGCATTGAAATCATGTACGCTGAGCGTTTTTTGTTCATCCAGCACGCGCAAGTCAACTCCTGCACCGTGACGTGAGGAGTCATGAACCACCACGGCACGGTATTGACGAATTTGCTCACGCAGCAAGGGCTCAGGCAGGGACGTCAGTGGATGCTCTGGCGCTATTGCAAACACATATTCCAGCCAGCCAATCGGCACGCAGCTAATGTCGCTACGCGTAACAGGTTCCTGGACGGCACCAAACACCATGTCCGCCTCGCCATAATTCAGCGCTTCCCAGCAACCGGCCAGCACATCCTGGCGGAACACAATCTGTGTGTGCTGATGTTGTTGGTAAAAAGCAGCAATCAGCGGCGTCAGTAAGCTAAAAGGGACTGAGGCATCTACGCTTATGGTGAGCTGATTTTCCCAGCCGCTTTCGACGTATTGCGCCTGTTGTTCCAGTTCAGTTACCGCTCTCAACAAGACACGCCCCTTCTCCAGCATCAGGCGGCCGGTGGGGGTGAACGTGGCGCGATGCCCCGAGCGGTCAAGCAGCGTGATACCGAGATCGCTTTCCATCTTCTGTACGGTGTAACTCAGGGCTGATGCGGTTTTAAACAGTCTGGCCGCCGCGGCCGCAAAGGTGCCATGTCTGTCCAGCGCATCAAGAATCAGCAGCGCTTCTAGGTTTAAACGCATTTTCTTGCCCACCCAAAAATTATTGAACAACAACCCAAAAACTTTCCGTTATCAAGAATCAGGCTGTCTTCGTATTGTTTGATTGCACCACACAACGACGGCTTAACCTGACCAACAGTAATGAGGAAATCAAAAATGTCCAAATTCGATCTGCTCGACCCTGCTAACTCCACGCTGATTTTCATCGACCATCAACCACAAATGTCATTCGGCGTCGCCAACATTGACCGCCAGCAGCTTAAAAATAACACCGTCGCTCTGGCTAAAGCGGGCAAAGTTTTTAACGTGCCGGTGATTTACACCTCGGTCGAAACCGAAAGTTTCAGTGGTTATATCTGGCCGGAATTGTTGGCGGTTCATCCGGACGTGAAGCCAATAGAGCGTACCTCGATGAACTCCTGGGAAGACGCTGCGTTCGTCAAGGCGGTAGAAGCCACCGGGCGCAAAAAACTGATTATCTCCGCCTTGTGGACCGAAGTCTGTCTGACGTTCCCGGCGCTGATGGCGCTTAAGGCTGGTTATGAAGTTTATGTCGTGACCGACACTTCCGGCGGCACCAGCGTGGACGCTCACGAACGTGCAATTGACCGCATGGTGCAGGCCGGTGCAGTGCCTGTGACCTGGCAACAAGTGCTGCTGGAATATCAGCGTGACTGGTCACGCAAAGAGACCTACGACGCGGTGATGGATTTGGTGCGTGAGCACAGCGGAGCTTACGGCATGGGCGTGGATTACGCTTACACCATGGTACATAAAGCCCCGGCCCGTCAGGCCTGATCTCCCGTCGGTCTATCGCATCCGCTCCCCGGCATGGCCGGGGTTAACAGAAGGAAAATCCCGTGGCTTATCCTCATCAACCCGAACACATTACTTTGGTGATCACCCACAGCGTGCTGCCGGGTAAACAGCCGGATTACGAGCTCTGGCTGGAAAAAATCATGCCTGAAGCGGCGCTTTTTACCGGGCACCTGGGCGTGAATGTGCTGCGCCCGGTGCACGGTGAGACGACCTACACCATACTGATCAGGTTCGATAACGTGGATAACCTGTACCGCTGGATTCAGTCTGGTGAGCGGCAGGCTCTGGTGGCAGAGCTGGGAGATTTGCTCAGCGGGCAGGAACATATAGAGGTCCGGCCGGGTGCGGCTTTCTGGTTTACGCCAGTGACAGCGGCACATCCGGCGCCGGCGCGCTGGAAGCAGTTTCTGGTGACGCTGGCGGTGATTTTTCCTTCAACCAATCTGGTTCCCTGGTTCTGGGGCACGGTGCTGCCGCTTGCTAAAGGCACGCTTTGGGGACATTTGCTTAACGATGCCAGCGTCGTGGCGCTGGTGGTCTATCTGTGGATGCCTGCGGTCACGCGTCTGCTCAAAAACTGGCTGAGCCCGCGGGGCTAATCCGCTTTGGAGAACAATAATGAATACAGCATCATTGATTTTGACGAACGGTAAGTTTCATACGGTGGATCGCGAAAAACCCCTGGCAACGGCGGTGGCCATCAAAGACGGGAAGTTTATTGCCGTCGGCAGCGAAGCGGAGGTGATGCAGTTCGCCGATGCCGCGACTCAAATCGTTGACGTGCAGGGCTCTACCGGGATCCCCGGCCTAAACGACTCGCATCTGCATTTAATTCGCGGCGGGTTGAATTACAACCTCGAGTTGCGCTGGGAGAGCGTGCCCTCGCTCGCCGATGCGCTGCGATTGCTGAAAGCGCAGGCGCTGCGCACACCTTCGCCGCAGTGGGTGCGCGTGGTGGGCGGCTGGACGGAATTTCAGTTCGCCGAACGGCGTATGCCAACGCTTGATGAGATCAACGCCGCCGCGCCGGATACGCCAGTGTTCATTCTGCACCTGTATGACCGCGCACTGCTCAACCGTGCCGCGCTGCGGGTCGTTGGTTATACCCGCGACACGCCTAATCCGCCGGGAGGCGAAATTCAGCGTGACAGTAACGGCAATCCGACCGGCATGCTGATTGCCCGTCCGAACGCGATGCTGCTGTACGCTACGCTGGCCAAAGGCCCGAAACTGCCGCTGGAACAGCAGGTGAACTCTACTCGTCAGTTCATGCGCGAACTGAACCGTCTGGGGCTGACCAGCGCCATCGATGCAGGCGGCGGTTTCCAGAACTACCCCGACGACTACGCGGTGATCGCCGCACTGCATGAGAAAAAACAGCTGACGCTGCGTATCGCTTACAACCTGTTTACCCAGCGGCCCGGACAGGAACTTGAGGATTTTGAGCGCTGGACGGATATGCTCAAGCCGGGGCAGGGCACCGATTTTTACCGTCATAACGGCGCCGGTGAAATGCTGGTGTTCTCCGCGGCCGACTTCGAAGACTTCCTCGAAGCGAGGCCCGATCTGGCACCGGGCATGGAAGATGAGCTGGAGCGCGTGGTGCGCCATCTGGTTGAGCACCGCTGGCCGTTTCGTCTGCACGCGACCTATAACGACTCCATCAGCCGCATGCTCGACGTATTTGAAAAGGTGAACAGTGATATTCCTTTCAACGGCTTGCACTGGTTCTTCGACCACGCAGAAACCATCACCGAAGCCAATATCGAGCGAGTGAAAGCCCTTGGCGGCGGAATTGCGGTGCAGCACCGCATGGCGTTCCAGGGCGAATATTTTGCTGATCGTTACGGCAAGGAAGCCGTGAAGCACACGCCGCCGGTGGCAAAAATGCTGAATGCGGATCTGCCGGTGGGGCTGGGTACCGACGCCACCCGCGTGGCGAGTTACAACCCGTGGACGGCGCTTTACTGGCTGGCTTCCGGGCGCACGGTAGGCGGCATGGCGATGTACGACGATGATGCCCGTCTGGACCGGGAAACGGCGCTGATGTTGTGGACGCAGGGCAGTTCGTGGTTCTCCAGCGAGCAGGGCAAAAAAGGCCAGATTAAAGTCGGACAACTGGCGGATCTGGTGCTGCTGTCAAAAGATTATTTCAGCGTTCCGCAGGAGGAGATCAAAGGGATTGAGTCGGTGCTGACGATGGTTGATGGCAAAATTGTCTATGCGGCGGGCCGCTTCACCCCGCTGGCACCACCTGCCATTCCGGTATTGCCTGACTGGTCGCCGGTGGTCAATGTGCCAGGCCATTACCGCAGCGCACCACCGCTGATTCATGGCCGTGTCGGTATGGCGCAGGGACATCAATGTAGTGGGCCTTGCGGCGTCCATCTCCATTCACATGACGTGGCGCGGCAGTCATCGGTAACGGTTTCGGATGACAACGCCTTCTGGGGCGCGTTAGGGTGTTCCTGTTTCGCGTTTTAATTGCTGATATTTTTTACTACATTGAAAACGTCTGGTGCACCTCATCAGGCGTTTTGTCCTTTATGTGATTTGAGTTCAGGAGAGAATATGACCATCGAATATGCCATCTTTGGCGGCGGGTGTTTCTGGTGTACGGAAGCGGTATTCAAAGACGTGATTGGCGTGGAGTCGGTGGAAAGTGTCTATACCGGCGGGCGCAGGCCGAATCCGACCTATGAGCAAGTTTGCGCCGGTGTGACCGGTCATGCAGAAGCCATCCGCGTCGGATTCAACCCGGAAAAACTGAGCTACGGCGATCTGCTGGATATTCACTTTGTTACCCATGATCCGACCCAGCTAAATCGACAGGGCAACGACGTAGGCACGCAATACCGCTCAGTGATTTTTCCGGCCAATGACGAGCAACGTGCTGAAGCTGAAGCCGCGATTCTGCGTGCTCAGGCGGATCACAGCCAGCCGGTAGTCACCTCGATCGAGCCATTGGGTGAAGTCTATGTGGCGGAAGATTATCACCAGAACTACTGGGACGGCGCAGGGCAGCGCAACGGTTACTGCATGGCCGTTATTCCACCAAAATTGCAGAAACTGCGTAAGAGCTATGCTAATCGGGTGAAATCTTTGCAGACGGGCTCCTGATGAGTGATGCGTTGAGTACGACGCTGCGGGCAATGCCCTTGTCAGTCTGAAGATGTTGCTGATGAAGGCAGCAGCTCCAGCGTCAGCGTGGCTTCGCTGGACTGCCGGTCGGAGACGCGGGTGTCGCTTTCTGACAGTATGGGCTCTATCTCAAATCGCGCGCTGAAGCTCTTGCCCTGCAAAGGCTGGCTGCCGATTGCCGGTGTGAATGTCTGGTCGGGTTGTAGCAGTAAATCGTTGACGGAGGCGCCTTTGATTTTTCCCTCGGGCGTGCTCAGTACTACCTGAGTACTCTGGCCATCCAGCTGCACTTCCATCAGCCGCATATTTAACCTGCCTCTTCTGCCGTAGAGAAAGTTGCCGTCCGGGGTACGATCTCCCCGGATGTTGAGGTAGATAGACTGGGTATAAGGGCAAACGACGCTGACCATCAGCTGTCGTTTGCCTGGCGTCAGCCCGTAACGCATGGATTGCGTCTCTTTTAGCTGCCAGCGTGACTGATTGCCATAGTCGAACGTGCTGTTGCTGCTGCTTAACTGACAACGGCTGTCGGCGATGGGCAACGCTGGATCGGTTTGAAATTGAGGATGGCTCCGTGGCATCGCCACAGCGGGTTGAGTGAGATTCATGGCTAAGCTCAGTATAAGAACAGATAGGGCTTTTTTCACATTGATCTCCATTAGTGGCATACCGAACGGGCGTTTTCGAATAACGTATCTGTGTCTGCTTTTTCGGGTAGCACCAGCGTGAAAGAGCATAATGTGTGGCCGGATGACTGAACATCCAGCGTCATTCCCGGCTTCGCATCAGAAATAAAAACCTCCCCCTTTTCCCCTACGACCGTGACAAAATTACTGCTGGCATCGAACACGCTTGCGCCATGTGGCACCGGCTTGTCAGAGGCATCTTTGACGTCGACCAGTACCCGGCGGGTACGCACCACATCAAAACTGACGTAGCTGACCGAGCCGCGGGCCCCCTCGGTATCCATCGCCGCATTACCGATATCTATATTTTTAGGCAGACTGCGCGTATCAACCTCGACGGCTGAACGGCGATAGCCACTCAGTGACGGCAAGACGGCGTAGCCGTTGCGATCTGTCCAGGTGGGGCCAGCCGGGGTATCCAATTTGACCCCCGACTCGTCGCCGACTTTGGCGATGCCAAAGGTATCCCCAACCTGATAAGGCGACAGGGTGAGGCCATGTTGATGCGCGACCATGCTGCCGCTGGCGTGGGTTGACCAACTGGTGTATTGGGTGGATTCCTGACTGATGCTGGCATTGAGTTGGCTTATCGGGGTAACCGTATCCACTGAGCCCATATAGGTATTACTGTTGTTGCGGTAATCGCGCTCGGTGGAGAGTCGCCAGCTGCGTGCCGGATTCGAACGATCGCTGTAGTTCACACCCGCGCGGCTTCCGTTACTGGCGTTATTGATATAGCTGCTGATGTTACGGGTATCCAGCGGAATACTCAGCGTCACGTAGAGGCGATTCTCTGGTGTGCCAGAGGCCGCTTCCGGATTGGTGCTGGCATTGTGCTCCATGCTGACGCTGACACTTGCCCTGTCGAACTGTTTGCTCCACCCGCCACGCAAATACAAATAGTGGTCACCCTGAAAAGTGCTGCTGCGGGCCACTGAGAGTGACAAGTTTCCCCATTTTGCCATTGCCCAGCTGATCCCGGCTCCGTACTGTTCCCGCGTGTGGCCCTGGCTGCCCTGATCATCCTGTGTGATAGCGTCGCTGAGTTCACGATAGCCTGAGGTTTGTCGGGTGGTATTAAGGTTGGCGCCGAGTCTTTCACTCAACTGGCGACTGAGCATCCCCATAACCGATGCGCCATTGTCACCATGATTGCTGTCCTGAGCAGCCGTGGCCTGCAGGGATAGCTGGGTTGCATTAAGCGGCTGGGCATCCAGGCTTGCTGCCGCCGCGCGATAGAGCGATGAGCTGATCAAGCCAGCATTGAGCGAAGCCTTAGGAGAAAGCACCCAGCCGGACGCGACGGTAGCGACGACCGGTGACACACTGCTGCCATTCTGATCCAGTTTTCCTGCACCGAAGGATAAACCTGGTGCGACAGCCGGGCCGTTCATCATAAAAGCCGAAGCCGGCACGGTGAACTGGTGTTTTTCGCCGTTGCTGCCGGTCAGGTTGACGTCCAAATCGGAACGGGTGTTGAGCAGTGAAAATCCCTGCAACCGGAACGGACCGGCGGGTACGGTAGTGCTGTAAATCAGGGCGCCTGACTGTCTGACTTCAACGACCGACTGCGTATCCGCGATGCCTTCCACGATACCGGCGCCCCCCTGAGTATTCTGCAAGGCGGCTTCAGGAAACATCTGCACCCCCCACACCTGGCCGGTACCAAACATGGAGTTAGACAGACTAATTTGTCCGGTTTGCAAAACCTTCTTGATGCTGGAGAAGCTTTTTTGGGCGTACGTTGTCTGGTATTGCGCGGAGGCCTCTCCATTAAGACGGGAAAAGCTCTGGCGGCTGCGGACGATCCAGTCGTGAACATTGAAGCCTGTTTCGGTATCAAGCTGCATAAAGTTGGTACCGGTATTACTGCCGGCAGTATCCATATATTGCACGTCGTAATTGATCATGGCGGCCGTGCCACCGTGTTTCCACTGTGCGTCACTGGCGTCGGAGACGGCAACGGCGTCGGCAGGGACGACTAAATCAATGCGTCCTTCACCTGAGTCCAGATTGAGTTCGGTTTGCGGCCAGGCTTTTTTTAAATCAAAACAGGTCTCGTTGGCTGAGAAGTGGGGGAAGGACACCAACCCTGCCTGTTTTTGAAAGTCATTGTCGGCACATAATTTGCCATTATCATCAAAACGCGCACTGACTCTCCCTTTTTCAACCCCATTAACCGTCAGTATCACTTGGGTGATGCCGGCCATAAAATGCGGAGCCTGACTGAACATATTGGCCAGTGCGGGATCCAGTCCCCGGGTTTTCATGGTTTTTACATCAAAAGAAATAGCTTCTGGCTCACCGCCATTGGCAAAAGCCGGGCAAGTTAACGCCAACACCCCCAGAAATATCGGGGAAAATGCCAAAGCAGCCCCTTCCCTGGAGCGGAAATAAAGGTATGACGCGTTCACGATGCCTCCGGCTAACGAGTCAGAGCCGCGTCATAGCTGTTAACGGTATAACCCCAGGCACTGGCCGGTGAGATACGGACTTGCACCGACATCCCCATTTTTTTCTTGCCATCCAGGCTCAGTGTGACGGTTTGCCCTGGGAGTACAAAGGCTTCTGGCAATAGCCAGCTGGTCTGGTCAGGAAGGCTCTTAACGGCCTGATTAACACGGACAACATAAGGCGAAGGGTTACTGACCTGCAGTGCATTACTGCTCATTTTCCAAACCAGATGCTTCCACGGCTCAGGGTCTTTAGCCAACCCGGCTGGACGGATAAGAACCGGCAAATT
Source organism: uncultured Enterobacterales bacterium (assembly GCA_946478305.1). Lineage (GTDB taxonomy): Bacteria > Pseudomonadota > Gammaproteobacteria > Enterobacterales > Enterobacteriaceae > Ewingella. Next base: position 57,231 of record CAMLBO010000005.1, read on the forward strand.
CTGGCGCACGCTCATGCGTACCACGTTCTCATCTTTGCTTTGAGGAGGGATGCCCTCGAATGTCACACGTTCAAGGTGCTCGGTTTTTAGCGGGGTTTTGTCGGTTAAAATGAAGCGTACACGCTGATTTTTTCCCGGTTCAACGCGCGCCGCAGGCGGCGTCACAACCATCTGCGGAGGGGTATCGCCAGCTACAGGTTTAAGTGTAGTGAGCAATAGCACCGGCCAGGAATCAGAGTTTTTAACATTCATACCGCCCTCACCGTCACTCTGCTCAATAATGAGTACGGAGGTTTCTGGCACTACGCCGGTCGCATGTGCAAGGCTGGTGGTGAGCAACAACAACGCTCCCCCCATCTTGATTAAAGAGGATACATTCATCAGGAAATACCGTGGTGGTGAGTCAGTAATAGAGGGATGTCCTGCCGGATAAAATGTGGCCCCAAAGAGGGGCCACCGTCGGCAATACATCGCCGTTCATTGAGAAAATTACAGGTAAACGATCTCGATAGTATTCTGACCGTCTAACTGAATTTGTTTAGACAGATCCAGTGCAGAAGACTTGTTGATATAAGCCTGAACGTTCAGTTTTGCAGCGAAGTTAGTGAAAGCAACCGGAACGATAGTGCCAGTCGCTGCTGGAGCAATTTTAGTTCCGTCAATGCCACCAAACATCATGCCATCAGTAGAAGGTTCCCAATTTACAATAGAATTGTCAGTGGTTACTGTGGTAGCCGCTGAACCATCAGTCATCACGTTGGACAATGCCATGGTGTAACCCCCAATTGGAGCCGTGCCTGCCAGACCTAAGCCAGCAACCAGTTTAGTTGGGAGGGACAAAGCAACAGGGGAGACGGCATAGCCAGTAGAAAGTTCAGTTGCGCCAGCAACGGTACCTGGACGGTCATTGGTTACAGTCCAGCCAGCTTTGATTGGAGCATCACAAACAATCGAGAAATCGAGCTGTTTGGTAGGCAGTACGGTATAGGCATCTGCTGACAGGGTATTAGCACGGATCACACCATAATCCACTACGCCGCCGCCGCTTACAGTTGGAGTACAGGCTGCCGGAGTAATAGTACCGATAACACGCACGTCCACGCTATTTGCCGCCATTGCTGAGCCCATCGTCGCGGTAATAACTGCCAGTGCACAAAGTGTTTTCTGCGTTTTATTCAACATTATTATATTCCTTCATTTTGTTTTTAACGTTTTAATATCGCCTGTCTGGATTTCATCATGAAATCTCAGAGCGGTCGGAGATATTGTGGGTTTACTCTTTATGACTTTACTTCTTACTTCTTACTTCTCTACATCTACAACAACGGTTTAATTCGATGTCGTAAAACCGAGTGTATCGGACAGGGATGCTTTTCTTTTTATTTCTTATTGCATCTCTGCGCTTCTCATAGTTCGCACCTGATTTTTATATATGTTTTTTAATCTCATTTATTCTCATGGGTGTGCCAAAATTTCCTTATTCAGGATGAACAGAGTGACTCAATAAAGAGTGGAAGCTTTTACCGACATATATGGGTATTCATGTTTAATGAAATAGTCTCTGCTCGAGTACCTTCATGTAATTTCCGTAGATGATGATAGCGCGAGAATTAAGCTGCCTTAGTCCCAGTTTCTTAAGCGCATTCGTTTTATGTGCGCTGATGGTTTTCTCTGAAACTCTCATTTGCGTCGCAATGAGACGTGGTGGCTTTTGTTTCAGGAGTTCATTTAAGACTTCCATTTCTCGCAGGGTCAAATCCTTTAGCCAGTCGATGTCATGTTTGCTTATCGATTCAATTATCTTTGGGAACTCGAATACCGGGGTTTTTTTCTGCATAACACCGAACGTCCAGTGTTCACCATAGGGGCATGGAATGTTATCATCGATAACGACAATGAGCTTTGCTTTGTAAATCATTGAAATTGAAATGGTATTATTGATTATGTCTTTGTCGTTAGATGAGAGGATGATAATGTCTCCCTGACAAAAAAAGATCTTCCCTATTTGCTCAATAAGATGGTTTTTATCGATGACTGACGTCTGGTAATCCGCCAATTTCAACGTTTCTAAAGCGCCAAGACAGAAATAAATATCATCAGAAATAATTCTAATCATATGCTTTATCGTAGCCCTGTTTATAATTAGTTAACCTGGTTTCTGTCATACTGAAGCGTTATGATCATCTTCTGTTTAAGATGATACCCTTTCCTTTCAGCGCGGGTAATTAAATCGTCCGGGACCCCTGCAATCGAGAGTTTCTTTTTTAAGTCACGCATAACTTGCCATAGTCTTTGATTGGAGGAGCTCAGACCATAAATATCCCAAACGTTTTGCATGATTTCATCATCGGTGATCAGCCGATCGTTGGCATTTTCTAACAAATAAACCAGCAGCCGCATCATGGTTTTTCTTAAAGCCAGCATGTGAATGCCATTACCCGATTTGTCCGAACTAAAAAAGATGATGCGACGATGAGAGATATCTATATACACATCATTTTTAATACGGTAACCGAAGCGTGATGTTTCATCCATTTATTAAACCCCAGGCAGTTTTCCCTTCTCCAGTTTGTCTCGACGCTGCGGTCAGAGAATGTCTGCCATTGAGTTAGACGATTCTATTACCTGACAGGAGGGCCCGCAAACTCATTCCATTGCAGAGTAAAATTCTGCGCAATGTGCAGTAAACAGCTTAAGAGGTTAATTATCAATATATTTCTTCAGGAAAAGAGATTAATTTAACTATTTCTATGGGGTTGAAAGCCCTCAGCAAAAGGTATTAAACCATCAAATAAAAATGGACTATTTACTTAATACTTCAGTTATTAATTCTCGGATAAAATGAGAGTGCAGTCAGAATATCTTTATATAACCCTGTTATTAACTTGCTGATTAGCCAGAGGTGCTGGCGCAGTAAACCCTGAGCCCGTGGGGGGTGTGGCGGCATTTTATCCCAACCCGGGCTGCCTGATATCAGGGCGGAAATACCCATAGCTTGTTATTTAAAACCGTCATTATGATGAGAATTTCCTTAGAAAAGCGGAATTAGCTCCTTCATCTTAATTTAGAGGAGAAGTCGGGGTGTCAATGTTTGAAAATAAATTGAAATCAATAACTTAAATGATTATTGGGCAAGGGGCCACGTCTGGTCGGAGAAGGGGAGGGTGTAGGGCTGCGTATCAGACAAGAGACATTATGCTAGGGGGAAACTTAACAGGCTTTAATCATTCAGGCCTATTGACCACAGTACCGATACAAAGCGGATCGCTGGATTGGTCTGCACTCAGGATGAGATACAAAAATGGATATCATTTCTCTCGCAAGTAAGTGGTTTTAATCAAGCTCTCCAGTACAACTTCATTTTTGGTCACGTTGAAGTTCAAAGGCAGTTTAAGTTCACCAAACAAAGGTACGCCTCCTCCCAGTAAGATGGGAAAACGCGTGATCACCATTTCATCGATGAGATCTTCACTGAGGAAGCGTTGAATTGTTACGCCACCGTCGATGTAGAGATCATTAAATCCCTTAGCATTCAGTTCCGCGATAATCTCTTTCAATTCACCTTTGACTAAGAACACTTTTTCCTCATAGCCTTGTGGCACTTTCGTCATGGTATTGCTCAACACGAACACGGGCTTTGTATAAGGCCAATCACAGTCAAAACTCAGTACGGCATCGAGGGTATTACGGCCCATCATCACCCCGTCAACTCGCGCCATCAACGCGAAGAAACCGGTATCGGCATTATCTGGATTGGGTATCGAGTATAGCCAGTCGAGCTTTCCTTGTTTATCTGCAATATAACCATCCAGACTGGTTGCAATGAATACGATGTTTGCCATGAACGCCTCACCAAATGACTCATGGTTGAGCCAGGTTAAAATAGGGTTTACAATAAATTCTACGATGTAGAATAAATTCATTTTATTGGGGCTTTCAGATGGATGTCAATGAAAAAAAACGCGGACGGCCAGCAGGAAAGGTGTCGCAGTTAAGTGCTGATGGCATCCTGGAAACCGCTAAATATTTGATGAAAGAGGAGGGAAAAGTCCCCAGCGTCCGTTCACTGGCAACGCAATTAAGCGTTGATCCCATGGCGATCTATCATTACTTCAAAAACAAGGATTCGTTGTTAGAGGCACTCACCACATCACTGGTCGTAGAGATCTATGTGCCGCAAGCAGGTTCTGACTGGCAAGACGAGTTAAAACGTCTATGTATCAGTTATATCGAATTATTACGTGAGTACAGCGGACTACTGCACACGATGCTGAGCATGACATCACACGGCCCAGCCCAAATATTTTCTGAACGGTATAAAATCATTGTTTCTCCTTTAACTCTGCCCAAAAAAGCCGAAAAAGACGGCCTGGATTTGCTGGCCGATTATTTGCACGGTTTCGCATTTGCCCTCAGTTGTTGCCATGATCAGAGTAGGGTCAAAACTGAAATGATGGAGGGGCCATTGGCACTCATCTGCCGTTCATTGGCATCATTCCGAACCTGACCCTTGGGTATCAGCGTTCAGGCTATAGTAGCGCTGACATAAGCACTTCTACATTTTGCCTCTATTACGAGGCAAAAATTGACGACGACACTTAAGTCTTTTCAGTTTACGGCTAATTTGATTGCCATTTAGGGACTTCGATGTCGGGCAGCAGCGTCGAAGGTGCGACGCAAATTAAGCGAAATAGAGTGGCGGAAATCGTAGCATCCATTAGAACAGCTTGGGGCAGAGGCTAAATTTTATCGTTTGCCGCTCGTTGGCAAATCCATCAAATTAAGTGCGACATTCCTTCAACTCTTATTATGGAAGATAGCCATGATGCTTAAGAGCCTCTCCTGTGCGCTGCTGATCGTTGCTTCAAGTTCCGCGCTTGCAGGAACGCAAACGGAAAAACAGCTAGGCGACATGGTGAATAACGTGGTTATTCCGTTGATGAAAAAAGAGGCCATTCCGGGCATGGCGGTTGCGGTGATTTATCAGGGCCAACCGTACTACTTTACCTGGGGAATGGCAGATGTGGCTGGCAAACAGCCCGTCACGCAACAGACCTTATTCGAGCTCGGTTCAGTCAGTAAAACGTTCACCGGAGTACTGGGCGGCGATGCGATTGCCCGGGGTGAAATTAAACTTAGCGACCCTGTCGGTAAATACTGGCCAGCGCTGTCTGGTAAACAGTGGGAAGGGATAAGTTTGCTGAACCTGGCAACCTATACCGCCGGTGGTTTACCGCTCCAGGTGCCGGATAATGTGACTGATGAGAGGTCGTTACAGAATTACTATGAAACCTGGCAGCCGCAGTGGAAGCCTGGCACAAAGCGTCTTTATTCCAACGCCAGTATTGGTTTGTTTGGCAAACTGGCGATTAAACCTTCTGGTTTGAGTTTTGAAGAAGCGATGAACACACGCGTGTTCCAGCCATTAAAACTGACACATACCTGGATAAGTGTTCCACCACGTGAAGAAAAACACTATGCGTGGGGCTATCGCGACGGGAAAGCCGTTCACGTTAATCCGGGTATGCTGGATGCAGAATCCTATGGCGTGAAATCCTCAATAGAGGATATGGCAAGCTGGGTGCAGGCCAACATGGTTCCCTCTGAAGTCAAAGATGCCACGCTGCAAAAGGGGATGTTGCTTGCCCAATCACGCTACTGGCATGTGGGTAATATGTATCAGGGGTTGGGCTGGGAGATGCTGAACTGGCCGGTGAAAGCAGCAACCGTGGTCGGCGATAGCGACAATAAAGTGGCACTGGCACCGCTGAGTGCCGCAGAGATTAATCCGCCAATGCCAGTATTAAAGGCTTCATGGGTACATAAAACGGGCTCAACCGGCGGATTTGGGAGTTACGTGGCGTTCATTCCCGAAAAGAAACTCGGCATCGTAATGCTGGCGAACAAAAGTTTTCCTAACCCTGCGCGTGTCGAAGCGGCTTACCGCATTCTGGACGCTTTACAGTAAATAGCTGGGCAAACTTCATGTACTCCGGGAAAGTCATCCGGGAAGAGCAGGCATAAAAAAACTGGCTTTTTATAGCCAGTTTTTTCGTCTTTATGTCAGGTGCAAGTGGATACTTTCACCTTTTATCTCATGGTAACGAACTCTTCCGCACCGGTCGGGTGAATGGCGACGGTGTTGTCGAAATCTTTCTTGGTGGCGCCCATTTTGACCGCAACCGCGAAGCCTTGCAGCATTTCGTCCATGCCGTAGCCGATGCCGTGGATGCCGACGATCTTCTCTTCTTTACCGACACACACCAGCTTCATGCGGCACGGCTGGCGATGTTTGGTCACGGCGGTATACATTGCGGTAAACGCCGATGTGTAAACTTTCACGTTGTCAGCGCCGTACTGCTCGATGGCCTGCGGTTCAGTCAGGCCGACCGTGCCGATTGGCGGGTGGCTGAAGACCACGGTGGCGATGTTGCTGTAATCCAGATGTTCGTCCGGCTTGTTGTTAAACAGGCGCTCGGACAGGCGACGTCCCGCCGCCACGGCGACTGGCGTCAGTTCAACCGCGCCGGTGTTATCGCCGACGGCGTAGATGCCTTTTACGCTGGTGTTCTGGAACTTATCGACGACGATGTAGCCTTTATCGTTGGTCTTCACGCCGGTCGCTTTCAGATTGAAATTGTCGGTTTCCGGTTCGCGGCCAATCGCCCACACGAGGCTGTCGACCTCAAACTCTTTACCGTTTTCCAGCTTCAGCGTCAGGCTGCCGTCGGCATTTTTCACCACTTCTTTCGGAATGGATTCTGTGTGCAGCGCCGGGCCTTCGGTGTTGATCACTTCCAGCAGGGTATCGACGATTAACGGGTCGAAAGTACGCAGCGGGGCATGTTTACGCACGAACAGATGGGTTTCCGCGCCCAGAGCGTTCATCACACCGGCAATTTCTACAGCGATATATCCGGCACCGACTACCGCCACGCGTTTTGGCATGTCGGTCAGATCAAAGAAGCCATCGGAGTCGATACCGTATTCCGCTCCCGGAATGTTCGGGTGGCTTGGGCGACCGCCGGTGGCGATCAGGATGTGATCCGCCGTGATCTTCTCGCCGTTGACTTCAACGGTATGATCGTCAACAAAACGCGCGAAACCTTTGATCACATCAACCTTGTTTTTGCCCAGCACGTTATCGTAAGAGGTGTGGATACGGTCGATGTACGCGGTGCGGTTGGCAACCAACGTTTTCCAGTTAAAGCTGTTGACGGTGGTGTCAAAGCCGTAATCCGGGCCGTAATTACGGATGGCTTCAGCGATTTGCGCCGCGTGCCACATCACTTTTTTCGGTACACAACCCACGTTGACACAAGTGCCACCGAGCTCTTTCGCTTCGATCAGCGCACATTTTTGCCCATACATGGCCGCACGGTTGATTGATGCGATACCGCCGCTGCCGCCGCCAATTGCCAGATAGTCATAATGTTTGGTCATCGGATTTTCCATGAATTGTGAAAAATGAAGAACGCCATACCGGCGTCGCTAATCTGAATAATTGCCCAAGAGTTTAGCCTGTTGTGGAAAAGATTGGATCAATGATTGCAATAGGTTTGATAGCTAAGACCTTTTGAAAAGGTCTTAGCAGGGGATCGTAGAATGTCTGAAAGGAGGCGTTACTCAGGCACGACCCATTTGACCGTCGTGTGTCCGGTACCTGATGGCACCAGCGTTTCCAGCAGCCACGGCAGTACGGCTTTCATCTGCTGTTCCAGCTTCCACGGCGGGTTTATCACGATCATGCCTGAAGCCGTCATGCCGCGTTGGTCGCTGTCCGGGCGCACGCCCAGTTCAATTTGCAGAATACGGCGGATGCCGGTGGCTTCGAGGTCGCGCAGCATCTTTTTAATCTGCTGACGCATCACCACCGGATACCACAACGCATAGGTGCCGGTGGCAAAGCGTTTGTAACCTTCCTGAATACCTTTCACCACGTCCTGATAATCGGTTTTCAGCTCATACGGCGGGTCCATCAAAATCAGACCACGGCGGGAGAGCGGCGGCAGCTGAGCTTTCAGCTGCTGATAACCGTCTTCACGCAGCACTTTCGCGCGGCTGTCTTTCTGGAACTCACTGCGCAGCAACGGGAAGTCGCTCGGGTGCAGCTCGGTCATGTGCAGTTTGTCATCTTCACGCAGCAACTGGCGCGCGATGAGCGGCGAGCCTGGGTAATAACGCAGGTTCTCGTTGCGGTTGAAGTAGTTGATAACTGACATATAAGGCGCCAGTTCCGCAGGCTGGTCTTCGCGCTGCCAGATACGCGCAATGCCTTCCATATATTCGCCCGTGCGTTCAGCGTGTTCGCCGCTCAGCAGGTAACGACCGGCACCGGCGTGGGTGTCGAGATAGAGGAAAGGTTTCTCTTTTTCTTTCAGAGATTCAATGATCAGGCTCTGAACGGTGTGTTTAAGGACGTCGGCATGGTTGCCAGCGTGAAAACTGTGACGGTAACTCAGCATAGATTTACGTTTCCGAATAATGAATGTAGACAGTAAAATCAGTGGGTTACCGAAATTTTATACTGTACTGGACGCGTGAAGCAGGCGGCCGTTGAAAACGGCACGCCATTAATGCGGCTTAGTATAAACCGTCTGGATGTAAAAAAGGCAAAAGCCTTGTCAGACATTTAGGGGGCTGGTCTGGCCTTCACGCGTTCGGGCAGGTTTCAGAAACGCCGTTGAGGTTTTCAGTTTCGATTTTGAAGGCCACTTTCGGCGCAGGCCCCGATTTATCCAGCGTCACAATAAAGATGCTATCGAAATCTTTGCCCGGCCATTCAGGCACTATTGCCGGGTCACCGCCGTTTTCTTTCACAATCTGCTTGACGATTTTATCCAGATTTTTGTGTTCCCACGCGACGAAAACGCGCGCGTTCTGATATTTTTCGCTCAGCAGCGCTTTGGTAACCCCCTCGACATCATCCGCATGGTACTGAATATTGATCTGCATATTCAGGCGTACCGCTGTGGGCATGATGGTCGACAGCGGTCGCAATGAATTACCGAGTTTCTGCTCTTTCGGACCTGCGGCAAAAATAAAATCAGGATTGCCATAACGCGGCAGTAAAACGCCCGGCAGCGCCAGCGCGCGGTTCAGCCCTTTGCAGGTCAACTGCCCGCTGCTGCTGGCGGGTTTTTCACCGTGGCGGACAAAAATCAGTGTCTCCTGCGCGAACGCAATCTGGCTGGTTAAACCCAGGGCAAGTATACCGCCCATCCAAAAGCTGATTTTTTTGGCTTTCATCAATCCATCCTTATGCGGTGTTTTTATTTGTCGTTGTTCATCCTAACCTGCCTGAATCGTTAGCGTGAATACGCATATTCAAGGCCTCGCTATAATTTTCGTTACGGTTTGAAACCGCCAGACTGCCTCCGGGCATTGATTTCTATCGGAACTGACCTCATGTTAGAAGTTAGGTCATTTAGAAAATAAACTGAATTCACGGTGTGTTGCGCGAAGAGCCGAAGCCAGCGCCACGCGCAACATGCACAAAACAACAGGATCTCCCTATGACTACAGCTTCAACCAATCCGCTCCTGCAACCTTTTACCCTGCCACCGTTTTCTGCGATTCGCCCCGAACATATTGTTCCAGCCATACAGTCTGCCATTGAAGCGTGCCGCCAGACCGTGGAAAAGGTGGTGGCGCAGTCCGGCCCATACAGCTGGGAGACACTTTGTCAGCCGCTGGCCGAAAGCGATGATCGCCTGAGCCGTATCTGGTCGCCAGTTGGGCATCTGAATGCGGTAAAAAACAGCCCGGAGCTGCGTGAAGCCTACGAACAGTGCCTGCCGATTATTTCCGAATTCAGCACCTGGGTTGGTCAACATGCGGGCCTCTACCAAGCCTACCGCGACCTGAAAGAGGGCGCGAACTTTGACAAACTGACGCTGGCGCAGAAGAAAGCTGTGGATAACGCGCTGCGCGACTTCGAATTGTCGGGTATCGGTTTGCCGCCGGAAAAACAAAAACGCTACGGTGAGATCTCCGCCCGCCTGTCTGAACTGGGTTCGACGTACAGCAATAATGTGCTCGACGCCACCATGGGCTGGAGCAAGTTGATCACTGACGTTAATGATTTGAAAGGATTACCGGAAAGCGCACTGGCTGCTGCCAACGCGCTGGCCGAATCGAAAGAGCAGGATGGCTGGCTGCTGACGCTGGATATCCCAAGTTATCTGCCCGTGATGACCTACGGTGAAAACCGTGAATTGCGCGAAGAGATGTACCGTGCGTTCGTGACCCGTGCGTCGGATCAGGGGCCGAATGCCGGTAAGTGGGACAACAGTGAAGTGATGGCCGAAGAGCTGGCCCTGCGCCACGAGCTGGCCGAACTGCTGGGTTTTGCCTCTTTCGCCGACATGTCGCTGGCCACCAAAATGGCGGAGAAACCGTCACAGGTGATCGACTTCCTTAATGACCTCGCCAAACGTGCCCGCCCGCAGGCCGAGCAAGAGCTGGCTCAGCTGCGCGCCTTTGCCAAAGAGCATTACGGCGTAGACGAAATGGAAGCCTGGGATCTGCCTTTCTACGGTGAAAAACAGAAACAGCATCTGTTCTCGATCAATGACGAGCAGCTGCGTCCTTACTTCCCGGAGCAGCGCGCGATTGACGGTCTGTTCGAGGTGGTAAAACGTATTTATGGCATTACCGCTAAAGAGCGTACCGATGTAGATACCTGGCACAAAGACGTGCGTTTCTTCGACCTGTTCGATGAAGCGGGCGATCTGCGCGGCAGCTTCTATCTCGATTTGTACGCCCGTGAGCACAAGCGCGGTGGGGCATGGATGAACGACTGCGCAGGCAGTCTGCGTAAAGCCGACGGTGAAGTGCAAAAACCGGTGGCTTACCTGGTCTGTAATTTCAACGGCCCGGTTGGCAATAAGCCCGCGTTGTTTACCCACAATGAAGTCACCACCCTGTTCCATGAATTTGGCCACGGTCTGCACCATATGCTGACTAAAATCGACACCGCAGGCGTCGCCGGTATCAACGGTGTGCCGTGGGATGCCGTCGAGCTGCCAAGCCAGTTTATGGAAAACTGGTGCTGGGAACCTGAGGCACTGGCGTTCATCTCCGGCCATTTCGAAACCGGTGAACCACTGCCAAAAGCGATGCTGGATAAAATGCTGGCAGCCAAAAACTATCAGGCGGCGCTGTTTATTCTGCGTCAGCTGGAGTTCGGACTGTTTGATTTCCGCATGCACGCCGAGTACGACCCGGCCAAAGGCGCACAGATTCTGCAGACGCTGGCGGAGATCAAAAAACAGGTTGCCGTGGTGCCTTCTCCCGCCTGGGGCCGCTTCCCACATGCATTCAGCCATATCTTTGCTGGCGGTTATGCAGCGGGTTACTACAGCTATCTGTGGGCGGAAGTGCTCTCTGCCGATGCCTATTCCCGCTTCGAGGAGGAGGGGATCTTCAACCGTCAGACCGGCCAGTCGTTCCTCGACAACATTCTGTCGCGCGGCGGTTCGGAAGAGCCCATGGAGCTGTTCAAACGCTTCCGTGGTCGTGAACCTCAGCTGGATGCTATGCTGCGTCATTACGGCATTAAAGAGAGCGGCACGAAAGAGCCAGCCTGAGGAAACGTCACCCCGTGAGTGTCTGTTTAATTTGTGAAGAAGGCGCCGATGAAGGCGCCTTATCTATTCTGGCCGAACGCTGGAATTTGACGTCAGACCCCGATGCCATTATGGCGCTGGTGCTGACGCCTGAACGTCTTGAGTTGCATAAGCGCGACGAGCCAAAACTGGGTGCGATTTATGTCGACTTTGTCGGCGGCACCATGGCGCACCGGCGTAAATTTGGCGGTGGCCGTGGTGAAGCGGTAGCCAAGGCGGTCGGCATTAAAGGCAGTTACCGGCCCAACGTAGTGGATGCCACGGCAGGATTAGGCCGTGATGCATTTGTGCTGGCGTCACTCGGTTGTCATGTACGAATGCTGGAGCGTAATCCGGTCGTTGCTGCGCTGCTCGATGACGGATTGGCGCGCGGATATCGCGATGCAGAGATTGGCCCCTGGCTGCGTGAACGCATGACGCTGCTCCACGCTTCCAGTCTTACGGCGCTGGCGGATCTGACGCCAAAGCCGGAGGTGGTCTATCTCGACCCGATGTATCCGCATAAGCAGAAAAGTGCACTGGTAAAGAAAGAGATGCGGGTGTTTCAGGGATTAGTCGGCCCGGATGACGATGCCGATGGTCTGCTTGAACCGGCCCGCCGGCTGGCAACCAAACGGATTGTGGTTAAACGCCCGGACTACGCGCCGCCGATGGCCGGTATTGCCGCACAGGCCGCGCTGCCCACTAAAAGTCACCGTTTCGATATCTATACGCCGTTATAAATCAGTTTCTCTATCAGGGTTTTATCCAGCGTTGCCGGTTGCCGTTTCACCACTGCGGCTGGCAACTGTGTCACATTCCCGACCAGCATCACCGGTAAGCCTTTCGCTTCCCAACCATGGAACAGCGCCTGCTGGCGCTCGTTCAGCGGTTTATCCGACCAGATCACATAGTGTTCCATCTTAAAGCGTGATAAATCCGGCTCAGCAATAGCGGCCGAAATCACCTCAACCCGCAAACCTTCGCCTGCCAGTGACATGGCTTCCAGCCAGATCTCCAGCGGATCGCGGATATGCATCGGCAGCATTAATACGCTGGCTAAACCTTTTTTGCGCGATGAGTTGAGGATAAACGCCGTGTATTCGATGATGGTGCTGTCGAGCAGGCCGAGTTGCTGCTTCATCAGCGGATGTTTGCTGGAGGCCAGAAAGCGGCGTAGGGGGCGCAGCACATCATTGACCAGATTGGCCGACGGGTATTCGCGGCCGCAGCGCCAGATAACCCGGCGTAATTTACTGGTGTCGGAATAGTCGAGAAGGGTAAGAATTTCGGCCTGAATTTCCTTCCAGCCGTTCGGACATTCACTCATTTCGCCATGGATCCTGCTGCGGATCTGCCCCAGCGGTACACCGCGGTTAACCCAGTCGAGGATCACATGAATCTGCGCCAGATCGTCGTCGCTGTAGAAGCGCTGACCCTGAGGCGTGCGATGAGGTTTAAGTAATCCATGGCGCTGCCAGGTGCGCAGGGTGATGGGGTGTACGCCGCAGAGCTGCGCAATGGTGTCGATATCGTATGTCGCCATGACGTCTGACAGTTCCTTTTTGCCTGAGAGATACCTTCCTTAGCTATAAAATAAATTCCCTTCCTTGTATAGGGGAATCATTAGTTTTATGAATGTTTAAAGCAAATTACATTGATACAAAGCAAAAAAGGAGACGCCGGGGCATCTCCTTTTTACCGCTGTTTTTGAGAAACTATTCGGCAGCGGCTTCGTCTTCTTCATCACGTAAAGGCACGATCAGCATGTCGATATGAACGGTGTTGATCAGCTGGCGGGCTGAAGACATCAGCTTGCTCCAGAAATCCTGATGGTGGCCACAGAGCACTAAATCGACGCTGTATTTATTAATGGCATCAACCAATACCTGGGCTAAATCACCGCTGCCACTCAGGGTTTCTGATATCGGGTAACCGGCATTTTGTGAAAGTTCATTCAGCGCATGGTGGGTTTCTTCAGAAATACGCTTCTGCATGTCGCCCAGGTTGACATCAATCAGACCGGTATATAAATCGGAGTAATTTACGTCTACATGGATCAAAGACACTTTGGCGTTATACGGGCGCGCCATAGAAACCGCTTTCTCAACCAGCACTTTGCTCTCAGGGGACAGATCAACCGCAATAAGTATGTGTTTGTAAGACATAAGAAAACTCCTTCCATAAGTCAGTTAATAGCAATATCAGCATCATGCAAGTTTCATGTTTTTAGTATAGCGCTAAAACGCCCTGATAAATCAAGCTTGTCTCCTCGTTTGCAAAAAGTGGCTCTGACGCAATTCCATAGACGTAAATAATATGAAGATGCACTCCCCTTTTTTATTTCGTTTCCTACACTGAATATTAAGGGACCGGCGTTGTGCGCCAGGCGTCTCTGGTATTTTTTGTGACGACAGGGTGGGCGGGTGCAAGTTTACCCGGGGGGTGAGATGTCTTAGGCGGTAGGGCGAAGTCGCGGGCAGGCGTTATTTAAAGGCGGCACTGCGCGTGGCACATTCGTCTTGAGGGGGAATTATGATCAGTCCCGTTGCGCTGTTTTGGGCTTTATGTTTTGTCTGCGTAGTGAATATGCTGCGTTACTACTCTTCCTTGCGGGCATTGCTGGTGGTGTTACGCGGATGTGATCCTTTGCTGTATCAGTATGTCGATGGTGGAGGGTTTTTCACGGCACACGGACAACCCAGCAAGCAGATCAGATTGGTACGTTACATCTATGCCCAACGTTATAACGATCACCATGACCCCGAGTTTATACGCCGTTGCGAACGGGTACGCGGCCAGTTTGTCCTGACGACGGCACTGGTGGGTCTGATACTGATCAGCATGATGGCGATGTTGATTTGGTATTGAAATACCCTGCGTACTTGAAGCTGCAGCGGCGTTAGCGGCACTCATTCACCCGAATCACTTACTTGAGTAAGCTCATCGGGATTCATTTGTTTGCTGCCTTGCTACAACTCCAATTACTTTGGGTATTCTATGGATAACGTTTTTAATAACCAAAGCAATAAAAAGGCGGCTTGTTCTTGCGAACAGCCGCCTTTTTTACATCAACAACTCACAGACTCAGACAAATTTCAGTGCGATCCAGTACAGCACGCCGGAAAGAACAATCGACACCGGCAGGGTTAAAATCCATGCCATGGCGATGCTTTTCACCGTTTTGCTCTGCACACCGCCACCGTCTACCAGCATGGTGCCGGCAACCGCAGACGAGAGCACGTGGGTCGTGGAGACCGGCATCCCGGTATAACTGGCGACACCAATCGATACCGCCGCGGTTAGCTGCGCCGACAGGCCTTGTGCGTAAGTCATCCCTTTCTTACCAATCTTCTCACCGATGGTGGTCGCAACGCGCTTCCAGCCAATCATAGTACCCAGCGCCAGCGCCAGAGCAACCGCGATAATGATCCACAGAGGAGCGTATTCTACGGTTTGCAGAATGTCGCTTTTCAGTTCACCAAGGAAGCGTTTGTCTGCCGGAGTCGTCTCTTCCAGCTTGGCGGCTTTATCTGCGGTATCCGCAACACACATCAACAGGCGACGCATATGGCTGCGTTGCTCAGGTGAAAGGTCGCTGTAGGATTGCAGATTAGCCAGTAACGCCTGGGTGCGGTCAATCGCGTCCAGCGCGTGAGAACTATCGCAATGGAACACTTTTTCTTTCGGTGTATCCGCAGCTTCTGCTTTCGACTCTTCCGGCGTTTGCACCAGCGGCGTCAGTGCGACGACGTGTGGCAGCGCTTTCTCATGGTTCTGGTAAAACTGCTGCAGGTGCGTCACGGCGTCGCGGGTACGGGTGATATCGTAGCCGGTAGCATTCATGTTCAGTACAAAACCGGCAGGTGCCACACCAATCAACACCAGCATGATCAGGCCAATGCCTTTCTGACCGTCGTTGGCGCCGTGCGAGAAGCTGACCCCAATCGCGGACAGAATGAGACCGATACGGGTCCAGAATGGCGGCTTTTTCTTACCGTCTTTCTTTTCACGCTCAGCAGGCGTCAGGTGAATACGCGCGTGTTTTTTGGTCCCACTCCAGTAGCGGCGCAGCACGAAAATCATGGCACCGGCCATAATCATCCCGACCAGTGGGGAGATGATCAATGACGCAAAAATACCGATCATTTTCGGAATGTTTAGCGCATCAACAACCGAGCTGTGGGTGACTAACGCATTCGTCAGGCCAACGCCGATAATGGCCCCGATAAGGGTATGAGAGCTGGACGCGGGCAGGCCGAAGTACCAGGTTCCCAGGTTCCAGATGATCGCGGCCAGTAGCATGGAGAAGACCATCGCTAAGCCGTGCGCAGATCCGACATTGAGTAAAAGGTCAGTTGGCAGAAGGTGAACGATGGCATAGGCCACGCTCAAACCGCCGAGAATAACGCCAAGGAAGTTAAATACCCCAGCCATAACGACCGCTAATTGCGAGCGCATTGCACGGGTATAGATGACAGTAGCTACTGCGTTAGCTGTGTCGTGAAAGCCATTGATGGCTTCGTAGAACAGCACAAACAGTAACGCGAGAATCAATAACGAGCCGGTGTGGATATCTAACCCGGCAAATAAATGCAGCATATTTGTTACGCCAGTTAGTGGTCATGAACGCCGCGCATTATCTGCGAGAACAGGGGGACGGTAAAAGGAAAATATGACTTTTTTTTGGTGACAAACCGCTCTCAGTTTATCTCGCTCATCATTAATCTTTTTTTAATCAATAGGTTGTTGGCTGATTTGCGATGAAACATTTGCTTACTTTGGCATTAGCTTGCATTTACTGACTGGCTTCATGTCTGCCAGCATCTTACAATCGCCGCCCGTAGCGGGTTTCGGTGAGATTTTCGCCCCTGCTATTTATATAACGTAGCTGAAAATGAGAGAAAAGTGAGGCCGATGTGGAACAGATTGATGTAGTGGTTGTTGGTGCAGGTGCGGCCGGTCTGTTTTGCGCGGCGATGGCGGGCCAGGGCGGCCGTCGGGTGGTGCTGCTGGATAACGGCAAGAAGATTGGCCGAAAAATTCTGATGTCCGGCGGCGGACGCTGTAACTTCACTAATCTGTATGCCGAACCGGCTGCTTACCTTTCTCAAAACCCGCATTTCTGCAAATCCGCACTGGCGCGTTATACCCAGTGGGATTTTATCGAGATGGTAAACCGCCATGGCATCGCCTGGCATGAGAAAACTCTCGGGCAGCTGTTTTGTGATGACTCCGCGCAGCAAATTGTGACGATGCTGGAAAGCGAATGTGCCAAAGGCAACGTCGATATACGCCTGCGCAGCGAAATATCCGAGGTGATGAAAACGGAAACTGGCTTTGAAATCAAGGTGAATGGCTCAACTGTAAGTACTCACTCACTTGTGGTGGCGAGCGGAGGATTATCGATGCCGGGCCTGGGTGCTTCACCGTGGGGATATCGCCTGGCAGAGCAGTTTGGCCTGAACGTTTTGCCGACCCGTGCCGGTCTGGTGCCCTTTACTCTGCATAAACCCCTGCTTGATCACATTCAGACGTTATCCGGTGTTTCCGTTCCCTCCGTGCTGACCGCCGAAGATGGCACGGTATTTCGCGAAAGTATCTTGTTTACGCATCGGGGCATGTCGGGTCCGGCGGTTTTACAGCTTTCCAGCTACTGGCATCCCGGTGAGTTTGTGAGCGTTAACTTACTTCCTGAACTTGACCTGGCGGGGTTTTTGGACTCACAGCGCCAGCAGCATCCGAACCAAAGCCTCAAGAATACGCTGGCGATGCAACTGCCGAAACGGCTGGTGGAGTGTTTGCAAACGCTCGGCCAACTGCCGGACGTCACGCTGAAGCAGCTCAACGCACCGCAGCAAGCGGAACTGGTAGAGCAACTGCAAAACTGGCAGGTACAACCGAACGGCACCGAAGGCTACCGCACCGCAGAAGTGACACTGGGTGGCGTCGATACCAAAGAGCTTTCTTCGAAAACGATGGCGGCGGCCAAAGTCCCCGGTCTGTATTTCATCGGCGAAGTGGTAGACGTCACCGGCTGGTTAGGAGGTTACAACTTCCAGTGGGCGTGGAGTTCGGCATGGGCATGCGCACAGGATTTAGTGAGTGCACAGAAATAGACATTCTCATTGGCTTCCTTGTCTGGACATGAAGCATCGCTTTAGCTCCTGGCACACCAGCAACGCGGCGGTGCCAGGCGCTTAGAAAGTCCACCATGCCGCCTTATTGAAAACGACACGGCATTATATTAATTGAAGGTGACCAGCATTTCCGTGGATGCGGATACTGAGCCAGTAGGGAGAGTGTTTCCGCCAGAGCATAAACGCCAAATTATTTGATTACTGAACGTTTTTGTAAATTGCATAGGCATTTCTCCAATATTGATGGCTTCATTATTAAAATTAATGCCTGAGGCTCCATCGCATTTTCCACTGTCTGTGACTCCAGGGATCTCTCCCGTGATGTAGCCTCCTCCCTGCGCTAATGCTAGCCGATTTTTAGCCCCCCCATATAAGCTGGTTAATGGTCGGAATTGAACCGCGACATTGGCTGAAATCAAGGGTGAGATTTGCGTGCATGAAACATTGAATGAATTAGTTTGTTTGCTGAGTTCAGTATTTGCCGTTAAGTTGCGGCCTACCGTGCCAAAGTTGATGACGGTAGGTGTATTGCCTGAACACTCCAATGTACTTATCCGTAAACTCATACTGGTGGGTAAAATTGATTGAAACCGGTCCCCGTTTTTCAGCACAGAGAAGCTCGAGGCATACATGGTGGGTAGGCCCACAGTCGATGATGTTTGAGTACCATCTGCCACTAAGGCCCATGTTCCTGAAATGTTGACGACGCGGTTACCCGTGGGGCTATAAAAATTATTCGCTGATGTCATGCTGGGCGGCAAACACCAGTCGTAGCCTGTTGGAGAGGTCAGCTCTCCACTGTCCCCACCCCGGGTTTCAGGTAAGCCTATGGTTCCTGTAAAACTTTTTACCGAGCCGTCATAGGCGGTGTAAGTCGCCTGGCCCGTCGCTCTGGGAATAAGCCCAACGCCAGGGGCTATTTTTAATGCTTTATAGCCGCCAATCGTGGTCAGATCGGATGATGACATGCATTGAGTGTTCTTGTCGGCAATATTCATCAAACCATATTGTAGGCCTAATGAAGAGTGGGTCATAGAACCACTTAGCGTGACATTAAATGGCAGACCTTCCCATAATACGCCTGTTCCTTTGCCAATGATAACCGCATCTGCCGCACAATATAATGGCGTCATTAGCGCTAAGCTCAGCGTAAGAAAAGAAAATGATTTATTTTTCATAATACGTTATTCCAGTGTTATATATTTCAATGTCACGCAACCAGCGCGACATTAATTCTTTTCACATTGCACACTTAGCGTTCTGACCGGGTTATTTTTTGAAGGCGCAGGGTGCCCTTTAAGATTATAACTCGCCAGACATTGTTGAGATTTACTCTGTCCCCATTTGGCCGTCAAATGTCCTGACTCGGATAAGCCACTCAAATATACCTGACCTGCATCCCCAACGATTCCGGTGTTATTATCTCCCGCATCACCATCCACGCTGACTAAAGTACCAAATGGCAAATACGTCCCTTCCTTGCTCAGCGTAATAAGCGCCTGAGAACCAATGCGAGTGGCAAATTTTGCCATCACGACAGCCCCTTTCGTCGGATATACATCCAGACTGGACTTGGTAATATCGACATCATCAGGCAGTGTGGCAGGGTTAAGGCCGATCGTATTACGCTGATAATTGGATAAATACGGGACGACGGCGTAACCGCGTGAATTCGTCTCGACATTACCACTCATAACGCGGGTGCCTGCCGCCTCAGGTGCCTCGACAATAGCCACAGAACTTCCGAGAGTCTGACTGAATGTGACACCATGGGGATGGACTACCACTCCACCATTCGCACTCATGTTCAGTGATCGATATTGATTACTATACCCATAGCCCACGTTGGCAGAACCCTGGCTACCCTGATATCCAAGATTGAGCGTGCTGCTATTATTATTATTTTTCGTGTTCGACCAACCCTGCATGACGTTATAGGAGAGGCGATCGTCCAGGGCCGTACCGTTTATTCCAGCCTGCTGTTGTACCTGACCCTGATTATTATGCGTCATCTGGTAACTGGCATAACTTTGGTTTGCCAGCGAAGCGTGGCTGAACAGACTCAACGGAACTTGCATGTTAAAAGAGAGCTGACGGTTTTGAGGCCAATTACCGTCCCCTTTAATGCGGTCAATCGAATAGGCAAAGCTATAGTTCACGCCTTTGAACCTGCTGGTATAACCGGCAGAAAGCGTATTATTAACCTGGTCATTTTCCCAATAGTCATTTCGTGAGCCAGAAAAATAGAGGGCGCCGTAGTCCCCCAACTGTTGACTTAAGCGCACCTGGAAATTTGAGCGCTGCCTGCCCATGGCCCAGGGCACCTGGTCATCATTAAGCTGATAACCGGCATTATTATAATCAGCAAAGCTATAATAATTTTTCGTTGAATAGCGATAGGCGGTTAAATCAACGGAAGTACCTGTTTCCAATAAACTCTTGGAATAACGAACGCGGTACGAATTCCCACTCTTACTGGAATCCTGACTCTGAAATTGTGTTTTAGACGTCGTGACATCGGCAGATACTGCACCGAACGCACCCAGCGACAGGCCACTGCCGAAAACAAAAGAGGTATAATCTTTGGCCAACAGGCTGCCGCCATACAAGGTAATGTCCGAGGGAAGGCCATAGATTAATGTGGCAAGAACAAAATCTGTTTCTCTGGAACTGACCGTGATCCCGCCATTATAACGTCCTGTCGTGACCTCATATTTAAAGCCGCCCGGGCGTTGCATTAAAGGCAAAGAGGAGAATGCTACGGTTTGTGTCCGTACGCTTCCATCAGCCTCCGTAATTTTTACCGTCAGATCCCCGCCCTGGCCCGTCTGATAGAGATCGTCAATGCGAAAGGGACCCGGTGGCACAAACGTCTGATAGACAACATTGCCATTTTGAGTCACGGTGACTCGGGCATTACTCTGCGCAATACCGGTAATGAGCGGGGCGAAGCCTCTCAGGCTGGTAGGCAGCATATCCTCACTGGAGTTAATTTTGACTCCTTTAAACGGAATGCTATCGAAGACCTCGTTACCTGCATTGCTCTCGCCCACTAAAAACTCTGAGCGTAAAGCCTGCAAGTCGCGCTGCAAATAGATGTTATTAAAACGCGTTTTCTGTTCATTCGCAGAACCATAACCTTTCGTTTTATTGTCGTTATAGGTATAGGTCATATCGCTGCGCAGACGCCATGCATCCCAATTTAATCCGCCACTGAGGTTAGCGAATAAATTGGTCTGTTCACTGCCTGAAGAGACGTCCTGGCCTGATTGCCAATTCCTACCGCCATTTAACGTATAATTCATCAGAAAAGCGGGCACGCCTTCACTCCAAAGGCTGGGATCGACATAGCCTCTTGCCTTCGGCTGCATGGCTATTTGCGGTATACTGATATCAAGTCTCTGCTGCGGAAAATCAAATTTCACCGTTGAATCAGCAATAATATCCTGCACATCGCCGATAGGTTGGTCCTTCGGTAATTTCGTTATCTTGGGGATTGCATTAAGATTAACGCCCATTTTATCCAAAAATGCAGGGGTTAACTCTGGGTATATTCTCCCTTTGTCCCCAGTTTTAAACTCAATACTATGCTGCCCATAATCATTTTGGTTGATATATACGTTAACCAAATATATACCCGGGGGAACTTGCCCTGGTTGCTCAAATGCGCTCAAATCTGCAACTTCGGAATTCCCGCCGTTAAGTGCTAACAAATTAGGATCAAAGTAATCTCGCGCATCGGCTGAAAATATTCCAGAAGACATCACCAAGCCTATAAAGGTTGGTGATAAAGCAAAATGCAGATAGCTTTTATTCATTATTACAATGTCCAGTATGACTTGTTATTAATATGATTATTGGCTGTGCAGTACCGATTGAACCTTGGTCGGGGTATTCCACCCGTCTTCATCGATCAACTGCCAGGATATATCCTCCTTCTCTCGACCCGAGAGGGAATATCGCTGTTCTCCAAAAGGAGGAACCATCATACGCAGCGCCGCTTTATCTAAAGGCGTATTGCCAATTTTCAGCATGGAAAATGTTAACCAATAAGGCGTCGGATTTTTAGCAATCAGAGTATTATCATCAAACTCAAATTTAAGTTTATCGGCCATGTCAGCTACCGCTCTTTTTTTCAGTCCTTCCGGGCGATAAAAGAGTTTCATATTCGTCAGCACAGTCATCACGAGTTGATCATTCTTCAATGATTTATCCTGAGCAGGAATGGCTCTCATCGAAATATAAAAAACAGATTCGCGATCGGCCGGAAGAGGTTGGTCATTGCGGCGAATACGTAAATCCAATGTTTGTTGCGGCTCTAGTCGTGTAAGCGGAGGCGTAACAATAAATGGCATCAAAGGCTTGCCACTGTAATTCAGATCAACATCGCCGGTGTTCATATCCACAGGCTGAATAAATGACTGAACCAGATAAGGGGCATCGGTTTTATTTTCCGCTTTCAGCGTAACGCCTTTCTTTTCATCCTGCGGATAAATAACACGCAGGACATAAAATGAAATACCTTTACCCTGTGACTCAGCGTAGGCATTAGCCAGCCCAAATAGGCTCAGGCAAGATAAAAGGAATGTTATCGATAAAAATCGAAGTAAAGAAAATTTCATCATAGTTAACCAATAGATTAATCGATTATTTTTTCGCAAACGTTTGAAAATCCACCATAGTCATCAATGATATTCCATTTAACTTTGTGGACCTGTTCCTTAAAATGATATTGCTGATGATTCAAGGGACTTATCATTGATGGAATATCATTAAGACTTACATCTCTGTTGTTTACGGAAAGACGTCCTAATGTCTGATAGTAAGGAGTCGGGTTGCTTATCACATATCCTTCGCTATCCCCTGTTATTTTCAGGTTACACCCATCCTTATTGGGTGCAGGCGCTATATTGGCAGGACGATAAAACAACTTCACAACAAACCGAAACCCCATCGATACCTTGGCATTTCCATCATCCTGGTTTTCATTTTTGTCATGGGATGGTATGGCCAAAACCGCCAAATAAAACACAGACTCTCTGTCTGAAGGCAGTATTCCGTCTTGTTTTACCAGCCGTAAAATTTGCTGACTATCTCCTTTGAGTAAAGAGAGCGGAGGCGTGGCGATAAAGGGAGCGGCTTGCCGCAACGCTTTATCGCTATAAACGCGGGTTTGAATGAGGTAACTTTTCGTACCACGATTATAAACCGTCAGTGCTTGCGCCTTTTCGCCCTCAGGAAAAATAACCCGGGTTTGCCCGAGACTAATACCGTCCTGTTGTGCGCTTACATTTTCACTAATACATAACAGAAGGGTGGCAATTAATATTATGTGTATAATTTTGGCCATACTTCTCTGCTCATCGATACACGAGATCAAACATGACGGTTGCGGATACCGTTCCAAACGTCACCGTTGTGCACCCATTATCACTTCCACAACTCAGGCCTGCATAAAACGTTAAGCTTTGATCCGCGGGTGTGACTCCTGCCCCCCCAATCGCAACAGCGCTCCCATCGCTGAGCTCTGAATTTGAATAATCGGGTAGCGTATTACTCTGAACCAGCACGATCCCGGCGCCATTTTCAGTCCCGTCGCTGTTTTTAAATAACCATTTCCCGTCCTGAAGACTCCCGGAGCCTGACACTAAAATAGAATAGGCGGCGCTCCCGCTGATCGAAATACAATTCTGAATGTTCAGTTGAAAGGGTTGAGCCGCAACAATTTTATTCGCCTTTAACTGTGAACCTGAAACGTCGCCTAATGAGAGAACATTTTTATCAAGACTGATTGTACAAGTCGGATCTGCCAGTATCGCCGAGAAGTTTAACGTAATGGCTAAAGCCGAGGGTATACAGAAGGCCGAGGGGATAAAGACGAAAAGAAATATCCCCGTTTTTTTAAAAACGTCCAGTATGCGCATCGATTCCTCCAACATCATTAATCGTCTGCCAGGATATATTTCCGGCTTTCGCTGATATCGGATAGATATGGCTGCTAAATGGAGCAATCATTTTTTGTTCCGGGGTATCAAGAGCCATCCTTTTTCCTGCAACCTGTAAACTGGCAAAGCTGACAAAGTAGGGAGATGTATTCGATATTTTCAGGCCATTAGCCACTTTAGAAAAACTGAGATTTTTCTGTGCTTCGTCTGATGTCATCTTTAAGCCATTGGGACGGAAAAATAGCTTAATGATGTTGCCGACACCAAACTGAGCCATGCCGCGTACGCCCGCCGTTTGTTGTTCACTCCCGGATGAAGAGCTGGCTGGGATGCCGGTGGCATTAAAATAGAACACGGATTCTCGATCCCGAGGGAGCGCGCTTCCCTTAAAAGCAATACGAATCTGGTTTGTGCTTTGCGGCTCTAATCTAAATAAGGGTGGCGTCACGACAAAAGGGGCTGCGACAACCTTGCTCTGTTCGGTGCTAACGCTAGCCTGTACCAGATAGGGACTATTTTTCATGGTATTACGCAGGGTAACGCTAATGCTTTTTTCATTCTCAGGATAGATAAGGCGCGTTGCGTTGATACCAAATCCATCAGCCCGAGCTACTGTTGACGATAAAAGTAGTACCGCGACCGCAGAGTAGTAGCAAATAGAGCGTGTCATACCTAACTCCAGAATAATAAGCGAGCCGTTACAACCCGCTTGAATATCAATATGGTGGCATTTTAATTATTTGAAAAATGCTCAGTAATTAGTTATAAGCAAAGCTGAACAGCACCGGTGCATTTACAGCACCAATATCTGCGGTGCTGGATGTTGACGCCAACCCTGCCTGTAAGCTTAATGTTTTACCATTGAGATCTGCTGCTGAAGGTTCACTGCTTGCCGCGGTAGCGAGCAGGATTTTGTCGCCATTTTTAATATATGTGCTTGGCGTAGCCGTCTGGCTGAGCATAATGCCTGTGTTAGTCCCGGTGCTGTTGAACATATTCTCGTACCCACCTAATGCTTGGCCAGATACCACCAGGCTGGCAGTGTCAGAAGCCGCTTTTGGCGTTTCACAGTTATTAATACCCACAGTAAACTTCTTCACGCTGGCGGTGACCGGTACAGCGACAGTAGTAAATTGTGAAGGCGTGAAGTTACCCAGATCTAAGTTATTGGTAGAGAGGGAAACATCACAGGTTGCGGCAACAACATTTGCGGTGATAGTAATCTGGGCATTATTTACAGCATGAGCTGTGCCAGCAGCTGCCAGTAATAACAAGGCAACTGGTGCTGTCTTAAACATAAAAGTAGGCATAGAAAACTTCCCTTTATTCGTCATTGAGATTCAAATTTCATACTAATGCTAACTCTCAATATTTCCTGTCGTATTCAAATGTATGTCCATAAAGAACATGGGTGGAATACAAGAGAAATACAGCTGAATCGTGAGAGTGAAAAGATAATACCTTGCGTCAAAATTGATGGCAATCCGGTGCCAGAGAGCTGTTTTGAGATAGAATGAAGAGCATCTCAGGATATTCTTATATAATAGAAGTCGGATGGGTTGACGTTTTTAAGATAATTCCAAGCTGGAGAGGGTGCAGTATGCCTATAACCTGTCTCTCAGTTTTCGGTGATAATGATTAATTAGGATAAATCGCGGGCGCTTAAATAAATGGTTGTAGGAAAATTCGTCTGTATTTAGATAAAATATTATCGTAAAGTTTTGTAAATAATTGAGACAGGCGTTATATGCGACAGCGGAGGAGTGGGGGGCTTTAGATAACGCGCTTATTTCGGCCAGCCATCAGGCTAAACGAAGGTAATGGCCGTGCAGAGATAATGTTATTCAATGACAGGCAAGGGAACGTGAATATTTGCAGAAGAGGAGTTGATAATCACCTGGCAACGGCTGTTAACCCGGTGTGTTGACGTGTTGACGTGTTACCTCCTCATAAAGCAATCACCACCTGGTGCATAGGTGGTGATTGCTTGCTATGAAATAAGAAATTCTCTACAGGAGACTGGGGCTAACTACAACTCACCTCATTAATATATAAGAGTTTTACCCGATATTCTAAGAGGTTACTGACATTGTACTTAGACATTGCTGAGCGTAAGTGTGAGCTCACGGTTTTAACATTAATTCCAGTCAGTTGGCTTATTTGTTTTTGGCTCATGCCTTTTTTCAAAAGCTCTGAGACCAATCGTTCTCTATCCGTCAGGTGACCGAACTTGGTCTTTTCAAAAATTTCTCTCCGGCGCGCGCTGCCACCAAAGATAATATTGGTGAAGACTCTTTTAACTTCTAATACATTTAATTTATCTGTGAAAAATATTGCATTCTCATAACCATTCACTCCTTTAACAACATGCGTCATGTTCTCAGAGCAGAATACAATCACGCCATGGCTATCATCGCCAAATGATCTTTCCTGTTTTGGTAACTTCTCAAAAATACTTTTTGATGATAATACAACGATATCTATCCAATAATAATCATCGACAACACCACGCTTGATATTACTTTTAATGTTATCTTTAGAGTTTGATACTGAATAAACCCCATCTAATAATTCACATAATCCTTTTTTGAAAAACAGGTCATCACAATAAAAAGAAAACAATACATTTCCATACGCCCGCATACTTTCAATCCATTTTTTTAGCATTCACCTGCTGCCAAGGAGTGATTTCTATCAACCATTTGGCAGAATAGCAAGGCGGGAATAACATCAGGTTCTGAAATATATCCAGCTCAGTTTTATCCAGAAACAAATATTCAGGTAGGTGAAGTTTACATATTACATGCTCATTACTAAGATCTTTCTAAGAGCGGATAACTGCACACTATGATTTCCCTGCCTCACTTTGGCTTTTTAACATTAAACAATAGGAATTTTCGTTCATTTACCGAAATGGTAACAAATTTCATGAAGAAACTATCTTCGATACTCAATAGATTAAACTAATCAATTTAGGATGATTAATAGATACAAAAAGTGATGCGTTCCTGCTGAAACAAACAAATGATGTGTTCGTCATGGAGTACATATCCTTTTAATCTTGATCGTTTTAAACTCTCTCAGGGGTCAATATTTATATTTCCCAGCCACATAAATATACCGATACTCTTCATATACGTACTGTGTGTCATCGTTCATCTCCAATCCACGCTATCCATTGCCAGAATGTTAACGTTATCACCTTAAACGCAATTGAAACCAGTTTCCCAATGTAGAGAGTCATACAATGCTTTAATGAAATATATATAAGTAAACAATAAAAATGATTGGTTTAATAAATTCTACAAAAAGAATAATTGTACTTTTCTTAATTCTTTATGATGTCAGGTAATAAATAGTATGAATTTCATACTGAAACCATGATATTCATATCACAGAGGTGATCTCACTCAGAGACCCATATAGCATGTCCGTGACGCTAAAACCTGTAGCCACTTGATTAAAGGAGAGACCTATGGCCTTCGACTGGCACAGTGCTTCACTCACGCGGACAACGCCGGTGAATGAAAACTATAAAAATACTCAGAATGTCCGCCGCTTTATGATTGAACAGTGTGGGACCGCTTTCAAATTCGACCGCGACTTTATGGCATGGATCCGTAACGGGATGGCTAAAACGCTGGGAGATGTCGCTGATGAATGGCAGCGCCGGCAGAAGTGAGGTATTCGCGCGTTACCGGCGCATAGGGTGACGGTAGAAAATCAGTGAGTTCGCGGGAAATCGTTGTATTGTGGTTTTACCAAACAGTGATCGGGATCGCCTATGCTGCAAGCCCAACTCGACGCGTTGAATATTTTGAGCACCCCGGTTTGGGTTGTCTCGCCAAAGAACCAGGAAATCCTTTTCGCCAATACGGCAGCCTACACGTTAGCTGGCCACGACCGGTTAGCGCAACTGCGTAACGGTCAGTATTCTGCGCATGCCCAGCAGTCGCTGGAGTCCTATCTGCCGGCTTTACTCAAGGATGAACAAATCGTTGAGATCTGGACCGTTCAGCGTGAGGGCAACGCCTTTCCGTTGAGTTGCCATCTTTCCCTGATGCCCTCTGGCACGCAGGAAACCGCGATTATTTTCGAAGGAATTAATGCCTCGGGTGTGGTCATGCCGCTGGCCAGTCCGTGCCAGGATATGCATTGCCCTACGCAATATTGTCGGGATGAACGGGGTTTTTACGAGCGCTTGTTCCACACCAATACCGCGCCGATGCTGCTGATTAACCCTGCCGCAGAAGGGCTTATTGTAGATGCCAATCTGGCCGCGACCCATTTTTATGGCTACTCCCGCAAGGAGATGTGCCAGAAGCACACCTGGGAGATCAATGCGATGGGCCGCGATGTCCTGCCGGTGATGCATGAAATAGCCAGATTACCGGGGGGCCACAAACCGCTCAACTTCATTCATAAACTGGCTGATGGCAATTTACGTCATGTGCAGACCTACGCCGGTCCGGTGGAGCTGGACGGTATTCGCCTGATGCTGTGCATTATTCATGACATTACCGAACAGAAACGTCTCGAACAGGAGCTGGAACATGCTGCGCTGCGCGATGCGTTGACCGGTCTCGGCAACCGGCGTCAGTTTTTACAGCTGGTTGAGCGCGCGCATACCAAAAACCAATATTTTGCTCAGGACTTCAGCCTGATGCTGGTCGATGCCGATCACTTCAAAGCCATTAACGATCAGCATGGTCATTATAAGGGGGACGAAGTGCTGGTCTCGCTGGCCAGAGCGCTCGAGGCCGGTGTTCGCGACAGTGATACGGTATTCCGCTGGGGCGGTGAGGAGTTTGTCATCCTGCTGCCGCTGACGAATTTGCAGGGCGCACTGCACGTGGCGGAGTCCTTGCGGGAGGGCATACAGCAACTTTTTCAGCCCAATCAACAACAACTGACGGTGAGCATTGGTGTTGCCCAGCATCAGTCTGACGAAGACTCTGCCAGCCTGTTTAAACGCATGGATGACGCGCTGTATCGCGCAAAAACTTCCGGACGTAATAAGGTGATGGCGGGCTAAGATCACTGCACGATGGGGTTATGGGGAAATATAAAAAACCGCGCAGGAGCGCGGTCGGGGAATCACCCACAAGGAGGGTAAAACTGTCGTTCTTAGACTGCTTTTTTGTTTTCCAG
This sequence comes from uncultured Enterobacterales bacterium, assembly GCA_946478305.1. GTDB lineage: Bacteria > Pseudomonadota > Gammaproteobacteria > Enterobacterales > Enterobacteriaceae > Ewingella. Next base: position 86,076 of record CAMLBO010000005.1, read on the forward strand.
CAGGAAGCGGTAGACCAGACCACCCACGATGCCGCCAAGGATCGGCATCAGCCAGAACATCCACAATTGCTGCAGAGCCCAGGTTCCCTGGAACAGCGCCACGGCGGTACTGCGCGCCGGGTTCACGGAGGTGTTGGTGACAGGAATACTGATCAGATGGATCAGGGTCAATGCCAGGCCAATCGCCAACGGGGCAAAACCTGCCGGGGCTTTTTTATCCGTCGCACCATGAATAACAATCAGGAAGAAGGCGCTCAGTACGAACTCGATCACCATGGCTGCACCCAGTGCGTAGCCATTCGGAGAATGCTCGCCGTAACCATTGGAAGCGAAACCGCTGGTCGTTGCGTCAAATCCAGTTTTACCGCTCGCCACGAGGTACAGCACTGCCGCCGCCGCAATCCCGCCAATGACCTGCGCGATGACATAAGGCACGATGTCTTTTGCCGCAAAACGACCACCGGCGAACAGCCCAAAGGTGACCGCTGGGTTAAAGTGTCCACCGGAAATATGGCCGACGGCGTAAGCCATGGTCAGCACCGTTAAACCGAACGCCAATGCAACGCCCGCAAACCCAATGCCCAATTGCGGATACGCCGCCGCTAACACCGCGCTGCCGCAGCCGCCAAATACCAGCCAGAACGTACCGAAGAATTCGGCAAATAATTTCTTTAACATGTAATCCCTTAATATGAGTCTAACTTGCGCAATAAAAAACATCGCGGAGTATAGGGGCAATAATAAGGGCAATCAAAAGATATTTATTAAATAAAATGCAATGTGCTAACTTTGAGACCGTTCTTGATTTAAAGAAGAAATGTCTTATAAAACAGCCGGTTTTGCATCGGATATTTCGCAGAGATAGTAGATTGATGTGTGAGTTATTAAAAATAAGGTGGCCGCGTGTTTATATAAACCGGGTAACCTTTCTAATGTCAGTGCGAAATAATTAATGATTTTTAATGAGTAAAAATAAAACCGGTCAATTCCGCGCCTGTCTTATTACTTTCGGGATAGCTTCTCCCTGCTGATCAAAATAGCGGCTCGGCCAGATCTGTGCGGGTGGAATACCTATTGCCTGAGCGATCAGCATTTCGCCTTTTGGCCACGGGCGGGAAAGGGCATTCGCCAGCGTTGAAGAGGACAAACCGGCCGCGCGGGAGGCTGCGGCCAACGTGGTGCCTTTCTTGCGCAGTGCAGCGATGATATCGGCTTGATGCCAGTCGGTATTAACAGATTTTTTCATTGTTCAGCTCCAGATTGAGGTCGGAAAGGGGTCCGTCAGTGTCCAAAATCGAGCTGCAATTCCCGAACTACGATTTAACGCAGCGGATAAAGGTTAATACAGGTTATAAACGGCTGACAATAGTTGAATCAATAAGTTGCGAGACATGTTCCTGTAAAAAACCTCCGTTACATTCGTTACATCGCACGCGATAAAAAGGGCGCAATCCCTGGATCGCGCCCTTGCTGTTTTATAACCGCCGGCTTATCAGAAGCTGACTTTTACACCGACTATGGCACTGGTATCACGGTAGCTTTCGCTGCCCATTTGCTGGCCAACGTTGCCCCACAGGTTCACGCGCTGGCTCAGCTGACCGTCCACACCGGCACGCACTTCGGCAATGTTTTTGCTGCCGCGCTGCTTAATGCTCACATCGTTCATCGTTGCGCCCATGTTCTGGCTGTTGCTGATCCAGTTGGCTTCAATGTACGGCTGGAATACCGGCTGCTGCTTGTCGCTGTGTGTTTTCATCGAAGCACGCACGCCGACGCGGGACTGCATGTTGCCGCTACCCTGGCTGCTGACCTGAGTGCCGTTGTTTTCAGTCACGTCATCCGCCTTGATGTTGGCCCAAACAAACTGCGCATTAGGCTCGATGAAGTAGCTATTTTTCGCACTGTCTTCACCCACTTTCCAGCTGTAGCCCGTTTCGACAGACGCGCTGATGCCTTTGGATTTATAGTTTTCCTGCGGCAAACCGTCACCTGTTACGCTGTTATTAAACCAGTTGTACTGCGCCCAGCTATCAACGTACGCGCCGGTTTTGGCTTCGGCATTCTGGTACCAGGTGCCGTACACGCCGAGGCTGTAGCCGTTAACCTGACCCTTCGAGCGGTAACCGGTGACCTTGGAATCGGTGTTGCTTTGTGCATTCCCATAGCCGGCCACGGTGCCAAAGTGCAGGCTGTCATTGCCGCCGAAGGAGACCTTGCCGAGATCGCCGCCGATTTGCAGTACGTAGCGGTTGGTCTGCGTTTTCAGCTGACCGCTGCTGTCGGTGCTGGTGTTGTGGCCGCCGACGTTACGCATCCACAGGCTGGTGACTTTCTTCTCACCGGTAATCGCGTCGACATACTGAGTTTCACCGCCGCGATCGTGCAGGCGCAGGTTAAACATGTTGTTAGCCGCTGCCATGTTCGCCAGATAGCTGCCCGCTTCCGGACGTGTGATCATCTCAACCTGCTTGACCGGATCCACAGGTTTCACAGGATCCACAGGATCTGTCGGAGTAACCGGGTCAGTGGGATTCACCGGGTCAACTGGGCTCACCGGATCAACCGGGGTCACCGGGTCTACAGGTTTAACCGGGTTGACCGGGATGACGGCATCGGTATCGCTAATCAGGAACCAGTTTTTGGTGTCACTGCCGGTACCGCGCATCAGGTGGTAATCATAAGCACCGGCCACAATACGTCCCTGCTGCTTAAATTCACCGTCAGATTCGCCGCCGATGGAGATCACTTCGATGCCCTGAATTGTCTGTGCACCGCTGCCGCCCGCTTTGTTCATCACTACGTTGGTATCGCCGGAGGTATTACCGGTGATCTGTAATGTGTCGTGCGATGAGCCGTCATCAGACAACACGCTGTTCATGACTAACGTACCGCCGTTGCTGTTGTAATCGCCATCGACAGTCAGGGTTTTGAAGCTGTCCGTGTCGTGATTAAACACCACGGTACTGTCGTTCAGGTTCAGGTCGCCAACGTTAGAGTCGCCGGTCATGATCCACTGGCTGTTGTTGCTCAGGTTCAGCGTTTGTAGACCCGCAGAAGCGCCCTGCCATTGAGAGTTGTCCAATGCCATCGTGCTGCTGTCTGTGAAGTCGCGGTCAATAGAGACGTCGCCTCTAAGCTGGGAACCATGGGTTGCCGTGATGTTCATGCTCCCTACTGTGTCTCCGGCATCGTTCGCCTGCCCCCCAACCATCAGGTATTTCTGGCCAATAATGGACGAGCCGTCTGCCGTCAGGTTCAGTGAAGAACCAACATCAGCCTGGATCGCCACGTTATCCGTGGAGAGTTGCGTATTTTTCAGTGTCGCGTTTTGCACGCCGCCAGTGGACTGCACACCAATCGCTTCTGCGCCGTTGTAGACCAGACGTGAATCTTCGAAACTCGCTGTATTCAGCCCCGTACCATTGCTCAGCAGGACCGCCGCATTTGGTGCGTCGTTGACGTTACTAATGGCAAGATCGATATTTTTTGCAATCAAGGTGCCATCGTCAGTAATGGTCATGCCGTTGCCGCCCAGCGCTCCGGTCATACCCAGCCCGTCAATGTTGGCTGTCGAATTATTAATGTAAACGCCCTGCGATTTCTCAGCAGCAAGAGAGATTTCGGCATTGGTTAAGTTCAGCGTTGAGCTGCTGGTCGCTCCGATGGCTGCGCTGTATTGGCCATTAGTTTGTACCATATTGATATTATTGGCATTAATAGTGCCACCCGCCAGCCACATCGCGGAGCTGTTGGCATTGATGTTTAAGCTGTCAGCGCTAATCACCGCGCCTGCACCGGAATACAACCCGGTTGCGCCATTGTAGCCAACGCTTCCTACGGCCCCGATGTTCAGATCCATATTGCTGATATTGGCTATAGTACCGTTCATTCCCTGAATGCCATTACTCCCTGCACCTGAGGTGGTGATACTGCCGCCGTTAACGGTCACCTGTGCACCCACGCTCGTTAACAGAACGCCGCGGGCGCTGTCGCCGGTGGTGGTGAATGCCACATTGTTGGCCGTGGTGATCCCGCTTTGTGCGTAGATCGCACTGCCACCGTAACCGGAGGTATTGATGGTAGCGTTGTTAACCGTGACCGCGCCGCTGCCGGTCGCGGCATTTTGAATGCCATAGCTATTGGTGCCCTGCGTGGTGATACTCAACGTGTCGGCATTTAGCTGGGTATCTGCCCCCGTAGCCAGAACGCCGCGCGCGCTGTCGCCTGCGGTGGAAAGGACGATGTTATTACCGGTCAGGCTGCCGCCCTGCGCCAATAATCCGCTGGCGCCATAACCCGCAGTGCTCATGGTGGCATGTTGAACATTCACGCCGGCCGTCGCACCGGTGTAACGAATACCGTAACCGTTTTCGCCACTGGTAACGATGCTGAGTCCGTCAATATCCAGCCAGGAATCTGCGACCAGAATACCAGCCGCGGTGCTTAGAATCTGTACGTCAGTACCGTTGAACACGCTGTTACCGAGCAGGTTAATACCGTAGGTGCCGGTACCTGTGCCCATCAGACGCAGGTTATTGGCATTCACGGTAGAGCCAGTGGCAGCATAAAGTACGTGAGTATTGCCACCTAATGTGCCGAGGTAGACGTTATCCAGCGTCAGCGTGGAACCGTTCTGGACCAGTGCCGCATAAGCACTGGAACCTGTGGTGGTGGCCTGATTATTGGTGTAGGTCAGATCGCCGCCGTTGTTAACTGTAATAGCGTAATTTGAGCCTGCTGACGTCGCGATTTGGTAATCATCGTAAGTGGCAGTGGTGCCATTGATGGACAACTGACCGTTCGGCGTCGCCGTGGCGGAGAAGGTGGCCAGCAAGGCGGCAGCGGTCAGCAGGCCAGCGGTAGTGCCGGAACTTGACTTAGTTTTACCGGTCGCCAGTTCAGAGGTGACCATAAAGCAGCGCAGGGCGCTGTTCCAGATAACGCGATAGATTTTATTCATAATGACAGTGCTCTCATCCGCAGAGGGTTTAATGGCAGTGAATATATGCGAATAAGAAAGCACTCTCAGTCAGGCGCATCCTGCCTGCTTGTAGGACGCGTCTGAAGAACGAAATGGGCAAAAATTTCTATAATGGGAATTAAGTGTTACGAAATTTCCTACTACATCGGGTAATTATTCTGCATGCCTTCCTCATTAATCTATTAATAAGCGGACGCCTTCCTATTCATCGGTCGATGAATAGGATAAAGCTTAGACGCTGAGTATTATTCCTACGTCGAAAAGATAAGAATTTACTCAGGAATATACAGTTGAAACGGATTTTGAATTATTTCACCGGCGGGCTTACGGCCTTGATGGTCACGCTTTGCGTGTTTCCGGCACTGTCTGCTCCATTACCTCAGTGGGGGCAGGCACCGAAAGTTAACGATGTCGATACCCTCAGTTTACAAGAGAGCCTGCTGCGTGCCTTTGGCCGTAACCCAGGTATCGCCCAACAGGCGGCGCAGGTCGGGATTGGTCAGGCGCAGATCCGCGAGGCGCAAAGCGCCTGGTATCCCCAGGTTGGCCTTAGCGGAAATACCGGCAGCTCGACCCAGAATGATATTGGTAACAGTCTGAATAACTCAGCCTCCTATGGCCTGACGCTCTCCCAACTGGTGTATGACTTTGGCAAGACCAATAATAATATCAAACAGCAGGAAGCCACCCGCGATAGCTACCGTTTCAAGCTGATGGCCACCCTCAACGAGGTGGCTGAACAGACCGCCACGGCCTATGTGCAAGTGAAGCGTTATGAAGCGTTGGTGAAAGCGGTACAGGGCAACATCGGCTCCCTCGAAAGTGTGCGCAATATGGCGCGCCTGCGGGCAGATGCAGGTCTGAGTACCCGCTCGGACGTGCTGCAGGCCGAAACCCGAATCTCCGGTATGCGCTCCACGTTGCAGGATTATAGGGCGCAGTTGCAAACGGCCCGCGCTCAGCTGGCAGTACTGACCGGCGTACAGGCCAGCCGTTACCAGCCAATGCCCAACTCGCTGACCGACCAGCCGGTCGCGCTGGATAACATCGATTATTCGCGCATTCCCACGGTGCTGATGGCTGAAAACCAGCAGCAGGCGGCGCGTTACGGCGTCGAGAAAGCCAAATCACAATATTGGCCGACGCTCAGCCTGCAGGGTAATCGCACCCGTTATGAGAATAACAACAGCTCGTACTGGAATAACCAGCTGCAACTCAATGTGCAGGCACCGTTATATCAGGGCGGCGCAGTCTCTTCACGGGTCGATCAGGCGGAAGGCAACCGTAGAATGTCGGCCTCGGCAGTGGATCAATCCAAACTGGATGTCCTGCAAAAAGCCTCGGTGGCCTTTGCCAACTGGGATGGCGCGCGGGGCCGTGAACAGGCGGGCAGTCAGCAATTTATCAGCGCCCGTCAGACCCGCGATGTCTACAAAAATGAATATAAGCTCAGCACGCGCAGCCTTAACGATCTGTTAAGCGTTGAGCAGGATGTATTCCAGGCCGAATTTTCGCAGATCAGCGCCAATTATGACGGCTGGACCGCCGCCGTGAATTACGCCACCGCCGTCAATAATCTCTTACCGCTCAGCGGAATTAATACCGCCGTCGCCGACACATTACCGGATTTGAAATAGCAAACGCCGTCCGTTGCTATTTTGACGCACTGTTTTCTGTACTACACAGGAAGTCATTATTATGAATATCAGCTCACAGCCTGATGCTGAAAATATTGCCGCCTCTTCACAGGAGCCAAAAACGGCTCCCGGCCCGACAATGAACAGCGAAGCCTGGCTTGAGGCGATGCTCTCCGTCGCCCGCCACTATCGTCTGGATTATTCAGAAGAGAACGTTCGCGTCACTTTGCGCTGGGAAAGCTACACCGAACAGGCGCTGTTGCTCGAAGACATGGCCCGCCAGCTTGGTATGGCACTGGTGATGACTGGTTTTGACGCGCAACAGCTCGACCCGTGGCGGTTGCCGGTGGTCGCACAGTTTAGCTCGGGCCAGATTGGCGTGCTGAGCACCATGGACGGCGAGGGCAATGTCAGCGTGGCCTTCAGCGGCGATCGCGGGCTGGAAACGGTGATCTCGGCTGACCAGCTCGCGACGCGCATTGAGCAGCTGGCTATCCTGCGGCCGCTGAAATCCATCCCCGATGCGCGGGTGGATGATTACATCAAACCCTATAAGAAAGACTGGTTCTGGAGCATCGCGCTGCGTGATTGGCGGCGCTATGGCGACGTCATGTTGACTTCTATGGTGGCCAACGTGTTGGCGCTGGCGGGAATGCTGTTTTCTATGCAAGTGTATGACCGCGTAGTGCCTTCACAGTCCATCCCGACATTGTGGGTGCTGTTCAGCGGCGTGATGCTGGCGATTCTGTTCGAATTTATTATGCGCATGGTGCGGGTACATATCTCTGATGTGATCGGCAAGCGCGCTGACTTGCGCATTTCTGACCGGGTCTTTGGCCGCGCGCTGCGGATTAAAAACAGCGCCCGATCCAAATCCACCGGATCCTTTATTTCGCAGATCCGCGAGCTGGAGTCGGTACGTGATCTGATCACCTCCACCACGCTCAGCGCACTGTCGGATCTGCCGTTCTTCCTGCTGTTTGTCTTCATCCTGTGGATGATTGGCGGCCCGCTGGTGTTTGTGGTGTTGCTGGCGCTGCCGCTGCTGATCATTCCGGGGCTGCTGATTCAGCGCCCGCTGGCTAAATTGTCCAACGAAGGGATGCGGGAGTCGGCGGTGCGAAACGCCACGCTGGTCGAAGCGGTGGAGTCCATCGAGGACATTAAACTGTTGCGTGCCGAACAGCGTTTCCAGAACCAGTGGAATAACAGTAACGACGTGGCGGCGAATGTCAGTATGCGCCAGCGTTTTCTGACCAGTTTGCTGATGTCCTGGACGCAGGAAGTGCAGTCGATTGTCTATGCCGTGGTGTTGCTGGTGGGCTGCTATCTGGTGATGGCCGGTGACATGACCACCGGGGCGCTGGTCGGGACCACGATTCTGGCCTCGCGCACCATTGCGCCGCTGGCACAAATTTCCGGCGTGCTGTCGCGCTGGCAACAGGCCAAGGTGGCGCGCAAAGGGCTGGATGAGCTGATGCAGCGCCCGCTCGATACACCTGAAAATGGCAAGATGGTGCATAAAGCCGTGCTGCGCGGGCACTATCAGCTGAAAAATGCGGTGTTCTATTACGATGAAGAAGAGAAGATTGCCGATCTGACGATCGCTAATTTGCACATCAAACCCGGCGAGAAGATTGCCGTGCTGGGGCGTAACGGCGCGGGAAAATCTACCCTGTTGCAGCTGCTATCCGGTATGCAGATGGCGCAGGAAGGGCAAGTGCTGCTGGATAATATCAATATTAATCAGCTGGACCCGGCGGATATCCGTCGTGATATGGCGCTGCTCAACCAGAATGCGCGGCTGTTTTTTGGCTCGATTCGCGAAAACCTGACGATGGGCATGCCTAACGCCAGCGACGAAGATATTCACCGCGCACTGGTGCTCAGCGGTGCACTGGCCTTTGTGCAGAAACAGAAGAATGGCCTGAATTACACCATTATGGAGGGGGGCAACGGATTGTCCGGCGGCCAGCGTCAGGCGCTGCTGCTGGCCCGTAACCTGATCATGCAGCCGAATATTTTGTTACTCGATGAGCCAACCGCCTGGCTGGATGAAATAACCGAGCAGCATATTATCGAACATTTGCGTCACTGGATGGGCAACCGTACGCTGGTGGTAGCAACACACCGTCTGGCGATGTTGCAGCTGGTTGAGCGCATTATCGTGATGGATAGCGGCAAAATTGTGCTCGATGGCCCGAAAGAAGAGATCCTCAAAAAGCATTTCCACCAGAGACCTTCAGCGCCGGTTGCCAAAGCAAAACGGCCGGTGATTATCCCGCAGGGAGCGGTCCAAGCATGAACGGACACATTCAAAATAACCGTGGGCTGGTTGAGCCTAAACTGCCGCGCTCCACCCTGCTGGTATGGGTGATCGTTGCGCTGCTGCTCAGTTTTCTGGGCTGGGCCTGGTTCTTCAAGCTGGATGAAGTCTCTACCGGTACCGGGAAAGTGGTGCCATCGGCCCATGAGCAGGTGGTGCAGTCCCTTGAGGGCGGCATTCTGTATAAGCTGGAAGTGCATGAGGGCGATATTGTTGAACGGGGCCAGGTGCTGGCGCAGCTCGACCGTACGAAAACAGAGTCAGGGGTGCAGGAGAGTTTGTCGCGTATGCGCGCCGCAATGGCGACCGCCGCGCGTCTGCAGGCGGAAGTTAACGGTACACCGCTGGTTTTCCCCGCCGAGCTGGATGAGGAACCGGGGCTGGTGAAGGCCGAAACGGCGCTCTATCAGTCACGACGCGAAAGCCTGGAAAGGGGTCTTAAAGGGCTGGAGCAGGGCATGGCGCTCATCTCCCGCGAGCTGGCGATGACCCGCCCGCTGGTGAAACAGGGCGCAGCCAGTGATGTTGAAGTGCTGCGTTTACAGCGCCAGATCAACGAGATGCAGAACAAAGCCACCGATCTTAAAACGCAATATTATGTCCGCGCCCGTGAAGAGTTGGCCAAAGCCAACGCCGAAGTTCAGGCGCAGCGTTCGGTGACGCAGGGGCGCGAGGATTCTCTCACCCGGCTGAAATTCACCTCGCCGGTGCGCGGGATTGTGAAAGATATCGAAGTGACCACCGTGGGCGGGGTGATCCCACCTAACGGCAAGCTGATGACGCTGGTCCCCCTTGATGATCAGATGCTGGTGGAAGCGAAAATATCCCCGCGTGACGTCGCCTTTATCCATCCGGGCCAAGCGGCAATGGTGAAAATTACCGCCTACGACTACTCAATCTATGGCGGATTACCCGGCGTGGTGACTACTATTTCTCCCGACACCCTTCAGGACGAAGTGAAGCGCGATATTTACTACTACCGTGTCTATATCCGTACCAACGTCAGTTATCTGAAGAATAAATCCGGCAAAACGTTCCCGATATTCCCCGGCATGATAGCCACCGTCGATATCAGTACCGGCAGTAAATCTGTGTTGGATTATTTGCTTAAGCCGTTTAATAAGGCGAATGAGGCACTAAGGGAGAGGTAGATTGACTGGGTGGGTGCGGCCCGGGAACGCTTTCAAATTCAAATTCAAATTCAAATTCAAATTCAAATTCAAATTCAAATTCAAATTCAAAT